>SDAY01000131.1 GCA_006212015.1 Halothiobacillaceae bacterium
GGACCTCGGGCCGCGATGGGCCTCTAATCGCGGCCCAAGGTCCGCTCCTACGCGGTTCGATGCGCGACGAGGAGGTGATCGCCGCCGCCAACGAGCATGGCATGGCGATGGTGTTCACCGGCATGCGCCATTTCCGTCACTGATGGAAGCCCTGCAGGAGCGGACCTTGGGCCGCGATGGGCCTCTAATCGCGGCCCAAGGTCCGCTCCTGCGACGAAAAAGGCCCTGAACCGAGGTTCAGGGCCTTTTTGTTGAGCGCCGAGCGGATTACTCGGCCTTGAGCGTGTCCATCAGGTCGATCATGAACTCGGTTTCCTCGTGATCGAGGGCCTCCCAGCCCTGGAAGCCGAGGGACTCGAGCACGCCCGCCCCCTTCTCGATCTCGCCCATGCGCACGAGCAGGCCCTGGATGTCCTCCACGCTGCCCGCCAGGTGCGGCCCGACCAGGAAGGCATGCTGGATGTCGGAGATCTGGCTGGTGACGAGCGGGCGCAGCTGCTTGCGCACCGCGTTGGAGAGCCCGTCCCAGGCATCCTTGAGGAAGAAGCCCACGTCCGCCCTGCCCTGCAGCAGCGCCTTGGCGACCAGCACGTAGCCATCGACCGGCACGGACTCGATGTTGCCCTTGTGCAGGTCGGCCGCCTCCAGCATGATCATGCCGACGAGCCGGATGTCGGGATCGTCGGTGCTGGCCACGCGCGCGCCCGGCTGCAGGTCCTCCACATGCTGAACCGTGCTCTCGGCGGGCACGACGATGACGCACTCGTCCGCGATGCCCAGCGGGCGCGCAACGGCGCGAAAGCCCTTCTCCCGCACCAGCATGGAGGCGTCATAGGGGTTGGCGTAGATCATGTCGACCCTGTCCGCCTGGATGGCCTGGCGCTGGGCCTCGAAGCTGTCGTACATCTCCAGATGGATATGCAGGCCGAGGTTGCGCTGCAGCCAGGTATTGAAGACATACCAGCCGGAGATGTGGTCCGGGGTGAAGTCCGGGCTGACGGTCAGTTGATGGACGGTTTCCATGTCAGGCCTCCGGACCTTGCCAAGCGCTGCCTTCCTGCTGCTTGAGCTGCTTGTAGAGTTCGATCGATGCGCCAATCTTGCTGCGCGAGGGCTTGCGACGCACCGAGGTGTAGCCCACCACCTTGCCGTCCCGCACGTTCGGGATCACGGTCGCGTAGACCCAGTAGAACGAGCCGTTCTTGCGCAGGTTCTTCACATAGCCGTGCCATATTTTGCCTGCCTGCACGTCGTCCCAGAGGCCCTTGAAGGCCAGCGTGGGCATGTCGGGATGGCGCAGGATGCTGTGCTCGGCCCCGATCAGCTCCTCCCGCGCGTAGCCCGACATGTCGATGAAGGACTGGTTGCAGTGGGTGATGATGCCGCGCGTGTCGGTGCGCGAGACGATCAGCTTGCCATCGGGATAGGGAATCTCCTCGTTCGTGACCAGCACCTTGCGCGGGCCGAGACCGTAGAGATTGATGTGATGTTCCCGGAAGGACCCGGCGACATCCGCTGGATGCATGTCCTTGAGCATGATGGAGCTCCTCTCGTGCGGGCGACCCTCGCAGGCCGCCGATCATGAAAAGCGCACCCCTTGCCGTCGACAACGACAGGGATGCACGCGAACACCCTCGAAGGGGACTCAGATGACCTTGGCGACGGACTCGGCCGCGCGCTTCACGTCGAGGAAGATCAGGCCCAGCTTGGCCTGCGGCTTGGCCAGCACGGTCAGCACGGCATCCTCGCCCGCGTGGGTCATCAGGATGTAACCCTTGTCGCCCTTGATCAGCACCTGCTCCAGACCGCCACGGGCCAGTTCCTTGGCGGTGCGATCGCCTAGGGAGAGCAGCGCGGCGCTCATTGCGCCCACGCGGTCCTCGTCCATGCCGCCCGGCAGCAGGGCGGCCATCATCAGGCCGTCGGTGGAGACGATGGCGGAGGCCTCGATGTCCGCCGAGGAGCCGTTCAGCTCGGAGAGGATGGATGTCAGCATGTCAGCGCGCATGGGATGTTCCTTTGCGAAGTGAGCCCGGGATGGGCGGAATTACCACGTTTCCCTGCAGGTGAAGCCTTCGGCGTGAAACTCCGAGGACACATGCAGGGTGATGATCTTCTTGCCGGTCACGGACTCGACCGCGCCGTCAATCAGACCGAAACCAAAATTGCACAGCGCATGCTTGCCGGCCGCGATGCCGCGATCGTTCAGCACGAGCCCGATCTTGCAGCCGGACAGCTCGACGCTGTGCCCGTCAAGTGCAACCTCATCCATGAATTCCTTGTCCTGGAAGAACTTGGCGACCAGCGCGCGCGCATCGTCTTCGGTGCCGCTCTGGCCCTCACCGAGGCGCTTGCCCAGCTGCTTGCCGGCATAGCGGAAGACGCTGACCGCGCCCTTCTCGCCGATCAGGGATTCGACCTGGCCGGCGATATCCGCCAGCAGGCTGACGATCTCGCGCGTGTCCATGGCACATCTTTTCTCGGTCATCACATCCACCTCATGAGGGGTTTCACAAAGTCCGGGATGATGGCGCACTCATATGTTTTTTTCATGTCCGCCAAGGGCTGATTTGACGAAAAAAAACCTTCAATTGTCAAGGTTTAACCGCGCAGGGCGCGAATGGCCTCGAGATCCCCCGGCGCCACCGCCACCATGCGCTCCATCAGCAGGCTGGCCATGATCTCCGCGCCCTTGCTCTCCCCCGCCATCTCCAGCAGCACCCGCCGCACCGCCTCCGCCCGATCGGCATGTCTCGGGGCGAGCATGAAGCAGTGATAGACCGAGCGCTCGCTCGTCTCGCCCACCACCCTGACCTGCTGGCGCGAGAGCCTGCTCATGCCCTCGTAGAAGTCCTTGTAGAGGATGCCGAAGCGCGCCTCGCCCTTGTACAAGGCCTGCACCACGCCCATCCAGTTGGCGGCGGGCCGCAGACCCTCGGGGTCGATACCCTGGCGATGCAGGGACTGCAATGCGACCTGGGTCACTAGCATGCTCGGCACGGTGGCGATGGGCGCATGATGGAAGTCGGCCGCCTGGGCATCGCACTCGGCGCAGGTCACCAGCACCGCCTCGTCGTACAGGTTGCCGGCGCGGGCCAGCGGGATGTAGCCATGCTCGTCCGTAAGCTTCAGTGCATGCTGGGGGTTGGCGTAGACGAGATCCGCCCCCGCCATGCCCGCCTGGAACTCGGCGAAGTCCAGGCTCTGCTCGAAATGCACCGGGTCACCAAGGTGGTGACTCAGGTACTGGGCGAACAGGAACCAGCGCTCCGGATTCCTGGCCGTGTCGTGAGGACAGACCATCAACTGCATGCGGCTCATCGAAAACCTCCCCTCATGTTCCGTAACGGCGGAACAGCATCCAGACCAGGTCCAGCATGGCCGGCTGGTTCAGGTTCGGCGTGCCGCTGACGATCAGGACAAAGCGGTAACGCCCGATGAACAGCGGCCAGAAGCCCATCTCGCTGAGCCCGCCGGCATTGATCAGGGCCCAGGCGCTGGTATGCAGGCCGAGATTGCCGTCGATCAGGCCCAGGTGGCGGGTGTGCATCGAGCCGAGGTCCGCCGACAGGCCGGCCAGTTCCTCGGCGGTCTCGTGATGGAAACCATGCGTGGCGAGATAGAAGCCCTGCTCGTCCGCGAGCATGGCCTTGCCGCGCCCGGCCAGTTCGGCCAGGATCCCGGGAAGGCTGGTTTCCAGCGCCCCCGAGGGCGGGTGCTTTTCGTCCGACAGGCCCTGCACCAGGCCCAGCTCCTGCAGGCGGTAGACATGCTCAAGACCCTCCTGCGGATCCGTCGCGCCACTGATCTCGCCCAGCGTGGCGGACTGGAACGGTGGGCTGGAGGGTTTGCTCAGCAGCCTGATCAGGGTGGCGCGCGCCCGATCCTCGACCGGGCTGGAGACGGCGAAGTAGGCGCCCGCCGGCGTGGGGGCGATGTGAACGCCCTGGAGAAGCTCGTATTCAGCCATCGTCAACGTATCCCCGGGTCGATCGAGTAAAGGAGCGCCTGCACCAGCAGGGCGACGTCGCGCCGCTCGCGGGCATCCACCTCGAAGATGGGGGCCTTGTAGCCCAGGCTCGCAAGGTGGTCGTTGTAGCGCTCGAGCTCGGGCTCGGGCCGCTCGTTCATGTGGGTCACGCCGATGACCAGATGGGTCTTGTCGATGAAGGCGCGGAAGGCGTTGACGTAGAACCCCATGTCCTGGAACGGGTTGACGCGCGTGTTGTCGAGCATCAGCACCAGCCCAAGGCCGCCCTCGCTGAGGATGTCCCACATGAAATCGAAGCGTTCCTGGCCTGGCGTGCCATACAGGTGGACGCGCTCGTTGCCATCGAGCTTCATCAGGCCGTAATCCATCGCCACCGTGGTCTGCGGCTTGCGGTTGGCGGTCATGTCGGTCGCATCCTCATCCGTGGTGATGATGGGGATATCGCTGATGGAGCGGATGGCGGTGGTCTTTCCTGCGCCGACGGGGCCGGCGAAGATGATCTTGTGCTGAGCCAAAGGTGTGTTCTCCTTACATCGATCAGCCGAGGCCGAGTTTGTTCAACATGCGCCCGAACAGACCGCGACGCTCTGCCTTCGCGGGCAACTGCTCAGGGGGGGGGCTGTGCACGGCAACCGCATCCGCCACCGTGGTTTGTTCGATCAGGCCCAGCGCCTGGCAAGCCGTGAAGAAGCTGAATACATAGCGGTAGGGCACGGCCAGGCGCTCGGCCGTCTGCAGCAGGCTGGTCGGCTGGGCGATCCAGAGCGCGGTCATCTGCATCGCCCCGGGGATGACCTCCAGGCGGCTGAGGTTGGGCCAGGCGCGCAGGCTGACGGGGGCATCCAGCGAGGTGCCGTGCGGCACGCGCCCACGCGCGGTCCACAGCGCCACCTTCCACAAGGTGGCATCCAGGCGCTGCAGGCGCGGGTCGGTGGCGGCCGCGACCGGGGTGTCTTCGATGGGGATGGCGCGGATCGTCATCGGCGTCTGGCTGCGCGTGCGCACGCACAGCGGCCGCAGGTATTGCTCGCGCATGTCGGTGTACAGGCTGCGCTGGTCCGGGAAGAGCACGAGCGGATGGCCGAGGCCGTCGACCGCAGTGGGCGTGCCGGTCTGGCGCGCCAGTTGCACCGCCTCGAGCATGGCCCCGAACAGGGTCTCCGCGGGATCGAAGAACAGATCCGCGCGCCGGGCGGGGTCGAGGTAGAGGCTGTTCTCCTGATTGCCGCAGCACTCGTGGATGCGGCGTTCCTGCAAGGCCATCTCGGCGGCCCGCGTAGCCGAGCTGCCGGGCGCCTCGGCGCCCGCCGGTGCGGCGGGCGCCGCCGGAGCAGCTGGCGCGGCGATCACCGGGGGCGATTCACGCCTCGCCTGTTGCTCGGCCTTCTGCTCGGCCT
>SDAY01000132.1 GCA_006212015.1 Halothiobacillaceae bacterium
GCAAGCGGATGGATGCGGCTCATGCCTTGGACTCCTGCTGTAACATGCTCAGAAAGGCCGGAAGAAGCAGACGGGCTTCAAACAACGGCCAGCTACGGATGGGAATATGATCGCACGGGATGGGACAACTGCGAGGCAAATCCCAATGTTTCCCGTTGAGTGTGTGTATTTGATGCCGGCTTTATTCAACCACTCAAGCGTCCCGTCGTTCCCTTCATTTACATGAACAATAATTTCATGATCGAAACATGAGTTATTCTTGATGCCGTCGATGCAGAGCTTGAGGCAGGCGATATTGTTCCATGTTGGAATGATGATGCTGAACATTGGGCTAATCCGTGGCTAGTGTATTGAGCGATGCCGAGGGTGCGTGGTTGCGGCCCACAGCACGACGAGAGTGAATCCGTAAGTCATGAGGCCGATTTGGTGCGCAAAGAATTTTTGTGACAGGCCGAAGTCGATGACGGAAGTGACGGTGATGATTCCAGCGACGGCGGCTGCCTTGATGTCGGGGTCGTGGCTTCCTGCATGGGTGATGAACCCTATCAGAGGCACGGCATAGAGCATGATCAATGCAATGGCGCCAACAAACCCGTTCCTTATCAAATGGTCGAGTAGCTCATTGTGAAAATGCCCCATATCCACGATGGCTGGACGAATCAAGCCATCGTTGGCCATGGCTTGCAGTTTGTCACGGGCTCCCTGCTCGCCCAGGCCAAACATGCCAGCATCATCGATGAGCATGGCGCCAGCCTTGTAGAGCTCTAATCGCGCGCCCACGGAGCTGTTGGCGCCGTTTTCATGCTGGTAGTGTGTTATGTCATTGATTGCTGCATTCAGCCTGTCCTTGACGCCTGTTTGCGGGGAAATAAAGGCGATATATAGCATTAGTGCAAGAAGCCCTGAAATGGCAAGAATGCGCCTTCTTCCCAGGGTGTTGGCGTAATAGCCTAGAAGAGTCATGATGATCAATGGAAGGCCGATCCACCCGCCCCGCGACCCGGACAGCAGCGATGCCATGATCCCCGCTAGAGCGCCTAGCATGCTGAAAGCCGCGAGCATGGATTGTCGAGTGCTTGCAAACCGAAGAACGGCTACCAGTGACAGCAAGCCCAAAAGCATGCCAATGTCGCCGAATTGAATGGGGTGTTGGAAGCCTTCGGCGCGGTCAAGTCCTGACGCATATCGTTGATAGAGAGCCATGAAAAACGCTCCAATAGCGCCTATGGCGGCCCCATGCCAGATGGCCTGGATTCGGAATCCTGTTTGCGTCAGAACCCATAAAACGGGTATGAGTAATATCAGGCGGCTTGGGGTGTCAATGAGTCTCATATCCCATCCGGATAGGGCGGTTGTCGTCGCAATGGCCAGAAAATAGGCGGCAAATGGAACGATGAGGATTGTGGAGCGACTTGGGAGCGGCGTCAGTCTGCCGCGCGCAAGCCAATAGACCCCGGTGGCGAGAAGAAAGATAGGGCCGATGTTGTAAGTATTTGGTGTGACAAGAAGCAGGGCGAAAAAGAGGAATACAGCTGTGGTTGAGGCCGTTTCCATCCCCCAGTTTTTCCATGTCTTGCTCATGCCATGGGCTAAGTTGGGTAAGCGCATGGCGTTAGTTCCGCATGATGCCTGGCGTGTTCAAGACCCGTTCCGGGGTGATGTCGGCCAGGCAGCGCGTATGCCCGAGCGGGCAGGTGCGCTTGAAGCAGGGCGAGCAGTCGAGGCCGAGGTAGATGACCTGGGCCTTATCGGACAGCGGCGGGGTGTGACTGGGGGAGGATGAACCGAACAGGGCGACGGTCGGGATGTCCAGCGCGGCGGCGACGTGCATCAGGCCGGAGTCGTTGGTGACGGCGGCCTCGCACAGCGCCAGCAGGTCGATGGCGTCCTCAAGTCGCGTGCGACCGCAGAGGTTCAGCACGCCTTCACCCGCCTGCTCAGCGATGGTTGCGCCCGCCGCCTCGTCCTTGCTGGAGCCAAGAATCCAGACCCGCTTGCCTTGTGCGACGAGCGCGCGCGCCAGCGCGGCGAAGTGTTCGAGCGGCCACTGCTTGGCCGGGCCGTATTCCGCGCCGGGCATGAAGGCGACGGCGGGGCGGTCGAGGCTCAGACCGAGTTCAGCGATCAGGCGCTGCTGTTTGCTGGCGTCCACGCGCAGGCGCGGCGTCGGGTATTCCGGCAGCTGCGGGCTTCCGGCGGGCAGGCCGAGGGCGACGAAACGCTGCACGGTCAGCGGCAGCAGGGCCTTGTCCAGCGGACGCATGTCGTTGACCAGTCCGTAGCGGTGCTCGCCGCGATAGGCCGTGCGTTGCGGAATCCCCGCGAAGAAGGGGGCGAGGGCGGACTTGATCGAGCCCGGCAGGATGATGGCCTGGTCGTACTGGCCGCGCAGACTGCGGCCAATACGCCAGCGCGCGCCAAGCCCAAGCTCGCCGTGACCGAGCGGCATGGCGATGCCGTGTCGCACTTCCGGCATGCGCGCCAGCAGCGGCAGCGACCAGCCGGGGGCGAGCACGTCGATGACGCAGTCCGGGTGTTGGAGTCTGAGGGTCTGGAACAGGCTGTGCGCCATGACCATGTCGCCGACCCAGGACGGACCGACGATCAGGATGCTGCGAGGGTTCATCCGCATGTGCTCAGCCATGCGAGGTAGCGCGCCGTGCCCTCTTCCACCGACAGGAAGGGCTGGTCATAACCCGCCGCGCTCAGGGCGCGCATGTCGGCCTCGGTGAAGCTCTGGTAGGCACCCTTGAGGTGATCCGGGAAGGGGATGTATTCGATCTCGCCGCGGCCGTGGAAGGCGATGACCGCATGGGCCACGTCGTTGAACGGCTGGGCGCGACCGGTGCCGAGATTGAAGATTCCATGCACTTTCGGATGATCGAGCAGCCACAGATTTACGGCCACCACGTCGTCCACATGGATGAAGTCGCGCCGCTGCTCGCCGGGGCCATAGCCGTCGCTGCCCTCGAATAGGCGCACCTTGCCGGTATTCAGCAACTGGTGGTGGAAGTGGTAGGCGACGCTGGCCATGCCGCCCTTGTGCTGCTCACGCGGGCCGTAGACGTTGAAGTAGCGCAGGCCGATGACCTGGCTGTCATGATGCGGCAGGGCGCGCACGTACTGGTCGAACTGGAACTTGGAGAAGGCGTAGACGTTGAGCGGATTCTCGTTCTCGCGCGCCTCGGTGAAGTTCGGGCCGCTGCCGTAGACGGAGGCGGACGAGGCGTAGATGAACGGAATGTTCCTCTTCAGGCACCAGTGCAGCAGGGCCTTGGAGTAGTCGTAGTTGACCGACATCATGTATCGACCGTCCCACTCGGTGGTGGTGGAGCAGGCGCCCTGATGCAGCACGGCCTCGACCGCGCCGAAGTCGTGACCGGCCTCGACGCGGGCGAGGAAGTCATCCCTGTCCATGTAGTCGCGGATATTCGCGTCGGCCAGGTTGACGCACTTGTGGCCGTCCTTCAGGTCGTCCACCACGAGGATGTTGTCGATGCCGCGGGCGTTCAGCCCGTGGACGATGTTGCTGCCGATGAAGCCGGCGCCGCCGGTGACGATGATCAGTCCGTTGCCCGCCTTATGGGGCGATTCAGTTGTAAAGCCGGTTGCAAGGTGGCTCATATGCTTTCTCGTATGCGGGCGATCATGCCCGTGGTGGAATGGCCTTCGACAAAGCCCAGCACGCTTACTTCGCCGCCGTGCTCGATGACGCAGCGCCCGCCCGCGATGTCCTCGGGGCGGTAGTCGCCGCCCTTGACCAGCACGTCGGGGCGCAGGCGGCAGATCAGGCGTTCGGGGGTGTCTTCGGCGAAGGGCACGACCCAGTCGACCGAGGACAGCGCGGCCAGCATCAGCATGCGCGCGTCCAGCCCGTTGACCGGGCGCGAGCTGCCCTTGAGGCGGCGCACGGAATCGTCGTCGTTGACCGCGACGATCAGTCGGTCGCCCAAGGCGCGGGCCTGTCGCAGATAGGTGATGTGGCCGGGGTGGAGGATGTCGAAGCAGCCGTTGGTCATGACGACGCGCTCCCCGGCAGCGCGGGCGCGGGCGATGACCTGGACGAGGGTGTCCTCGTTCGCCATGCCGGTGGGCAGGGGGGCGTGCTCGCGCATGGCCTCGCGCAATTCGTCCAGCGAGACGGTGGCGGTGCCGAGCTTGCCGACCACCGCCCCGGCGGCGAGGTTGGCGAGCGCGGTCGCCTCCGGCATGCCCATGCCCGCAGCGAGTCCCGCCGCCAGCACCGCGACCACGGTGTCGCCCGCGCCGGTCACGTCGAAGACCTCGCGCGCGCGGGTGGGCAGGTGCAGCGGCGCGCGGCCGCGCTCCAGCAGGGTCATGCCGCGCTCGCTGCGGGTGATGAGCAGGGCGTCGAGGCCGAGCCGGTCGCGCAGCTCCTCGCCGCGCTCGACCAGGGTGGCGTCATCCGCGCACGCCCCGACCACGGCCTCGAATTCGGTGAGGTTGGGCGTCAACACGCTCGCGCCGCGATAGCGCTCGAAATCCGTGCCCTTGGGGTCGACGACGACCGGCACGCCAGCGGCGCGGGCGGACTGGATCATGGCTTGCGCGTGGCCCAGCGCGCCCTTGGCGTAGTCGGACAGCACCAGCGCGCCGGCTCCGTCCAGCGCGGCCTCCACCGCCTGCGGCATGGCGGCGGCAGATTCGGGCGGGAAGTCGTCTTCAAAATCGAGCCGGATGAGCTGCTGGTGGCGGCTGAGGACGCGCAGCTTGGTGATGGTGCGGCTGCCGGGCGTGGCCAGCAGGCGACAGGCGACCCGCCGCGCTTCGAGCCTTTCGCGCAGGACGCGGGCTTCCTCGTCCTCGCCCGTCAGCGCGGCGAGCGTGGCGCCCGCGCCAAGGGCTGCGATGTTCAGCGCGACGTTGCCCGCGCCGCCGACGCGCAGCTCGTCGGCATCCACCTTGACCACCGGCACCGGCGCCTCGGGCGAGATGCGCGAGGTCGCGCCGTGCCAGTAGCGGTCGAGCATGACGTCGCCGGCGACAAGCACATGGGCGCGGCTGAAATCGGGCAGGTCAAGGAGCATGGCGGGCGGCGTTCAGGGGCTGCAATCGTGAGGGGTTCTGCATTAAGCTGCCGGACATTCTAGCGGATGGGTACAGGCGTGTCCTTCATCACACAACATATCGAACAACACCTTGCCGCCGTGCAGTCCCTGCTCGCGCTGGAGGCCGGGATCGCCCGACTGGGCGAGCGCATGATCGAGACCCTGCGCACGGGCGGCAAGCTGCTGCTTTGCGGCAACGGCGGCAGCGCGGCCGACGCCCAGCACATCGCGGCCGAGCTGGTGGGGCGTTTTGCCCATCGGCGGCGCGGCCTGCCGGCCATCGCCCTGACCACCGACACCTCCGCGCTGACCTCGA
>SDAY01000133.1 GCA_006212015.1 Halothiobacillaceae bacterium
GGCTCGGGCACGGGTTCCGGTTCGGGCGGCGGCGGTTCGACCACCGGCTCGGGCTGTGCCTCGACGGGCTGGGGCTGCTCGATCTGCAACATGGCAAGCGTCACCGGCACGTCCTGCAGCGGCTCGGGCGTCTCGCTGTGCAGAACCAGCCATAGCCCGCCCCCCACCAGGCCGGCATGCAGCAGGAGCGACACCAGCAGGCCGGCGCGCGAGTGCTTCTTCGCGTGCTTCTTCGCGTGCTTCACGACGTGGGCTTGAGGGTGCGGATGGACAGGTTGTCCAGACCGTGCTTCTTCAGCAGGTCGACCACGCCGACGAAGCGGTCGAAGTCGGCCTTGCCGTCCACACGCAGGGCCAGGGCCTGGCTCTTCGGCAGGGCCGCGAAGCGTTCATCCAGCGCGGCAAGCTCGGTGGCGACCTCATCGACATAGATCGTGCCCCCGGCATCGATGCTGATCTCGATGGCCTGGGTGTCGCTGACCGACTGGGTCTGGCTCGCCTCCGGCAGCGCGATCTGCAACTGCCCCTGGGCGATGAAGGTGGCCGTGGTCAGCACGATGGCCAGCAGCACCAGCATGATGTCGATGAAGGGAATGACGTTGATCTGCTCGAATTTCTTCATGGCGCATGACCGTTCGCGCAAGGCTCAACCCTGCAGCCCGGCCCGGTGCTCCTTCCAGCGTGCGTTCAGCACTTCGGTGCGGCGGACCAGGGCGTTGAAGAACAGGATGGCGGGGATGGCCACCACCAGTCCTGCGGCGGTCGCCTTCAGCGCCAGCGCGAGGCCGAGCATGATCGTTTTCGGATCGATGTTGCCGCCCTGACTGAGGTCGTAGAAGGTGATGAGGATGCCGAGCACGGTGCCGAGCAGCCCCACATAGGGCGCGTTGGCGCCGATCGAGGAAATGGTAGTCAGATTGCGCGTCATCGCGACGTTGAGGGATTCCTCCAGGGCGAAGTCCTCGACCCGCAGGCGGGCCAGGGTCAGGTAGCGCTCCACCACCAGCCAGACGAGCAGGAAGCTCATCAGGCCGAGGATGCCGAACACGAAGAAATCGAGGTAGTGCTTGAGGAAATCCATGGTTGGGGTCGTACTCGTGAAAAATCAAACCGTGACTGGTCCATCAATGCATAGACCCGCCCCGTCCTGTCAATCTCATGACCCGCAGGACAGAGCGGACAACTGCCCGGAAAGCCCGGATCAGAACTTGGCCTTCATGCCGGCGTACACGGTGCGGCCGCGCAGCGGGCCGTAGATGTAACCCACGTCGTAGGCGCCATCGGCATCGTAGAACAGCGGGGTGTCCTCGTCGCCGGCCTGGGTGTAGTCGAACAGGTTGTTGACCCCAAGGTAGGCGGTGAAGGTCTTGTTCAGCGCCTTGCTGAGCTTCATGTCCACGGTGTAAAAGGACGGCGCCTTGGTGGTCTTCACGCTGCTCGCATCGCCCGCGATGTTGAAGCCCTCGTAGCCGTAGTCGGCGAGGTCGCGGCCGCCGATCCAGGTGACGGTGGTGTTCCAGTTCCAGCCGCGGCCCTCGTAGTCGGCGGTCAGGCGGAGGCGCTCCTCGACCGGGGCGATGGCGAAGGATTCCTTGAAGATGTCGTTGTACTGGAACGTCTCCAGACCGATGCCCGCCGTCCAGTGGTTGGTCAGCTGGTAACCCAGGACGAGATCGGCCGAGACCACCCGCGCCTTGCCGTCCAGCTGGCTCAGGGTGGGCACGCCGTTGGCGTCCTCGGCGAGCGCGGCGAGGTTCTCGATCTGGTTCCAGGCCACGGAGGCGGTGGAGGTCAGGCGCTGGTTGTTGTAGGACAGCGCGTAGCTTGCCGAGGTGGATTTCTCCAGCGCGTCCACATCCACCGCGAAGCCCTTGCCGGCATCGAGGATGCCGTGGTCGCTCTCGAAGAAGGACAGCGGCGCACGGTAGCCACGGCCCATCTGCAGGCGCGAGGTCCACTGCTTGTCGTGGTCGTAGCGCACGTGCAGGC
This sequence comes from Halothiobacillaceae bacterium, assembly GCA_006212015.1. Lineage (GTDB taxonomy): Bacteria > Pseudomonadota > Gammaproteobacteria > Halothiobacillales > Halothiobacillaceae > Thiofaba. The sequence goes on from SDAY01000133.1 coordinate 1,990, forward strand.
GCGGGGCGATCATGGTCTCGTCGATCTCGGTGCCCGGCTTGCTCGCATCGACGAAGTCGGCCTTGACCTTGTCCAGGCGCACGGCGGCGGCGATCTCGAGGCTGGAAACAGGAGTCCATGTGTCCTGCAGGTAGAGACCGGTCAGCGTGTAGTCGAAGCTGTCGGAAACGTAGTTGGTGCCGGGGTCGCCATCGGTGACGAAGGCCTCCATGGTGCGGCTGCGCGAGCGCATGTCCTCGTTGCGGTGATCCACGCCCACGGTCAGCAGGTGTTCTGCATTGAGGAAGTGGTTGACGCGCACATCGGCGAAATGGGTCTTGTCGTCCGCGACGTAGTCGATGCCCTCGTAGAACGAATCCTGCTTGCTCTCGGAGCGCATCAGGGTGACGCCGACGTTGGTCTGCGCGCCGAACTCGTGCAGCCACTTGCCGACCAGTTCCTGGCGGTCGGTCTTGATGTATTCGGTGGTATCGCCCGGCAGGCCAGTGTAGCGCCTGCGCACGTCATCGCCGGCGAAGGTCGGGTTGCCATCATGATTGGCCAGCGCCTCGGCGATGCTCTGGGTGGTGTCGCCCAGCATGGGGCCACCGAACACCTCGGAGCGGCCGCTCAGGACGCGCAACTCGACGTTGTCCTTGGCGGTCAGGTCATGCGAGACCTTGCCGCTGACGCTGTAGTTCTCCAGCATCGGCGCCTCGTTGACGCCGTTGCCGTCGGCATCTTCCTGGTCGTGGTTGTCGTACTGGGCGGCGACGAGGCCGCGAGTCTTGCCATCCTTGGTCACGCCGGTCGCGCTCAGGCCGTACTTCTGGTAGCCGTTCTCGCCGGCGGACAGGTCGATCTCCGCGCCGTTCTCGGTCGGGCGCTTGGTGACGATATTGATCGTGCCGCCGACGGATTCAGGCGCGATCAGCGAGGCGCCGGCGCCACGCGCGATCTCGATGCGCTCCACCCCGCTGGTGGACACGCCATCCAGGCCGTAGAAACCGGAGGCCATGGTGTGGGTGGGCACGCCATCGACCAGCACGGTGGTGTGCTCGCCCTTGAGGCCGTTGATCATCACCCGCTTCACGCCGCACATGGAGCATTCGCTGGAGACCGTCACGCCCGTCTCGTTGTTGATCGCCTCGTTGACGCTGCCGGCCTGCTTGCGTTCGATGTCCTTCGCGCTGATCACCTCGGTCTGCTGGATCTCGTCCTTCAGCATGCCGGACTGCTGCAGCTTCTGGCGTAGATCCTTGACCTCGATGGTTTCCAGTTGCTCGGCGGCATGGGCGGCGCCCCCGAGGGCCAGGGCTGCAAAGGCAAGCATGATGGGATTGAGACGCACGACACTATCCTTCTGTTGATAAGACACGTATGGCTTACGATAACCATTCTCATTCACATGTCAAGGGAGTGGTCACACGGCAAGCAAGGCCTTTGCCCATCAATAGCCCTGGTTTATACCCCTCCCTCAAGGGCGAACAAAACCGGCAACCTTCCCTGGCTCGGCAGCATGCAGGGGACCGCCGCAGAGCTGGATTCAACCCCTGCCGGAGCTCCCGAACCCGCAGCGCAGGAGCAGTTCCTCGCTGACGCCGCCCTCGGCTCGAGCAGCCTTGTCCCCGAGCAGCAGGCGCTCCAGGTAACGTGCAATCACGTCCACCTCGAGGTTCACCTTCACGCCCGGCTGCCAGCCCTTGGCGGTGGTCATGGCGACGGTGTGCGGCACCAGGTTCAGCTCGAAACGCGCGCCGTCGATGGCGTTCACGGTCAGGCTGATGCCGTCCACCGTGACCGAGCCCTTCGCCGCGATGTAGCGCGCCAGCGCGTCCGGTGCGCGGACACGGAAGCGGATCGAGCGGGCATCGTCCCAGCGCGCCTCGATCTCGCCCACCCCGTCCACATGACCGCTGACCAGATGCCCGCCCAGCGGCGTGGACAGGGTCAGCGCCTTCTCCAGGTTCACCTCGGAGCCGGTGCGCAACGCGCCGAGGCTGCTGTGCGCCAGGGTCTCGCCGGACACATCGGCCGCGTAGCTGGTCGGGGTCAGCTCCACCGCCGTCAGGCACACGCCCTGGGTCGCGATGCTGTCGCCCAACTGCACGCCCCTGAGGAAGGCCGCGTCCGCGCCGATGACCAGGCGACGGTCGCCGCCCGCATCGCGCATGGACAGAACCCTGCCGACCGTCTGGATGATGCCTGTGAACATGTGTGAGCCCCCGCATACGAATGACCATGCATTTTAGCGCGATATCCGATGACGCCATTGACAGCCTCACAATGACAACTAGAATGCGAATTATTCTTATTAGCCATCAAGATCCATCTCAAGCATGTCACCGCCGCCGGCCAACTCGACCGAACCCACGGGACGCACTGTCATGCGCCGCATGCAACCCTTGTTCGGCACCTTGGGCGACATCAGCGTTTGCGCCCCCGCGCCGCTGGCCGAAACGGGCCTGAGGGCCGCCTTTGCGGCCATGGACACGGTGCAGCGGAAGATGAGCTTCCACGATCCGGACAGCGACCTGAGCCGCATCAACCTGCATGCCTGGCGGCGACCGGTCAGCGTCAACCCGACCACGTACCGCCTGCTCTGCCTCGCCCGCCACATGGAGCGCAAGAGTGATGGCCTGTTCAATTTCACCGCCGGAGGACGGCTAGTACGCGAGGGACGGCTCCCCGATCATGGCTTCCGCGAGCTGGACGGCGCATGCGGCTGGGATGCCATCGAGCTGCTGCCGCGCCTGCGTGTCCGCCTCAAGCGCCCGCTGGTGCTGAACCTCGACGGCATGGCCCGGGGCTTTGCGGTGGATGCCGCCGTCCAGGCCCTGCTGGCGCATGGGGTTACCCGGGGCCGGGTCAACGCCGGGGGCGATCTGCGCCTGTTCGGGCCGGAAGCCACGCCGGTCGCGATGTACGAGGCGAGCGGGGCAACCATCCCGCTGGGCGAATGGCGCAACACCGCCATCGCCACCTCGTCAGGCATGTTGGCAATCCCCGATCGGCGCCCGCTCCCCGTCTGCCTCACTAGCCAGAACGGCTGCGACGGCCCCGCCTGTCCGCATTTCAACCAGTGTCCGCGTGCGTGGACCATCCTGGCGGGCGAGGCCTGGCGCGCCGAGGCGCTGACCCAGGTCGCGAGTATCACCCCGGAATCGGCGCGCGCCGGCTGCATCGCCCGCTTGGGCGGAAGGCTGCTCACCCCCGACGTGATGCCCTGACACCCGAAGCACCCCGCCATCCCCGCCGCACGCGAGGGTTCACGAACCCAGCGCGAACGCCAGCGGCAGGGTGAACTCCCAGCGCGTGCGCGTGATCCCATCCGGGAAGGGCGGGAACGGCGCGGCCTCGCGCACCGCCTCCAGGGCGGCCTCGTCCAGCAGCTCGCTGCCC
>SDAY01000134.1 GCA_006212015.1 Halothiobacillaceae bacterium
GGATTCCGCCGCGCCGGGTCGCCACCACGCGGCAGTGTTTCGGTCATCAGCAGCTGGCTGCCCTCCCGGGATCCCAGTCCCACCCGTCGGTGCGCGCCGGACAGCCAGGCCCATACGCCACTCTTGAACAGCCCCTGCAGGTCAAGGACGGTATCGAAGCGGCGTTGACGCAGTTCGCGGACGAAGGCGCGGACCCGGCGGGCCAGTTCGCGCCATGCTCGCGCCCTCCAAAGCCGTTTCCATTCCCCCTTGGGCCAGACGATGACCTCGTCGAGCATGGGGTGGTGGCGCAGCAGATCGGCCACCGCCGGCTCGGCCAGCCAGGCGATGTGGGCGAGGGGATGCGTGCGCCGCAGGGCCTCGATCATCGGCGAGGCGAAGACCACGTCACCGATGGCGGAGAGGCGGATGATCAGGATGCGCTTCATGTCACCGGGAAAGGGCTCAGGGACTCAAGAACATCCTCGACCGTGATAGCCCCGACGCTGAGGCCTATGAGTGCGTGCATGGCCGGGTCGTGGCAGGGGCGGGGGCGATGGCCGAGGAGGAGAACGGTGGGTACTTCGCAAGCGGCGGCCACGTGGATCATGCCGGTGTCATTGCCGACGCAGGCGGTGCTCTGTCGGGCGATCGCGGCGCTGTCGAGCACGCTCGGAGGGGTCAGTATCCGTAAATGGTCGTGAAGCTCAGGCGGGACATGTTGTCGGAGCTGTGCAAGCAAAGGTTCTTCGGCCCGTCCTCCCAGGCAGATCACCCCATGCCCCTCGCGCAAGAGCCGTTCCGCGAGCATGGCGAAATTCTGCCAGCCCCAGTCCTTGGTTTTGACGGAAGCGCCCATGGCCAGGACAAATCGCTTCTGGGGCAAGGCGGCCAGTGCCTGGGCCCAATGAGCGTCCAGCTCAGCGGGAACATGGAGGCGAGGAATCAGTGGGGTGGTCGCAAAGCCATGGCGGATCGCCAGCTCGGTGGCCCACTGGTAATTGCTGATGCACGGGCCGTGGTAGGCGTGAATATAGGGCTTTCGATTGAGGAAGAATCGCTGGGGCCAGTTCCAGCCAAAGCCGCCATAACCAATGCGTTCTGGAATTCCGGCGAGGACCGCGAGCAGGCCATATCGGATGCGGTCGGAGAAGATGACCATTCGCTCGAAATGGTTCCGTCGAACTTCCTGGACGAGGCGAAAGAAGCCCAGAGGACCTCGGTGACTTCCCCGTCGGTCTTCCTTGCGCCAGCGGTCGTAATCAATGATGGTTTCAATGCATGGTTCGGCGCGCAAAAGGTCGTGGGCGCGGCATGTGGGACGCGCGATAAGCGTTACTTTGCCATCTTTGCTCTTTTCAGCCACCGCGCGTATGTAGGGTAGTCGGAATATGAGATCGCCAATGCCGAGGTCGTGTTGGAGGATGACGGTTCGGGGCAAATATGGCCGGTTCATTAACTGTTCTCGGGTGTTTTTCTTGCATGATAGCTCAGCCCGCCTGCCGCCGTTGCCAGCAGAAATACGAAGCAAAGGGTTCCCGCGCTGGTGCCGAGCATGGAATCAGAAAGAGAAAACATAAAAATCCCGCTCAAGGTGAGCAGCCCCATCCAGGAAAAGAAGGATGCTTCGTGATGTTGTTTGCCCGCTCTCAGACCGTGCGTGAAAAATGACCAGGATAAGATCCAGAACATGACCCACGCTAGAAATCCAACCAAGCCCATGCGGGCAAGGATGGTGATTGCGTCGTTGTGGAGATGGTGGTGCCTCATGGACCCCTGTCCGAGAATGCCAGGGTTGGTCAGGCCTTGCTCAATATCCTGGCGCGCTTGTTCTTCAAAGGTTGCAATGCCAACCCCCATGACGGGATGCTGAACAAATACGTTCATGCCATAGCGCCACATTTCCAATCGCGTGCCGAGAGATGAGAGCGAAGTCGCGTTGTCTGGCTTGTTTTGCAGGTGATGCATTATTTCATGTGTGGCGAGGTCGACGCGTTGTTTGACGATAGGAGTAGATTGGTAAATCAAGGGGAGTGAGATGATGATCACGAGGACGGCATAAAACTTGAAGCGCACATGACTCAATGAAGTCACCAAGATCAACCCGAGTATGGGAATGGCAATCCAGCCACCGCGTGCGCCGGAAGCTGCCGAAGCCATAAGGCCCGCAACAGTAGCCATCAGTCCGATGGCAAGGATGAGTCCCTTGTGGCGGCCTCTGTGCTCAAGGGTATAGAGGACGCCTAGCAGGGAAAGGAAGGCCAGAAGGAGAGAAAAGTTCCCAAAGGGTATGTGCCACATGTATCCGTGAGCTTGGGCCAAATCCAACACAATGGATTGATACGCGCTCACGATTCCGGCAATGATTGCCCCCACGAAGCATCCCAAGATAGCGGTCCGGGAGGATAGTCCCCATTCGCGAATGGCCAGGAAGATCAGGATGGCCAGGAGCATCTTGGATGGGTTCTCGAGTTTTGGCCATTCCCATCCGAACCATGCCATGTTCACGAGGTAGGCCATGGGCAGCAGACTCATCGCAAGGATCCAGCGGTTGGCTTGATCCCCGTGCGGCAGGCGGATTGAGCGGCGGCAGACGAGCAGCAAGCCAGCAAGAATCATGATCATGCTTGCCGTGGCTGTAACCCCGGGGAGCGCAACGAGCCCGGCCAGGCCAAGAAATACGGCGCCGTGGATCACCATGGCGGGGGTAATCTTCACTTGCATGGGAAGAAAAGACATCGACGCTGATTCCTTTTGCCGATTAAACTTGCGTGTCCAATGACCATGCTGACTCACTACTAGATGCCTGAAGTACACATTCGAGACCACCTGTCGGTGGTCGAGTCGCTCCTCGATATTTCACCCTTGATCGAGAAGATCGCAGATATGCTGCTTAGCGGCATGAAGCACGGGGGGCGAATGTTTCTCTGCGGCAACGGCGGCAGCGCGGCCGACGCCCAGCACATCGCGGCCGAGCTGGTGGGGCGTTTTGCCCATCAGCGGCGCGGCCTGCCGGCCATCGCCCTGACCACCGACACCTCCGCGCTGACCTCGATCGGCAACGATTTCGGTTTCGACCATGTCTTTTCCCGCCAGGTCGAGGCGCTGGCGCGCGAGGGTGACATTCTGATCGGTCTGTCCACCTCGGGCAACAGTCGCAACGTGATCGAGGCGGTGAAGGTGGCGCGCGAGATGGGGGTGACGACCGTCGGCCTGCTCGGTGGCACGGGGGGGGCGTTGAAGGATCTGGTCGATCACGCGCTGGTCGTGCCCTCGCCGGACACCCCGCGCATCCAGGAGTGCCACATCCTCGTTGGCCACATCTGGTGTGCCATGATCGACGAGGCGTTCCGGGAGGATCGGCCGTGATCGACTGCAAAAGGCTGGTGATCCTCGACCGCGACGGGGTCATCAACGAGGACTCCGATGACTTCATCAAGTCGGTTGATGAGTGGGTGCCGCTGCCGGGCAGCATCGAGGCCATCGCAAGCCTCAAGCGTGCGGGCTGGACGGTGGGCATCGCCACCAACCAGTCCGGCATTGCGCGCGGCCTTTTTGATGAGGCGACCCTGCGCGCCATGCACGACAAGCTGGCCGCGCTGCTGGCCGCGCATGGCGTGGCGGTGGACTACATCGCCTGGTGCCCGCACGGCCCGGAATCAGGGTGCCACTGCCGCAAGCCGCTGCCGGGGATGTACGAGGAGATCGCCGAACATTTCGGTTGCGCGCTGGGCGGCGTGCCGGTGATCGGCGACAGCCTGCGTGACCTTGAGGCCGCCGTGGCGGCGGGCGCGCGGCCCATGCTGGTGCGCACGGGCAAGGGCGAACGCACGCTGGCGAAGGGCGGCCTGCCCGAGAATACGCCGGTGTTTGATGATCTGGCTGGGGCCGTGGGCGCGCTGCTGGCGCAATGAGTCCGGCTGACCGCACTGTAAAACATTACCCATGCACCAACCCCGCAATCCCCTGCACGGCCTGACGCTGGAGGCCATCGTCACCGCACTGGTCGCCCGCTATGGCTGGGCCGAACTGGGCGCGCGCATTCCGGTGCGCTGCTTCACCCATGATCCGAGCATCAAATCCAGCCTGAAGTTCCTGCGCAAGACGCCCTGGGCGCGGGAGAAGGTGGAGGGGCTGTACCTTTTCATGCTGCGCGAGGCGCGCCGCAACGACGAACTCGCCGGGCCTGCGCCCTGAATCAAGCGGGCTCAGCAGCCCGGTTGCCGCCTACGCGGGCAGGTCCATCCGCACCAGCGTCCTCGCCCGCAACTGCCCGCAGCCGCCGTCGATCTCCTGGCCGGCGGAATTGCGCATCTTGGTGAGGATGCCGCGCCGGTGCAGCGCGCGCACCATCTCGGCGGTGCGTTCATGGTTCGGGCGACGGTACGGCAGGGCATCCACCGTGTTGTAGGGGATCAGGTTCAGCATGGCGAACTTGCCGGACAGCAGGCGGACGATGCCCTCGATCTCCTCCTCGCCATCGTTGATGCCTTCAAGCAGGGTCCACTGGTACTGGATCGGATGGCCGGTGGCGCGGGCATAGGCCTCGCCCAGTTCCACCAGTTCCTCGGGGGCGATGCGCGGGGCCTTGGGCAGCAGTTGCGCGCGCAGCTCGGCGCGGCTGGTGTGCAGGGACAGCGCCAGCGCGGGTTTGACCGTACCCTGAGGCAGACGCTCGAACACGCGCCTATCGCCCACGGTGGAGAACACCAGATTCTTGTGGCCGATGCCGCCTTCCCCGCCGAGCAGTTCGATGGCGTCCAGCACGTTGTCGAGGTTGTGGGCGGGCTCGCCCATGCCCATGAACACCACCTTCTTCACCGGGCGCAGCCGACGCGCCAGCACCACCTGGGCGACGATCTCGGCGCTTTCCACCTGGCGCAGCAGCCCCTCGCGCCCGGTCATGCAGAAGGTGCAGCCGACCGCGCAACCGACCTGGGTCGAGATGCACAGGCCATCGCGCGGCAGCAGCACGCTTTCCACCGTCTGGCCGTCGGCCAGTTCCACCAGCAGCCGTGCCGCGCCGTCCCCATCGTCATGCCGGGAACGCACGCGGGCCAGCCCGTCCATCTCGGCAAGCAGCGCGGGCAGATCATCACGCACCGCCTTGGGGAAAAACCCCTCCGCCTTGCTGCGACGGTTATCGAGCGACCTGACTTGCGCCCAGGCCTGCAGCACCCGATGCTCATGGCAAGGCAGTGCGCCATGGGCGCGCAGGCGTTGGCGGATGTGTTCGATGCGCATGGTGGCGAAGTGGGGCTTGAGTGTAGGGCGGGTTAGCCTAGCGCAACCCGCCGCATGCGGGCCGGGTTCATTCGGCGCATGACGCTT
>SDAY01000027.1 GCA_006212015.1 Halothiobacillaceae bacterium
CGGGGGTGACAAGCCCCTCGCCCCTCGCGGGAGAGGGGGTTCTGGTGTGCGAATGAATTCGCACCGACAGGCGCCGGTGTGTAGGAGCGGCGCCCACGCCGCGATGAAGATCGCGCTCCCTTTGGCCCGGGGGTGACAAGCCCCGATGGGCCTGCAGATCGCCCGGATTCCGCTGCGCTGCATCCGGGCTACTTGACGATGCCTGATCGGACCGGGTGGGCGTGAAAAATTCACAGCCTCTGAGGCGGCACATGCCGCTCCAGCCAGTCGGCGGCGGCGGCGGCGACCTGTTCCAGCGTGCCCGGTTCCTCGAACAGGTGGGTGGCGCCGGGAATGATGAGCATCGCCTTCTCGCCCCCAAGCTCGGCGTGGGCGGCCTCGTTGAGCTCGATGACGATGCCGTCCAGCCCGCCGACGATCAGCAGGGTCGGCGCCAGGACTTGACCCAGAACGGGCATGGCGAGATCGGGCCGGCCCCCGCGAGAGACCACAGCACGGATCTCCTCGCCCAGCGTGGCCGCCGCGATCAGCGCCGCCGCCGCGCCCGTGCTGGCGCCGAACAGGCCGATGGGCAAGGAGGCCAATGCCTGCTGGGCCTGAGCCCAGCGCGCGGCGCCGATCAGGCGGCGGCTGAGCAGGGGGATGTCGAAGCGGTTTTCCCGGATCCGGTCCTCCTCCTCGGTCAGCAGGTCGAACATGAAGGTAGCCAAGCCGTGCTGCTGCAGGATTTCCGCTACATAGGCATTGCGCGGGCTCAGGCGGCTGCTGCCGCTGCCATGGGCGAAAAGCACGACTCCTCGGGCCTGTTCCGGCAGTCCGAGCAGGCCTTCGTGAGGCTGGCCATCCAGTGTGAGCGTGACGGTTGATGAAGAAATGCGCGACATGCTGAACCTGCCTCGACGATGGGGAGCCCAATAAACCTATAATCCGCTTTTAGACGAAATGCCAGTGGGGACACGCATGAAAGACCTTATCTGCCTGACCGAATACAGCCACGGAGCCGGTTGCGGCTGCAAGATCGCACCCAATGTGCTGGACAGCCTGCTGCACTCCCAGCTTGAGGCCTTTAACGATCCGCGCCTGATCGTCGGCAACGCCTCGCGCGACGATGCCGCCGTGTACGACCTGGGCGACGGGCGCGGGGTGATTTCCACCACTGATTTCTTCATGCCGATCGTCGACGATCCCTTTGATTTCGGCCGCATCGCGGCCACCAATGCGATCTCGGACATCTACGCCATGGGCGGCAGACCCCTGATGGCCATCGCCATCTTCGGCTGGCCGATCGACAGGCTTCCGGCGGAGATCGGCCGCCAGGTGATCGACGGCGGTCGCGCGATCTGCCACGCGGCGGGCATCCCGCTCGCGGGCGGACACAGCATCGACGCGCCGGAGCCGATCTTCGGCCTGGCGGTGACCGGCGAGGTTGATCTTCAGCACCTCAAGCGCAATGACACCGCGCGCGCGGGTGCGAGGCTCTATCTTTCCAAGCCGATCGGTATTGGCCTGATGACCACCGCGCAGAAGGGCAAGAAGCTTGCGCCCGAGCATGCCCACATCGCGCGCGACTGGATGGTGACCCTCAACCGCTTCGGCGCAACCATCAGCGACATGGACAAGCTGGTGGCGATGACCGACGTCACAGGCTTCGGCCTGCTCGGCCACCTGCTGGAGATGTGCGAGGGCAGCGGGGTGAACGCGCGCATCCGTCTGGATGACCTGCCCGTCATCCCCGAGGCGCGCGAGTACGCCGCGATGGGCTGCTCGCCCGGCGGAACGCATCGCAATTTTGCGAGCTACGGCCACAAATGCGCGCCGATCAGCGACGAAAACAAGTTGATCCTGTGCGACCCGCAGACCTCCGGCGGGTTGCTGATGGCGGTCATGCCCGAGGGTGAGCCCGAATTCCTGCGCCGCGCCGGGGCGGCGGGCCTGGAGCTGCGCCCGTTCGGCGAGCTGCTGCCGCGCCTGGGCGACGGGCCGTTCGTGGAGGTGGTGTGACCGCGCTGCCCGTCACGGCGGACTACGCCCGCCTGTTCCTCGGGAATGTCCCCCTGCTCGACCTGCGCGCGCCGGTCGAGTTCGCCGAGGGCGCCTTCCCGCATGCCGAGAACATCCCGCTGCTGACCGACGAGGAGCGTCACCTTGTCGGCATCCGCTACAAGGCGCAGGGTCAGGATGCGGCGATCGAGCTGGGCTACAGCCTGGTGGATGCCGGGGAGAAGGCGCGTCGCATCGAACGCTGGTCCGAGTGGTCGCGCCGTCATCCCGATGGCGCGCTCTACTGCTTTCGCGGCGGCCTGCGCTCCCGCCTGACCCAGAAGATGCTGGCGGAGGAGGCGGGCATCGTGGTGCCGCGCGTAACGGGGGGCTACAAGGCGCTGCGCCGCTTCCTGCTCGACACGCTTGCCGAGCGCTCCGCCCGTCAGCCCTTCGTGGTGCTGGGTGGGCGGACGGGTTCCGGCAAGACGGATCTGCTGCAGGCGGTCACCCAGGCGCTCGATCTCGAGGGCATCGCCCACCATCGCGGTTCAGCCTTCGGCCGGCACGCAACCCCGCAACCCACCCAGATCACCATCGACAATGACGTGGCGATCGGCTTGCTCCGTCTCGCGGGCGCCTCCGAGGTGATGGTCGAGGACGAGGGACGCGCGATCGGCAGCCGCGAGGTTCCGCATGTGCTGCACCAGGCCATGCAGGCCTCGCCGCTCGTCCTGCTGGAGGAGTCCGTCGAGGCGCGCGAGGCGCAATCCTTCAAGGACTACGTGGTCGACAGCCTGGCCGAGTACCGCGAGGTGTTCGGCGCGGACGAGGGTTTCGCGCGCTATGCCGAGCAGATTCGCGGCAGCCTCGCGCGCCTGCAGAGGCGTCTCGGCGGCGCCCGTCACAAGCAGCTCACGGGTCTGCTTGAGGAGGCGCTCCCCGCGTTTGTGGGCGGCGGCGACGATGCCGGCATGCGCGAGTTTGTCCGCCGCCTGCTGGTCGAATACTACGACCCGATGTACGACTACCAGATCGGCAAGAGGCTCGACCTCGTCGTTTTTCGCGGGGATCGCTCCGCCGTGATGGAGTGGTGGTCGCGCCGGATGGCTGCATGATGAGTCGCGACGACCTCTTTGCTGTTTCACGTGAAACGGTCCAGCCCTTCGCCTTCGATGAGCAGGTCGCGGCTGTCTTTCCCGACATGATCCGCCGCTCGGTGCCGGGCTACGACCTGATCCTGCAGGCGCTGCCCTGGCTCGCCGCGCGCGTGGTCCAGCCGGGCTCCGCCGTGTATGACCTGGGCTGTTCGCTGGGCGCGAGTTCGCAGGCCGTGCGCCGGGGCATCGCCGCGGAGGGGGTGCGCATCGTCGCGGTGGACACCTCCGAGGCCATGATCCGCCGCGCGGGCGAATGGCTGGCCGCCTACCGTTCCGAGACGCCGGTCGAGCTTGTGCGGGGTGACGTGATGGATGTTCCCATCAAGGACGCCTCGCTGGTGATGCTCAATTTCACCCTCCAGTTCATCCCGGTGGAGCGCCGGCTCGAACTGCTCGCGCGCATCCGTGCCGGCCTGCGGCCCGGCGGGGTTCTGCTGGTCTCGGAGAAGATCCGGGTCGGCGATGCACGCATGGATGGGCTGATCACCGAGCTGCACCACGACTTCAAGCGCGCGCAGGGCTACTCCGAACTGGAGATCGCGCAGAAGCGGCAGTCGCTGGACAACGTGCTGGTGCCTGAATCCATGGACGAGCATCGAAGCCGCCTGCGCGAGGCGGGCTTTGTTTCATGTGAAACATGGCTGCAGCACACGCGCTTCGTGTCCATGCTGGCGATGGCGTGATGGAGGTGGTCGATCTCGAAACCCTCGCCGCCGAGCTTGAGGGTCATCCGCTGGCGGCGTGGATGGCGTGGTTGCCTGATGCGCTGACCGAGGCGCTGGACCCGGTGCGCAACGGCAATCTCCCCCGCTTCCAGCAGGCGCTCGAGGCCTGCCCAGGACGGCGGGCCCGGCATGTCGATTTGAACCGGGGCGCCATCCTCATCGGCGATGCCGACGAGGTCGGCGATGCGGAAAGGCTCGCGCTCGGGGAGGCCCTGCGCGGCCTGATGCCGTGGCGCAAGGGCCCGTTCGACATCTTCGGCGTGCATGTCGACACCGAATGGCGCTCGGACTGGAAATGGGCAAGGGTGGCCCCGCACCTCGCGCCGCTGGCCGGTCGCGACGTGCTGGACGTGGGCTGCGGCAGCGGCTATCACATGCTGCGCATGCGGGGGGAGGGCGCGCGCCTGGTGCTTGGCGTCGATCCGTCCGTCCTGTTCACCGCCCAGTTCGCCCTGCTGCGCGCGCTGTCCGGCGTGAGCCACGCGCACATCCTCCCCTTCACCCTGGAGGGACTCCCGCAGCGTCTGCCGGCATTCGATACGGTCTTCTCGATGGGGGTGATCTATCACCGCCGCGATCCGATGGAGCATCTTGCGCAACTGATGGAGTGCCTGAAGCCGGGCGGCCAGCTGGTGCTTGAAGGGCTGGTGATCGAGGGCGGGCCGGGCGACGGCCTGCTGCCCGCGGAAACCGGCAACGGGCGCTACGCCATGATGCGCAATGTCTGGGCCGTGCCCTCGGCGGCGATGCTGCGCGACTGGGTTGTCGCGGCGGGGTTCCGCAACGCGCGGATCGTGGACGAGGGGGTGACCACGGCCGGCGAGCAGCGCCGCACCGACTGGATGCAGTACCTGTCGCTGACGGACTTCCTCGACCCCGGGGATCCGACGCGCACCGTGGAGGGGCATCCCGCGCCGCGCAGGGCGGTGATCGTCGCCGAGCGCGGATGATCCGAGCTCGATCCATCATGCCCAAGGAGGCCGCGATGTCCTGTGCAAGGGCCCGACTTCGAGATGCCGTCCTCCTCACGGGAGGAGGGCAGCGGCTTGGCCTGTACCATGCCGAGCGCTTTCTCGACCAGGGCACGCCGCTGATCGTCAGCTACCGCACCGAGCGCCCCGCCATCGAGCGCCTGCGCGCACGCGGCGCACGAGTTCTGCAGGCGGACCTGTCCTCTCCCGAAGGGATTGATGCGCTGGTGGCGGCTGTGCGGAATGAGGCTGAAAGCCTGCGCGCCATCATCCACAATGCCTCCGTGTGGCTGACGGATGAGGATGTCCGGGATGATCCGGCCGGCTTCGACATGCTGATGAACCTGCATGTGCGGGCGCCATGGCGGATCAACATGGCCTGCGCGGAACTGCTGCGCGCGACCAGCGCGACGTTTGCCGACGTCATTCATATCACCGATACCAGCGTGCGGAAGGGTAGCTCCCAACGCACCGCCTATGTGGCGAGCAAGGCCGCGCTCGAAAGTCTGACGCTGTCGTTCTCCGCCAAGTTTGCGCCCCGGATCAAGGTCAACAGCATCGCGCCGGGGCTGATCATGTTCAACGAGGGCGACGATGAGGCGTACAGGCAGGACCGGCTGTCGAGTTCGGCGCTCGGCTTTGAGCCGGGTCCCGATGTTGTCTGGCAGGCCATTCGCTTCCTGATGGACAACCCGTACATTACGGGCGCCTCCCTTCCCGTGGATGGCGGGAGAAACGTCAAGTGAGCGTGGCCATCGGATGGATCAGGCGAGTTTCGCGCAGATCAATAACAATAAAAAATGACCATCCATAAAAAATACTGATCGAAATAAGTAAAAAAAACGGGGTCTCTTGGATTTTTCTGATGGTTTTGGCCCGGTCACCTGCGTAGCATGGGTTTTGTGCAAGGGCGCTTGAACGAGTGGAGGCGGGAGGGCGCAACAGCCTGGAGCTGTCAGGAACGCACGGGTCAGGATGACCGGGAGGACTTGAAACCTGGAGGTTTCACCGCAGCGGGACACGCACTGGCGCCAGGATGGCGGGCATGGATGCAAGGATGACGGAATCGTGCCAGGAGGGCGCAGGCAAGGATGCCCTCTCTTATTTCAAAGGCCGGTTGTCTTGCGACTAACCGGCCTTTTTCATCTGTACCGCGATCACCGCGATCACCGTGATCTGTTCAGGCCTCGCGGCGAAGCTCCTTGGGCACTGGAAAGATCACATCTTCGCGGATGCCATCATGGTCTGTGCGCAACAGGGCATGACCCCGTGTCTCCAGATGTTCGATGACGCGCTGCACCAGGATCTCCGGCGCGGAAGCCCCCGCGGTCAGACCGATTCGCAGCTTGCCGACCAGCCATTCGGGATGAATATCCTCCGGTCCGTCGATCAGGTAGCTGGGCACGCCGAGCTGTTCGCCGATCTCGCGCAGGCGGTTGGAGTTGGAGCTGGTCTTGCTGCCGACCACAAGGAGCAGGTCGCAGTCCGCCGCCAGCCTCTTCACCGCATCCTGGCGGTTCTGGGTGGCGTAGCAGATGTCGTCCTTGCGCGGTCCGGCGATGGCCGGGAAGCGTTCGCGCAGGGCATCGACGATGGCGCGGGTCTCGTCCAGGGAAAGGGTCGTCTGGGTGGAGTAGGCGAGATTGTCCGGATCGTGGACAGGCAGGGCGGCCACGTCCGCGACCGACTCGACCAGATGGATGCGGCCGCCGTGGCGGGTGTCATAGTGGCCCATCGTGCCCTCGACCTCCGGGTGGCCGGCATGGCCGATCAGCACCACCTCGCGCCCCTGGCGTGCCTGGCGCGCGACCTCGAGGTGCACCTTGGTGACCAGCGGGCAGGTGGCGTCGAAGATGCGCAGGCCGCGCGCGGCGGCCTCGTCCTGGATGGCCCTGGAGACGCCGTGGGCGCTGAAGATCAGGGTGGCATCGTCAGGCACTTCGGCGAGATCCTCGATGAACACCGCGCCCCTGGCCCGCAGGCCCTCGACGATGTAGCGGTTGTGGACGATCTCGTGGCGCACGTAGATGGGCGCGCCGAACAGCTCCAGCGCGCGCTCGACGATCTCGATGGCGCGGTCGACCCCGGCGCAGAAGCCGCGCGGGTTGGCGAGCTGGATGATCGGATGGCTGGTCATGCCGCGCACCTTAGCACTGCACATCGAGGACATGCACCTCGAAGATCAGGGGGAAACCGGCCAGCGGGTGATTGAAGTCCACCTTCAGGCCCGCCTCGCTCAGGTCGAGGACGCGCCCGGCCGTGGTCTCGCCGCTGGGCAGCTCGAACTCGATGAACTGACCCGCCTCGGGCATGAATTCGACATCGAGGTCGTCCGGGGGAATGGTGAACACCTTGTCCGGGTCGGGCATGGGGAAGGCCATGCCGGGAGGGATGTCGAAGCGGCCGGACTGGCCCGCCTCCATGCCCTGGAAGGCGAATTCCAGGCCGGGGCTGATGGAGCCGTCGCCGACCAGCAGCTCCATCGGCGCCTGCTCGGTGGCGGCGTCGATCTCGGTGCCGTCGGGCAGGGTCAGGCGGAAGGCCAGACTGACCTGGCAGCCGGGGAGAATCGTGCTCATGCGGTCTTGTCCTTCTTGCCTTCGCGCAGCGTCATCACGAACAGCAGGATGGCTCCCACGGTGATGGCCGCGTCGGCAATGTTGAATGCGGGCCAGTGATAGGCGCCCCAGTACAGGTCGATGAAGTCGATCACATGGCCCAGATAGGCGCGGTCGATGGCGTTGCCAATGGCCCCGCCGAGCAACAGGGCGAGGGCGAGCCCCGTCCAGCGCTCATGGACCTGCAACCCGCGCATCCACAGGATGAGCCATGTGCTGACGCCCGTGGCGAGCGCGAGGAAGAACCAGCGCTGCCAGCCGCCTGCATCGCCCAGGAAGCTGAATGCCGCGCCGGGGTTGTGCATCAGGGTCAGGTTGAAGCTCGGCAGGACGGGCGCCGGCGTGGCATAGCCCAGCGCCGCGACCGCCCACAGCTTGGTGATCTGGTCGAGGATGATGACGGCCAGCGCTACAGCCAAGCCGTTGCGGAACAGGGGCGTCATGCGGCGTGTTGCCGGGGGGCATGGGTTCGATCGCCCACGCCAAGGAGCAGTCCCTCGACGCTGATGTCCTCGTCCAGCGCATCCCAGTGCAGGCCCTTCCCCCCGCCGGAAATGACGCAATGGGCGCGCGCCTCGGGCGAGGCGTGGAGCAGACGCGGGAAGTAGGCTAGGGGCACGCCAAGGCGACGACCATCCAGCAGGTCAACCCACATCATGCTGGCGTCGAAAGAGACCTTATTCGCCAAAGAACTCATGCCATGTGCCTTCGATCAGGGAGCGGTTTTTTTCAATGGTATCGATCAGCTCGGAAAGTTCCGCCCCGTTGAGACCGTGGCTTTCCGCAGCGATCACCTCGGGGACGAGCCAGAACTTGGCCAACGCCTCGCCACGTTGAACATGAACGTGCAGCGGTTCGCGGGGATCGCCTTCATTGGAATAGAAGAAAACCCGAAAGCCGCGATGGCGGAAAACGACGGGCATCAGGCGTGCTTGCGCACTTCGCCCGCGCCATCCACGTTCCCGATGCAGCGGCCGCACAGCGCCGGATGCGCGGCGTGACTGCCGACATCCTCGCGGTGGTGCCAGCAGCGCACGCACTTGCCGTGCAGGCTGGCCTTGGCGGCGATGGCGATCTGGCCGCCCTCGATCTCGACCACGGCGCTGTCCGCCGGGCGGGCGGTGAGCGGGTGGATGCGGGCGTAGGAGGTGATCAGCACGAAGCGCAGCTCGTCCTCCAGGCGCTTGAGCAGGTCCAGCGTGGCGTCGTCGGCGTAGAGATCCACCTCCGCGTCAAGGTTGGCGCCGATCACGCCGTCCCTGCGCAGGCCCTCGAGCACGGCCAGCACCGCGTCGCGCACGGCGAGGAGGCGCGCCCAGGCCCGCGGGCCGAGTTCGGCATCGTCCGCCATGCGTTGCAGGCCGGTGTAGTGGGTGGCAAGAAGGACGGAGTCCTCCCTTTCCACCCTCTCCCCCTGCCCCTCTCCCCTCAAGGGCGAGGGGGGTAAAAAGCCCCACAGCTCCTCGGCGGTAAAGCTGAGGATGGGGGCAATCCAGCGGGTGAGCGCTTCCAAAATATGCCACTGCGCGGTCTGGCTGGAGCGGCGCGCGCGGGAGGCGGCCTGACAGGTGTACTGGCGATCCTTGGTCACGTCCAGGTAGAAGCCGCCCAGGGTGACCGAGCAGAAGTTGTGCACCGCATGCACGACCTGGTGGAAGTTGTAGGAATCATAGGAGGCGATGATCTCGTCCTGCAGGCGTGCGGCCTGATCCACCGCCCACTGGTCCAGCGGCAGCATGTCCGCGAACGGCAGCGCATCATCGGACTGGAAATCGCTGAGGTTGGAGAGCAGGTAGCGCGCGGTGTTGCGGATGCGGCGGTAGGCATCCCCCGCGCGCTTGAGGATCTCGTCGGAGACGGTCATCTCGCCGCGGTAGTCGGCGGAGGCCACCCACAGGCGCAGCACGTCCGCGCCCATCGCGTTCATCACCTTCTGCGGGGCGATGACGTTGCCGAGGGACTTGGACATCTTGCGGCCCTGCGCGTCCACGGTGAAGCCGTGGGTCAGCACCTGCCGGTACGGCGGGCGGGCATGCATGCCGATGGCGGTCATCAGCGAGGACTGGAACCAGCCGCGATGCTGGTCGGAGCCTTCCAGATACAGGTCGGCCGGGTCGGCCAGTTCCCTGCGCTGGGCCAATACGGCGTAATGGCTCACGCCGGAATCGAACCACACATCCAGGGTGTCGGTGATCTTGCGGTACTGATCGGCCTCCTCGCCCAGCAGCTCGGACGATTCAAGGCTGAACCAGGCGTCCACGCCCTCTTTTTCCATCAGCACGGCGACCTGCTCGATCAGTTCGCTGGTGCGCGGGTGCAGCTCGTTTGTGACCTTGTGGACGAACAGCGCGATCGGCACGCCCCAGGTGCGCTGGCGCGAGATGCACCAGTCCGGGCGGCCCTCGACCATCGCGGTGATGCGGTTCTCGCCCCATTCCGGCACCCAGCGGGTAGCCTTGATGGCCTCCAGCGCGTCGGCGCGGAGATGGTTCACGTCCATGCCGATGAACCACTGCGGGGTGGCGCGGAAGATCAGCGGGGTCTTGTGGCGCCAGCAGTGCGGGAAGCTGTGGTTCAGCTTGCTGGCATGCTGCAGGCGGCCGCGCTCGCGCAAAAGCTCGATGATGACCGGGTTGGCGCGGGTCACATGCATGCCTTCGACGAAGGGCGTGCCGGGCTTGAAGCGGCCCAAATCATCGACCGGGTTGTCGACCGGCAGGCCGTAGCGGCTGCCCGCCACATAGTCTTCCTGGCCGTGGCCCGGCGCGGTGTGGACCGCGCCCGTGCCGGCGTCGGTGGTGACGTGGTCGCCCAGGATGATCGGAACGAGACGCAGGCCCTCTGACTCATGGGAGCTGGTCGCGGGCATGAAGGGGTGTTGAACCGTCAACCATTCCAGCGCACGCCCTTGGCAGTGACCAACGACCGCGTAAGTTTCGATGCCATAACGAGTCATGGCGCTCTCGACAAGGGCTTCGGCCAGAACAAGATAGGAATCTCCTTCATTGTTCGGCAGCTTCACCAGCGCGTAGGTCAGGTCAGGATTGAGCGCAACGCCCTGGTTGGCGGGCAGGGTCCACGGGGTGGTGGTCCAGATGACGACACTGATGCTTCGGCCAATGGCAGCATTCGCCTCGTCCAGGTTTACGAACTGGAACTTTTCGCGAGCATCATGCGAATGTCCGGCCATATTGCGGAATTCGAACCGTACATCGATGGCATCCGAGGTCTTGTTCTCATACTCCACCTCGGCTTCCGCCAGCGCGGAGCCGCAGTCCACGCACCAGTGCACCGGCTTGCTGCCCTGCACCAGATGGCCGTTGGCGACGATCTTGCCGAGGGCGCGCAGGATGTCGGCCTCGAACCTGAAGTCCATGGTCAGGTAGGGGCGGTCCCAGTCGCCCAGCACGCCCAGGCGCACGAAGTCGGCCTTCTGGCGCGCCACCTGCTCGGCGGCATAGACGCGGCAGGCATCGCGGAATTCGCGCGCGCTGACCTTGTCCCCGGGCTTGCCCAGCTTCTTCTCCACCTGCAGCTCGATCGGCAGGCCGTGACAGTCCCAGCCCGGCACGTAGGGCGCGTCGAAGCCCGCCAGGGTCTTGCTCTTGACGATGATGTCCTTGAGCACCTTGTTGACCGCGTGGCCGATGTGGATGTCGCCGTTGGCATAGGGCGGGCCGTCATGCAGCACGAACTTCGGCCGCCCGGCGCGGGCCTCGCGGATGCGGCCGTACAGGTCCTTCTCCTGCCAGCGCTTGAGCATGTCCGGCTCGCGCTGCGGCAGGTTGCCGCGCATCGGGAACCCGGTGTCCGGCAGATTGAGGGTGGCCTTGTAGACGGATTCGGCTGCCGAGTCTTTGGCGTTGTCTTTGGACATGAAGAAGTTGCGCAGGAATAAGGAAAATTAGGCTCGATTATTCCCGATTCGCGCCGATCTCGCCAGCAAAGAAAGCCCTCGCGGTCGCCGCATCCCTGCCGATCTGTTCGACCAGCGCATCCAGCCCGCCGAACGTGCGCTCCTCGCGGATGAAGGCGAGGAAGCGCACCTCCACCTGCTTGCCGTAGGCATCGCCGGACCAGTCGAACCCATGGGCCTCGACGCGCGGGATGACGCCGCCGACGGTGGGGCGGATGCCGGCGTTGGCGACGCCTTGCAGGGGACGGTCGGCGAGGCCGAGGATGTCCACCGCGTAGACCCCGTGCAAGGCGAAATGCTTGCGCCCCAGCGGCAGGTTGAGGGTGGGGAAGCCGAGCAGGCGGCCGCGCTTGTCGCCGTGGGTGACGCGGGCGCACAGGCTGTAGGGGCGGCCGAGCAGGCGGGCGGCGGCGTCCAGCCGGCCCTCGCTCAGCGCGGCGCGGATGCGGGTGCTGGACACCCGTTCGCCGTCCAGCTGAACCTGCGGGGTGGCCTCGACCGTGAAACCGTGTTCCATGCCCATGCTTTGCAGCAGGGCGAAGTCGCCGCCGCGCCCGTGGCCGAAGCGGAAGTCGTCGCCGATCAGCACATGGCGGGCGTCGAGGCGCTCGACCAGGATTCGGCGCACGAACGCCTCGGCGGGCAGCGCGGCGAGGGCCTGATCGAAGCGCAGGATGCGCAGTTCGTCGACCCGGCCGGAGGCGGCGAGCAGGGCCGCCTTCTCGCGCAGGCTGGTGAGGCGCGGCACGGGCCGCGGGGCGAAGACCTCGCGCGGCAGGGGCTCGAAGGTGAGGACGATGCGCCGAAGTCCTTCGGGCTGGGCGACGGCATCGAGCCGTTCCAGCAGGGCCTGGTGGCCGAGGTGGAGGCCGTCGAAGTTGCCTAGGGTGACGGCGCTGGGCGCCTTGGATTGCTTCGCTTCGCTCGCAATGACGAGGCTTCGCGCATACAGGGTTTCCCGGATCAGCTCCATGTGGCTTCCTCCCGCTTCAGGTCACGCGGGCGCAGGCCGAGGGCGGCGAGCAGGGCGAGGTAGAGGCCGACCGCGCCGAACACCAGTCCGGCCAGCCAGAGGGCGCGCCGGCCGCCCGGCATGGCGGTCCAGTCGGCAAGCCCCGGGGCGAGCAGGACGATGAAGGCCCCCATGCCGAGGGTCGCGCCGCCCGCCTGCAGGGCGAGTTTCCGCCACTGACGGCTCGGCAGGTAGATGGCGTCACGGCGCAGATGACGATACAGCCACCAGGCGTTGAGCCAGGCGGCGAAGGCGGTGGCGGCGGCCAGCGCGGCGTGGGCGCCGGGGATGAGCATGATGACCATCGGCACGACGATCACGGCCTTGAAGGCCAGGCTTGCGAGCACGGCGCGAATGCCGATCTTCACCGGTGTGGCGGTGTCCTGCCTTGCGTAGAAGCCGGGCGCCAGCACCTTGATCAGCAGGAAGCCGGGCAGGCCGAGGCTGTAGGCGACCAAGGAGAGCCGCGCCATGGCGGTGTCGTGGTCGGTGAACTCGCCGTACTGGAACAGGGTCGCGATCAACGGTCCGGCCAGCAGCGCCAGCCCGGCGGTCGCGGGCAGGGCCAGCAGCACGGTCAGGCGCAGCCCCCAGTCGAGGGTCTGGTTGAAGTCGGAGCCTGAGTTGGAGGCATGCTCACGCGAGAGCTTGGGCAGGATCACGGTGGCCAGGGCCACGCCGAACATGCCGAGCGGGAACTCGACCAGCCGGTCGGAGTAGTACAGCCAGGACACCGATCCCGCGATCAGGAAGGAGGCGAGGATGGTGTCGATCAGGAGGTTCAGCTGGGTGACCGAGGAGCCGAAGATGGCCGGCAGCATCAGCTTCATCGTCTTGTTCACGCCCTCGTGATGGCGCGAGAGACGCGGCCTCGGCAACAGGCCCATGCGCCACAGCCAGGGCAGCTGGAAGCCGAGCTGCACCGCGCCCGCGACGAACACGCCCCAGGCGAGCACCACCAGCGGCTGGTCCGAGTAATGCGCGCCGAGGAAGGCCGCGCCGATCAGCACGATGTTGAGCCATACAGGGGTCAGCGCGGGGATGGCGAAGCGGCCGAAGCTGTTGAGCAGGCTGCTGGCGAAGGCGGTCAGCGAGATGAAGAACAGGTAGGGGAAGACGATGCGCAGCATGTCCTCCGCCAGCGCCATCTGCTCCGGGTTGCCGGCGAAGCCGGGCGCGAACAGCCACAGCAGCAGCGGCGCGGCGGCCACGCCGATCGTCGTCACCAGCAGCAGCACCGCGCCGAGGGTGCCGGCGACATGGGCGATGTAATCCTGCATTTCCTCCGGCGTGCGCTTTTCCCGGTATTCCGCCAGCACCGGCACGAAGGCTTGCTGGAAGGCGCCCTCGGCGAACAGGCGGCGGAGGAAGTTGGGGATCTTGAACACCACGAAGAAGGCGTCGGTCGCGGCCGAGGCGCCGAACAGGCGGGCGAACACGATGTCGCGCACGAAGCCGAGCACGCGCGAGATCAGGGTCATCGCGCTGATGACGGCGGTGGACTTGAGGAGGGAGCGGCTCATGCGGGCATTCTATCCCGGCTGGGTGATGCGGCTGTAGGAAGCCCGGTCGGCATCGCGGCGGGGGCGCCGCTCCTACATGCCATGGCGCAGCATCAGCTCCGGCGGGGACGGATCAAGATAGACCTGCCCGGCCACATACGGGTGCGGATGACGGCGGAAGTGATGGCGCAGCAGGGTGATGGGCAGGATCAGCGGCGCGCGGCCCTCGCGGTAGTCGTGGATGATCCGGGCCAGCGCCTCGCGGTCGCCATCGTCCAGCGCCTCGCGTAGATAACCCATCAGGTGCTGCAGCACGTTGCCGTTCCTGTCGCGGGTGGCGATGTGCTTGAGCCCCGTCATCAGGGTGAGCAGATACTCCTGACTCAGCCTTTCCAGATCGGCGTGACGTAGGTCGGCCAGCAGGCGGCCGAGGTCGGTGTAGGTCTGCGGATGATGGGCCAGCAGCAGGAGCTTGTGGGCGGCGTGAAAGTCCAGCAGGGCCTTCGCGCTCAGGCCATCCCTTACCATCTGCCGCCAGCGGTGCAGGGTGAAGACGCGGGTGATGAAGTGGTCGCGCAGCAGCGGGTCGCCCAGCCGGCCCTCCTCCTCGCAGGGGATCTCCGGGCGGGCGGCCATGAAGACCTCGGCGAACTGGCCGACGCCGGTCTTCTCGGGCGGGCGCTCGCGGGTCCATCCCTGGTCGATGTTGATGCGCTCCATGCCGCAGCTTGGCGACTTGCTCTTGAGGATGTAGCCGCACAGCTCGGGATGCATCGCGGCGCGTTCCACGCCGGTCGCGCGCAGGGCGTCGGTCACGTCCAGCTCATGGGTCTCGTTGCCGCGGACCCGTACCTCGCCGTCGATGCGGATCAGCCTCAGGGTCTGGCGGGGTGCGCCGAGGCCGATGGCCATTTCCGGGCAGAAAGGCACGAAATGAAAGTGCTGGCCGAGGGTGCCGACGATGTAGCTGTCGCGCTTGTGCCCGCCGTCAAAGCGGACCGCCTCGCCGAGCAGGCAGCTGCTGATGCCGATGGGGATGCGAGCTGCGTTCATGCCGTTCCTTATCCCGCTTTACCCTGACCACGACTTGACGCAGGATAGCAGTAAAAATATGGGCTTTTCATGCGCTTGAATGGTTTTGCAAGGCCAGTTGTGTGGGCGCTGCTGCTTTGCGCGGCGGCACCGGCATGTGCTGAATCGGTCGATCCCGATCTGGCGATTACTCCCAGTCGCCTGCCGCAGCGCATCGACGAGTCGCCCTCCGCAGTCACCGTGATCGACCGCGAGATGCTGCGCGAAGCAGGTGTGCGGCGCATCGCCGACATCCTGCGACTGGTGCCGGGCATGGTGGTGGGCAGTCGCAGTCCGGCGGTCCAGTCGGCGACGTATCTGGGTCTGTCCGATGACCTGTCGCGCCGGGTGCAGGTGCTGGTCGATGGCTTTTCCATCTATACACCCTCGACGGGCGCGGTGTTCTGGCAGGACATGCCTGTCACGGTCGACGAGATCGAGCGCATTGAAGTGGTCCGCGGGCCAAACACGGCGGCCTACGGCAGCCAGGCCTTGCTGGCGACCATCAAGATCACCACGATTGCCCCGCGTGAGGTCTCACGTTGGGGGGCAAGCGGCGGCGTGGGTTCGAATGGCGTGCGCGATGCGCATGCCCGAGTGGCTACAGGTAACGCCCAAGGCGCGGTGATGCTCAGCTATGCCCATCAGGAAGATGATGGCATGTTTGACGATCCATACAGTCGCGGTGCCCATAGGCGCGACACGCTCAACCTCAAGGGCGAGCACGATCTGGCGCCGGGGCTCGACATGCAATGGCAACTGGGCGTCGCGCGCGCCAGGAATGGCATCCATGCCGACCTTGAACATGATGTCAGCGCGACCATCAACGACGCCTTCAGCGACGACAGCGACCATCAGTTCCTGGTCTTTCACCACCGCCCGGCCTCGGGCGACGAGTGGGTGCTGCGGCTGGCGCGCACCGCGCAGGCGTACAAGGAGCCGGATGCCACCCGCTATGAACTGATCTTTCAGCCGGGACAGCCGTTGCCCACAAGCCTGTTCGATGCCCAGCCACTGAGCCTGGGGCGCAGCTTCAACACCACCAGCTATGAAGCGGAGTTGGAGCATCACCTCATGCCGTTGCAAGACATTCGTGCGGTGTGGGGTTTGGGTTTCCGGCGGGAAGAGGTGATTGGCGAACAATTCTTTGGCACGCCTGAAACACAGCGCCAGGACTTCGCCCGCCTCTTTGGTCACGTCGAATGGCGCATCGCCCCGGACTGGTTGCTCAATGGCGGGGCGATGGTTGAGAACAGTTCGATCAGCGACCCCATGTTCACGCCGCGTCTGGCCCTCATCCACCACCTTGCGCCCGGGCACACCCTGCGCGCGAGCTGGAGCACCGGCACACGTCAGCCGTTGCTGTTCGAAAGTCAGGGCACTACCGCGGCATGGGCAGCGAACGGCACGCCTGTTTGGCTCACGCGTGCGACGGGCGCCGCTTCGGGCGGGCTGGAGGCCGAGCGCGCGACCGAATGGAGCCTCGGCTACATGTGGGAACCGCGCCGTGATGTGCGGCTTGACCTGCGGGCCTTCCAGCTGCGTGTCGACAACCTCATCCGCGCCTTGATCCGGCCCAATGGCACCGATGCGGCGGTCTGGTATCCATTCAGCCTTGCACACATCGATCAGGGGTTCTCGGCCGTGCTGGACATGCGCAATAGCGAGCCCGTCACCGTGCGTGGGCTGGAGGCGCAGTTGGACGCGCGCATCGCGCGGGACTTGAGCGTGCACCTCAACTACGCGCTCACCGATGCGAAGGATGAGCAGCCAGCCAGCCTTGGTTGGCCGAACTATGCCGACACGGTGCCCAGGCAAGCCGCCGGCATGTTGCTCTCCCAGCGGCTGGGTGCGGGATGGGATACCAGCCTGAAACTGACCTACACCAGCGCCATGCAGTGGGGCTTCTTTACCCGCGACGCGCTGGACGACTACACGACCGTAGGCCTACGGATCGGCTATACCAGCCCGATAGGTGCTCAGCGCCTGCGCGTGGATCTGGTCGGTGAAAACCTCAATGGCACGGTCCATGACTTTGGACTTGATCGCGGTTGGGGACGCACGGTCTGGTTGCGTCTGGGAATGGACGCATTGTAGGAACATCATGAGCGAAGGGATGCGTAACAAAATTTTCGCGGGCCTGCTGGGAGCGTCGCTTCTGGTGGTTGGGCCGGCCCACGCCGAAGATGTATGGTTGCTGACCTCCGGCGACGGCGTGGCCAGCACCTGGGTCGAGCGTCTTCGGGCGGCGCTGCCGTCGAATCTCAGCCTGGGCGCCATGAAGATCGGCGACGCCCCGCTCATGCAGCAGTGCCCCGGCACGCGCCTGGTGGTGGCCGAGGGCGAGGTGGCCGTGTCGGCGGCCGTGCGGAGCTGTCCGCAGGCGCGGGTGTGGGGGGTCGCCCTCGCCTCGATCAGCCTGGAAAGTTTGCGTCTTGCCGCGCCATTACGCCTGACCGGCATACCTGCCGATGTCTCGCCTGATCAACAGGTGGCGGTATTGGCCTCCTTGCGACCGCGTCTCCAGTCGGTCGCCATTCCTTACACGCAAGCCTCCGAAAACCAGGCGCAGGCCTTGGCGGGGGTCCTGCGCGCCGCGGGCTTCCAGCCCGTGCCCCTGCTCACCGACCCGGAGTCCCAGCCGCTGCGTCCCCTGCGCGAGGTGCTGGGCGATGTGCAGGCGGTCATGGCCCTGCCCGATCCGACCCTCTACCACGAAGGGCTGCTCAAGCACTGGCTGCTGATGACCGCCCGCGAGGGCGTGCCGATGCTGGGCGGGCTTGGGGCGCAGGATGTTCGCCGGGGCATGGTGGCTGCGGCGGTGCAGTCGGGTGATGCGGTGCTGGCCAGGACGATCCAATGGTTGCCGGAGCTGCTGTCCGACCGGCCCCTGCCGCCGCCGCAGTCCGTCGGGACGGTCGGGCTGCTGCACAACCCCCTGATGCTCGAGCGACTGGGGCTGCGACTGGAGGAGGCGCGATGATTCGTCGTCATGCCGTCGCCGTGCAGTTGATGCTGCTGGCCGTGGTGCCCCTGGTCGTCCTGTTCGTCGCGCTCAGCCTGTTTTATGCCCACAACCGCAACACCCTGCTGGATATCCAGTTCGAGGCGCGGGTGCACGACCTCAGCAGTGGGCTTGCCGCCCGCGCGACGCAAAGCCTGCTGGCGGGTGACCTGGAGGCGCTCGATACGCTGGCGCGCGAGATGCTCGCTGAGTCCAACATCCATGGCCTGCGCCTGGGCGACACCATGGGCGACCCGCTGGTCAGGCGCGGGCATGGCCCGATCCCTGTCGCGGATGATGCCCTGCGCGAGGTTTTCATCCCCCTTTGCATTCCCGTGGGCGACCAGGGTGACTACCAGAAGATCGGCGAGGCCTGGGTCTGGTTCGACCAGCGCGAAGTCAATGCCACCAAGCGCAGGGGCTGGCAGCTGGCCCTGCTCCTGGCCATCCTGCTGGCCCTGGTGGTCAGCGGGATCGCCTGGCGCCAGGCCAATCGCATCCTCAGCCCCTTGCAGGATGTGCTGCTCGCGATGGAGCATATCCGGCGGGGGGGCAGCGGCATCCGGGTGAAGGAGGACGCGGACAACGAACTTGGCCAACTCCAGCATGGGGTGAACCTGCTGGTCGATGCGATCGAGGAACAGGAGCGCCTGCGGGAGCAGGCCTTGCGGCTGGACATGGCGCGCGAGCGGGCCGAGCAGGCCAAGGCGGTGCGCACCCTCTTCCTGGCCCACATGAGTCATGAGATCCGCACCCCGCTCAATGCGCTGGTCGGTTTCATGCAGCTGTTCCGGCGTGAACTGGCCGGTCAGCCGATGAGCCTGCGCGGCCAGCAATATCTGGAGGCGATGGGGCAGTCCGCCTACCATCTTGGCGAACTGGTCAGCGACATCCTCGATTTCTCGCGCATCGAGGCGGGCAAGATGAGCCTGCGCTCCACCTCGTTCACGCTCGTGCGCCTGGTCGACGAGGTCGTGGTCGAGCTCGCGGAGCAGGCGCGGGCGAAGGGCCTGTTCGTCGACGTGGTGAACTTCCTGGATCTTCCGGAACGGGTCCGCAGCGATCCCCTGCGCCTGCGCCAGGTGCTGATCAACCTGCTTTCCAACGCGATCAAGTTCACCCCCCGGGGCGGCGTGATCCTGCGCGCCATGCTCGAAAGCCCGCCGGATGAGCAGGGCCGGGGCTGCGTGTTGCGCTTCGAGGTGGAGGACAGCGGTCCGGGCATTCCCGAGGATGCGAGATCATGCCTGCTGGAGCCGTTCGAGCAGCTGGACACCAGCACCCAGCGCGCCCATCAGGGCAGCGGCCTTGGGCTGTCCATCTGTCGTGGGCTGGTCGAACGGGCCGGCGGCGAGCTCCACATCGACTCGGCACCGCTTGGCGGCGCCCTGCTCAGCCTGAGCTGGCCGGTCGAGTGTGCCGAACTCGAACCGGAGCGCGCCCGCCTGCCGGTCCGGGCCAGTCTGTTCGATGACCGCCCGAGCTTCCGTCAGTCCGCCTATGCCAAGCTCAGCCGACTGGGCTGGATGGTGCATGTGCAGGAGGGTTCGCTGACCCCCGAGGGCGTCCGCGACATGATGGGGCGCTTGTCGAGCGGGCCCGATGTGCTGTCCTTGCGCGACCCGGTCGAGCGCGGCGAGGCCGGTCGGGCGGCCCTGCTTGACGCCGTCCGTGCCGGCCTGAGCAAGGCCCGGCATGTGCTGGTCTGCAGCGCGCGCGACGATCCGGAGTGGGAGCGCCGGATCGAGAGCCTGGGCGCCATCGTCATGCGCTGTCCCGCCACCCAGCGCGATCTGGAGCGGGCCGTGGGCGACCTGGGCGGGCTGCCGTTCATCACCAGCCGCAAGGGCGTGGGCTCCAATCTCATCGGCCCATCCTTTGACGGCCGCAGTATCCTTGTTGTGGATGATCACCCGCTCAACAGGGAGGTCCTGGCCCGGATGCTCGAACAGGCGGGGGCGCGCGTGATCCAGGCTGAAGATGGCCCAACCGCGCTGGACGCTACCGCGCGCCAGTCGGTGGATGCCGTCCTGCTTGACCTGCACATGCCGGGCATGGATGGTGAAGCGGTATTGAAGCGGATGCGCGCGCAGTGGCCCGAGCTGCCGGTGTTCATCCTGACCGCCGACGTGGTGGATGAAACGGCCCGGCGTCTGCTGGGCGAGGGCGCCTCGGCCGTGTTGCACAAGCCGATCCATGAACCGGCCCTGTTTGCCGAGCTGGCCGCGGCCTTTGGCATGGCGCCGCCCGCGGTCGCGGAGACGACGCCATCCTCAGCCGAGCTGCAGCAGCGCTTCTGGCGTCAGGAATGGCCGCTGTTCGAGCAGCGGCTGGTGCGGGCCCAGGCCGCGGCCGATGCAACGGAGATGGGCGAGGCCTTGCATGCCCTGCTTGGCACGGCGGGCGTGGTGGGGCTGGTCGAACTGGCCGCAACGGTCCGGGCGCTCGAGGCCTGTTGCAGGTCCGAGGGGATTCCGCACGATGACCATCCGCTGTGGCTGGGGTTGTGGTCGAAGGCCCGCGCGGGCCACATGAGAGGGGGAGACACGTCATGATCCGGATTGCCTTGGCGGATGACCAGAACCTGGTCCGGCAGGCCTTGCGCATGCATCTGGACGGCCAGCGCGGGATCGAGGTCGTGGCCGATGTCGCTTCGGGCGAAGACCTGATGGCGCTGGCGGAGCGCGATGTGCTGCATGTGGTGCTGGTCGATATCCACATGCCCGGCATGGGCGGGCTCGAAGCCATGCGCCGCCTGCGCGCCATGGAGCGCCCGCCTCGCATCCTGGCCCTCTCGTCCATCACCACCCCGGGTTTTGTCAGCGACCTGTTCCGCGACGCGCTGATCGACGGCTATCTCTCCAAGGAGGCCGCCGGGGAGGATCTCGTCCGCGCGGTGCTGGACGTGGCCGCCGGCCGCCGCTTCATCTGCTTGAAGCTGGCCGAGGCCATGGGCGATGCGCCCGAGGGCTCCGCGCAGCGCTTCGCCAGCCTGACCGAGCGCGAGCGCGAGGTGCTGATGCAGGTGTTCGCCGGACACGACAACAAGGCCATCGCGCAGAACCTGATGCTGTCGGACAAGACCGTCAGCCAGCACAAGCAGAACGCCCTGCGCAAGCTCGGGGTGGGCGGCGAGATCGAGGCCTACCGGCTGGCGCGGCTGGAGGGGTGGGTGGAATAGGCGGTGATGTGCGGGAAACGAAGGTTTGTTGGACAG
>SDAY01000135.1 GCA_006212015.1 Halothiobacillaceae bacterium
AGCAGGCCATTCCTGCCATCGAGTTGCAGCGTCCACACCCGGCTATCGAAGGTGCCCCAGTTGAACACCTCCAGACGGGTCAGGCGAAAGCCCGACAGCGTGTCATCAGCCACGAAGTCCAGGTCCAGGGATTGTCCCGTTGCTTGCGCGTCATTCATGGCCCGCGCCTTCCTTGGCATGGGGCGCGCCGGCCAGCTGGGATTGGTAGGCGGCCAGGCGCGCATCGAAATCGGCCAGCCATTGGGCATCGACAAAGGCCTTCATGATGCGTCGCACCTCGTAGGTGGCCGGCCCGGCCGAAGCGCCGCCAGCCGGTTTGAGTTTCTGCAGAAAGCCCAGTTCGGCCACCTTGTTGATCGTGGTTTCAATCTGGTCGATCAGCCTGGCTTCATTCGGACCCTCGGGCAGGAACACCCGCACCAGTTCCACGATGTCGTCGCGGGAGAGCACCAGCCGGGTATCGCCGCCACCCGCGTCGAACTCGGCCAGCTTCTTGCGCAACAAGGCGAGCAACAGACTCACGGCGAAGGACAAGGGGCGGCGCGCCACCAGACGCGGCAGGCGAGGCGCGGGATCATCGTCGGCAGGCTCGGGGCGGCTTTTCAGGAAGGCATAGCCTTCCGCCTCATCCAGCACCAACTCAAGATTCAGCACCGCCACATAGTCACGCACCCGCGCTTGCAGGTTCAGCAGCGCCGCCCATAGTCGCTCGTCGTCATCGCGGTAGAGCACGCTTTTGAGCACGCTGATCAGCAACATCGACAAGTCAGCGGCGGGAGCCGCCATCGGCTGCGCCGCGGGTGTCGTGTACGAGAATTCTTCTTTCATCCCCCGCCCCAGATCGTGTTCTTGTTCAGCGCATGAAAATCATGCGTGGCAGCCGCGCGCCGCGGGTGATCGCCTGACCGTCCGTGGCCACCGCCTGCCAGCGGATGGGTTCAAGCGTGTCCTCATCCACCACGGTGCTGAAGGTCTCGCTGCCCAGTTGCAGGTAGGCCACCAATTCGGCCAGCCCCTGTTGCAAGGGCTGGTTGAGCACCAGTTCGCTCAACGTGATCTGGGCGCGGTCCTGCAGGGCATGGCGGATATGACGGGTGAGCCGGGCCTTGTCCACCACCACCTGATCGAACAGCCTGGAGGGGTCGATGTCCTCATCGCCCGCCTGCAAGGCAAGATCGGCAATCACCGGCTTGCTGGCCGGAGTGAACAGGGGGCGCTCCATCGGAAGCGTGATATCGGCGCAGGCCTCGGCCATCTCCATCACCGTACCGGTCGGTGGCGCATCGCGCAGGGCCAGCGCCTTGCTCTCGATGCCGTGCAGGATCTCCATGATGCGGCGGTTTTCCAGCCAGGCCTGGTCATCCAGAAAACGGCGCAACTGCTGCGACAAGGCGGCGACCGTGCGCTGGGCGTGCTCGCCCGCCTCCATCCAGTCGTAGTGCACGCGGCGCATGCGGGTGTCCGGGTTCAGCTCGCTCACGGCCGGCAACGCCAGCACGCGATCCAGCAGCTCGGTCAGTTCTTCCTGCCGACGGCTGGAAAGCAAGAAATCCCAGAAGGCGCGGAAGCTCTTGCCCTGATCGGAATCGGCAATCGCATCGCGCTCGCCCATGATGTCTTCCAGCAGCGCGCCCTTGCTGCCTTCCCACAGGGCAATGCGCTCACGCACACGCCGGTCGAGCTGGCGGAAGTTGTGCTCCACCTCGCGGAAGTCGGTCAGCAAGGTGCGCGCGCCCTGCGTGAATTGCTGGAAGCGATCCTTCACCGCCGTGTCGTCCAGCAGCGGCATATCGCCCGAAAGCACCCGCGCGATCTCGGCGTCAATGTCATCGCGCTTCTTGTGCAATTCCGCGATGCGCCTGGCCGGGTCGGCCTCGCTGCCCTCGCTCATCTGCTTGAGCAGGTCAAGCAGCGTGAGCAGGCGCGATTCGGTGCCGACGAACTTTCGCTCACTGAGTTGCGCAAGCCAGGCCATGGCCTTCTCGGTGGCCGGCGTCAAATCGAACTGCGCTTCGTCCGTGCCCGGGCGGTAAAACTTGCGCAGCCAGCCCTTGTCAGGCGCAGCCCAGTCGTTCAGGTAATCCAGTGCGGGCTTGGGGAAGGCGGTTTCGCCCAACTGCAGGCGCAAGGCGTATAGCTCATCCGTAAGCCGCTCGGCCAAATCCGCCGCCGCCATCACCCGCACATTGGGCACCACGAACACCCTGTGCAGAAAACTCGCCACCAACGGGGCATGGTCCGAGCGCAACAGCCGCCATGCAGGGTGATGGGTGCGCAGGATGTCGAGCGTGGCGAAGTCGAGGGTCACTCATTCATCCCTCAAATTGCGAGTTCGGCAAAAGCCGAATCCAGCTGCGGGTTGCTGGTGATCAGCAGCAGCTTCTTGATGGCGGCGGCTTGATTGATCTCCAGCCGAGCGAAATGCTCGCCACCGGAAGAAGACTGCTTACGGATCAGTTGGATGCGCCCGAACAACGCGCCGTGCCTCTCCGCGAACCTGGCCAGCCCGACAGCCTTCTCGAAGTTATCGCTCAGGCTGGGGTCATGGGGTTCCAGAATGTCGATGGCAAAGTCACCGCCGACCTTCCGCACTACCACAAGGTCCGGGAACATCGGGCGAACATCGCCGCCCGTCTCATAGGGAATTTCCAGAGACCACGGCTTGCGATCCAGATTGCGCAACCAGCCGACCACATCTGGTTTGGCCAGCTCTTCCTCCAACACACCGGTTTCCCAGTTACCCAATTCGGCGCGGAACAAGCCATTGCTTTCCACGTACAGATGGCCTTCCCACAGCGGATCGGTCGGCAAGCGCTTGAAGTCGATGGACGCAGGCAGATGCCAAGGAACCTCGCTGGGCTTGGCCGTCGCCAAGCGAAGCTTCTCGTAGTTGACTCGACGCTGCTCCTTGAGCTTGTAGATAGCTTTTTTATGCTGGTCGTAGAGAGCATCGAAGGCTGCATCAGCTTGTGATTCCAATGCGGCCATTTCTGCTGCATTGCGCGCCAAAACAATCGCCTCGACCTTCACATCCAGTGCGTCGCGATCAGCGTGGGCACGCCAATACTCCATTTGCAAGCCGTGGCTAAAGGCGCGGCCTGCCTCTTCAAACAGACGGTCGATGTCCACGTCGGCGGCGTCGATGTGATAGTCCGCCGTAGGCTCTGCCACACCCGTGCCGTTGTTGACCGCAAGCGTGCGCAAGCCAACCTGGGTAATCGCCTTGGCTGCCGTATCGAACAAGCCTGCTGCTTTGATTGCGGCAATGCGCTGCCCCATCCATTCGATGATCTGGCGCTTGGCCGCCCCCCAGGTGCCCTCGTCGATCTCATCGATGGTCAGGCTGCGCGAAATGGCCATGTAGCGCCGCAAGGGGCTTTGCGCGCGGGCTGCATTCACGCGGTAGGTCACCGTTTCATCCAGCGCGCTGAAGATAGCCTCGGTGCCCTCGCGACGCTTGAGCACCACCAGATTGCGGCTGGAACCCGTTTCGGCCGGCGGCACATCTTCTGCGTTGTGCAGCGAGGCCACCACGCTTTCCACGGCACCCGTGTCAAAATACGGCAGGAACAGATGCACATCGTTCAGCGCGGCATCCTTCTCGATGCGACGCGCCAGCGGCGTGCGCACCATCCGGCCCAGCAACTGGGCGATGTAGGTGTGGTCTTCCGCGCGACGGAACGACATCATCACCTCCGCGCGCGGGCAGTCCCAGCCAGTGGACAGGCTGGTCTTGAAAAACACCACGCCAATGTTCTTGTCGGCATCGATACGCGATGCCTCCACCTTGCGCACCCGGCGGCCGCCCACATCAAGGTCGCCCGTGTCGTGCATGGCATGCGCCACTTCGCCCTCGTTCAAGCGCCGGCCAATGGCGCTCTCGATCACCGTCAGAGCCGCGCCAAGATCGGTCCTGGTGAGCTGCCGATCGTTGCCGTTTTCCACCTGCACCACCAGCACTGGCCAGACGGTTTGCTCTTTCTCATCCCTGCAATACGCGCCCCAGGCGGCAGTCATCTGCCCCCAGCGCCGGGCGGCTTCCTCCAGCAGCGCCATCTCGGCGGTGGTGGCTGCTTCCGGGTGGTGGATCAGGATGCGGTCTTTCAGCAGGCCGGATTTGCGTACTTCTTCCGCCGGTACGGCCACCTTGTGCGTGGTCACCGTGTGCTCCGCATTCGCGATCAAATCAAGAAAGCGCTTGGGCGTAGCCGACACGCCAATCACCATCGGCATCTTGACCAGGCCGACCTCGGGGTAACCCAGCAAGAAGCGCTGCATCAGGGTCTGCGCCGCTTGCGCCCCCCGACCCGATGTCATGCCCCGGTGCGCCTCATCGATGACCACGTAGAAGCGGTCAGGAATCGCCTGCGCCGTATTGGTCAGCGTTTCCCAGATCAAATGCTGACGGCCATCGCCACGGTTGGTCAGCGGCTGATTCACGGCCAGCTTCTGCGTGTTGATGAAATAGATGCGCCCGCCACCCAGGCGCGGCGCATCGAAGTGCGCATCGATGGTAATGAGCTGGTTGACCCGATACACCTTGTCCGACTTGCTCTCGATCTTGAGTTTGGTCTGCTCGTTCAGTTCGGGCATGTCCGACACCCACAAGATGACGGCATCCGGCTGCGGCGCCCAGTCCAGCGGCCAGGCCAGCTGATCGTCGGGTTCATCCAGAATGGCCTCGAACAGCGCCGTCATCATGATCGTTTTACCGCTGCCCGTGGCCGCCGATAAGGCCACCACGTGCTGGTCATCCGACGACACCCCTTGGCGCGCCTTCACCAGCGCTTTGCGCAAATCGTTCAGCGCGTCCTTCTGAAAATCGAACAGCGTGACCTTCATGCCCGCGCTCCCAGTGTGCCAGCTTGACCGGCCAACTTGGCGTGTAACGGGTCCTGGTTCTTGTTGATCATGAAATTGAGCAAGTAATCGCGATAGAGCTGCACCACCTGCAAGCCGGGGTTGGCCTTGCCCGCCACCTCGCGCACGTCCTGTGCCATGGTCTTGAACGACTCGTCCGCATCGGTGACGATGAACACCTGCGACAAGCCCGTGCGGCCATCCAACGCCTTCAGCAGCCGACCCATGCGGGCCTCATCCAGCAGCACCACGAAGTTGCTGCCCTCAGGCACCAACAGGGCAGGCTCGGGTTCCCCGCGCTTCAATTCCGGCCGTGGCCCCTTGGCACCCGCCTTGAGCCACAGCAGCGGCAGAATTTCGCGGAAGGCCCGGCGCAGCGAAACGCGCTCTTTCTCCAGAAAGTCCAGTTTGAA
>SDAY01000136.1 GCA_006212015.1 Halothiobacillaceae bacterium
AGATCCCAGCGTGGAGGGAGTTCCTCCCAGCTCAGGTTCAGTTCAAGCAGGCGCTGGCGGGTCGCATCCAGCACCGTGGAGCCACCCCAGTGCATGGACGTGAACAGGGTGGGTTGTGGCCGCCGCAGGCCGATCAGCACGTAGCCGCCGTCCTCCGCCGGGCCAAGTACGGCATCCCGGCCGTCTCGCAGCGCGCGCCCGGCGGCTGCAAGGTCGGTCTCGGTCAGGCTCGGACAGTCGCTGCCGATCAGCAGAGCCTGCTCGGCGGACTGGAGGGTCTGCGCCAACGCCCCGGCCATGCGCGCGCCAAGATCGCGGCCTGTCTGGGGGCGTAGCTCGATGCCATAGTCCCTGGCGCAATGCTGGAAGAACGGGTGGTCGGTGTCCGGGGCGCAATACAGGCTGACGGGTCCGAGTTCGGCGCGGATGGCGGTGCGCAGGGTATGGCGAACCAGGTTGCGGTGCAGCGCGGCGGCCTCCTCCGGCGACAGCGGCGGGCAGAGCCGGGTCTTGACCTTGCCCGCTTCGGGCGCCTTGGCGAAGACCAGGATCGGGGTCATCGGTAGTGCCGCGCCAGCGTTTCGGCGGGGACGCCGAGGGCATGGAGCAGGCGCAGCCGCCACATCAGCAGGATGGTGCGCAGCAGGCCGTGCCGTTCCCAGCGTCGACTGGAGGTGACGGCGCGGATCTTGAGGCAGAGCGGCGGGCCCAGCCGCTTGAGGGCGCGGGAGAGGGCGATGTCCTCCATCAGCGGGATGTCCGGGAAGCCGCCGACACGCTGGAACAGCGCCCGACGGACAAAGATGGCCTGATCGCCGGTGGCGATGCCGCTCAGGCGCGAGCGCAGGTTGATCATGAACTCCACCACCCGCAGCATGGGGTGCCGACCCGAGAGGCGCACATCGAAGCGCCCCCAGTCATGCCGGCCGCTGTCCAGTCCCGCCAGGATCACATCGGCGGCATCCTTTGGCAGGTGGGTGTCGGCGTGCAGGAACAGCAGCACATCGCCCGAGGCGAGCGCCGCGCCCGCGTTCATCTGCCGCGCACGCCCGACAGGCGCCTCGATCACCCGGTCGGCTCGCGACCGCGCCAGAGCCACACTGCCGTCCGTGCTGCCGCCATCGACCACGATCACCTCATGCCCCGCCGTGCGCAATCCTCGCAGGCCATCGAGGGTGTCCGGCAGCGCCGTTGCCTCGTTCAGCACCGGTACGATGATGGACAGTCGCATCAGCAACAGCCCGGTTCGCAGCCGTCCTTGCCGCAGCCCGTGTGCGCCGCGCCCTTGGTTTCGCTGGCCGGACGGCGGGTGCCGGGTGGCGCGCACCAGGGCACGCCCTCGCCGGGTTGGGCGGGTTGGATGCCGATGAAGTCGTCGCCGTAAGACCCTGCGGTGAGCAGGCGGCAGGTGCGTTCACATACCGCCATGCGCTCGCCGCGCGGGAACACATGCCCCTCGTCGTCGCGCACCTCGGCATAGGGGCCGCGATAGATCACCGCGTGGCCGCGATCAATGCAGGAACCGCCATCGCCCTTGACCGCAGTGAGGGTGACCGAGCGGAACTCGATGCCCTCGATCACCTGCCAGGGCTGCTCGCTCCAGGACTCCAGGCGGACGGCGAGAAAACCCGCCTCACGGAAGGCCTTGAGGAAGCCCTGTTCGGTGAAGGCGCCGGAGATGCAGCCGCTCCACAGGCGCGGATCCGCCTTCAGGTGTTCGGGCACGGGTTCGTCGGCGACGATATCGGAGATGGCCACCCGGCCACCCGGCCTGAGCACGCGGTGGATTTCCTCCAGCATCCGCACGCGGTCGGCCTCCGCCACCAGGTTGAGCACGCA
This sequence comes from Halothiobacillaceae bacterium, assembly GCA_006212015.1. GTDB lineage: Bacteria > Pseudomonadota > Gammaproteobacteria > Halothiobacillales > Halothiobacillaceae > Thiofaba. The sequence continues at coordinate 1,840 of SDAY01000136.1, forward strand.
GTTGGAGATCACCAGGTCAATCGAGGCCGCCGCGATCAGCGGCTGTTTGCGCCGCATCCCCGTTTTCCAGTCCTCCAGGCCATCGAGTTCAGCCAGGTTGCGCACCGGCTGCTCGGCCAGATGCCGCTCAAGAGCCTCAAGGTCGAGCGCCAGATCCTGCAGGCGACCCTTGACGAAGCGCACCCGCTCACCGCCCAGCCTGGCGGCCATCTCGTCCTGGTAACGGCGAGCCAGGGCCAGCATGTCATCGTTCATGTCGACCCCGATCACCCGACCGCTTGGGCCCGTGAGTTGAGCCGCCATGTAGCAGATCTTGCCCGCCCCGCTGCCGAGATCCAGCACCACGTCGCCCGGACGCACATGGCGCGAGGGATCGCCGCAGCCGTAGTCCTTTTCGAGGATTTCTGCGGGCAGCAGCGCCAGCAGAGCCGGGTCGTAGCTCACCGGGCAGCACAGCTCGGCCTCCACGGCTCTGGAACCCTCGCTGTAACGCGCCTTGACGGCTTCTTCGACATTCATGCGATTTCTCCTTCTTGTTCGTAGTCAGGCTGGTTTGTTGTCAGGCCAGTGCCCCGCCGCAACTGCTGCCCTGGCCTGCGGTGCAGCCGAAGCAGTGATCCTTGACCACGATGGGATTGCCCGCGAGATCACGGCCGACCAGGTCGCGCAGGTGGGGGCGCGGCTTGCCTTCGATGTGCAGCGGCAATCCCAGCATCTGGTTGAAGTCGCAGTCGTAGAGATGACCCTGCCAGTCCACGCTGAGCAGGTGGCGGCACATGACGCCTTCGAGGTTGTCCACGCGGTGGGCCGCCCTCAGCAGGCGCATGTAGTCGCGGAACTGGCCGGTGGAGACCAGCATGCTGCCGAAGCGCTTGATCGGCATGTTGGCGAGGGTGTACAGCCGATTGAAGACGATGCCGTGGCGTTCGCTCAGCATCTGCTTGTAGTCGGCCTCAAGGGCTTCCTGCGGCGGGGGAAGGGTGGGGCCGAGCGGGTTGTAGACCAGGTTCAGCAGCCGCCCCGAGCCTGCCTGGGCGTAGCCCAGTCCGTTCAGTTTGCGCAGCGCCAGGATGCTTTTCTCGAACACCCCCTTGCCGCGCTGGCTGTCCACGTTTTCCTCCAGGTAGCAGGGCAGGGAGGCGATGATCTCCACCTGATGCTCGCTCAGAAATTCGGCCAGACCCTCGTAGCCGGGTTCTTCGAGGATGGTGAGGTTGCAGCGATCCATGACATGCACCCCGAGGGCATGCGCTTCCTGAACCAGATAACGGAAGTGCTGGTTCATCTCCGGTGCCCCGCCGGTCAGGTCGAGGTTGGCGATACGCATGGCGCGCAGGGTGTCGAGCACCTCGTCCACCGTCTCAAGCGCCATCAGCTCGGTGCGGTTCGGGCCGGCGTTGACATGGCAGTGTACGCAGGTCTGGTTGCAGAGATAGCCGAGGTTGACCTGTAGCGTGTCGAGCCGGTCGCGGCGCAGGGCGGGGAAGTCGGTGACCTCAAGCAGGGGGAGGGTCGGGCGCATGTCTCACTCCTTTAGGATTTACGCAAAACCGCCCCAGCGGCGTGCGTGTACTGTCTTCGGTGCTTTGCCTTGCTGGAACACTTTTGCGTAAGTCCTATCCTTATTCAATGCAAGACGGGTCATGGCTTGCGTTCCGTGGTGGTGGGCGCACGTCCCTTGAAGAACAGCGGCAGCAGGGCGAACAGGCCGAGCAGGCTCAGGGCAAGCAGCATCTCGGTGGACACCAGGTCGGCTGTCGAGCTGATGTGCCCCAGCGTGTCGCCGATATTGGCGAACACGAAGCTGCCGGGGATGATGCCGACGAAGGTGGCGAACGCATAGGTGCGCAGCCTGATCCCGGTAAAGGCGGGGGCGATGTTGACCAGCCAGAAGGGGAACAGCGGCACCAGGCGCAGGAACAGCAGGTAGCTGAGGGCATTGCGGTCGAAGCCTTCCAGCAGGCGGCGGGCGCCGTCGCCGAGACGCCGGCGCAAAGCCTCCGCGAACACATAGCGCGCGGCGAGGAAGACTAGGGTCGCCCCGGCGGTGGCGGCGATCACGATCAGCAGGGTGCCCAGCCAGCGGCCAAATAGCAGCCCCATGGTCAGTGACAGGATCAGCCCGCCGGGGATGCGCAGGGCCACCGCGACGGTGTAGATCAGCAGCGCAAGTAGCGCCGTGGTCCAGAAGTGCTGTTCGGTGAAGGCCAGCAGGGCGGTGCGCTGCTCCTGGAGGGTATCGAGGTTGAGATACTGCGCGCCGCCGAGCAGGAAGAAGGCCAGCAGGCCGCCGCCGAAAAGCAGCAGGAGCAGCAGCCGGATCAGCTTGCTCGATGGAGGGGGTTGCGTCGGGTTCGTCATGGTCGTTTTCCCTCCAGGTTAGCCGTGCAGGCCGAAGAGGCGCTGGAGCCAGCGCTTGCGCAGCGGGGTGAGCGCGGCGTTACGGCGCAGCTCCGCCACCCGCCGGTTGCCCTGGGACAGGGTGGGATAGATGTGCATGGGGCGGCTGAGTTCACTGGCGCTCAGGCCAAGATCCAGCGCCAGCACAAATTCATGGATCAGTTCGCCAGCATGCGCGCCGACAATGGCCGCGCCCAGCAGCTTGCCGTGCTCGTCGGTGATGATCTTGGTCATGCCCTGGGTCTCGCCGTCGGTCTGGGCACGGTCGATATCGTGATGCGGCAGAGTGTAGACCTGGTGCTTGAGCTGTTGCTCCTGAGCCTCTTTTTCGGAGAGACCCACCCGCGCCAGTTCGGGATCGCAGAAGGTGCACCACGGGATATTGCGGCTGCGAGCCTTGGCGGGCAGGTGGAAGAGGGCGTTCTGCAGCACGATGGCGGCCTGGTGTTCGGCCACATGGGTGAACTGGTAGGGGCTGGTGACATCCCCGCAGGCGTAGATGTGCGGCGCCGTGGTGCGCAACCGACCGTCGGTCTGCACATGTCCGTTCTCCAGCGCCACCCCGGCCGCCTCCAGATCCAGGCCTTCGATACTCGGCTGGCGTCCGGTCGCGACCAGCAGGTGGCTGGCTCGCAGGACCTGTTCCTGGCCATCGACGGTGATGGTCAGACGCAGATCGCCGGCCTCGCCGTCCACCCGCACGGCCTTGGCACCCAGGTGCAGGCGCATCCCCTCGCGAGCCAGATGCCTGAAGACGGTCGCGGCTAATTCAGTATCCTCGCGTGGGAGGATTTGCGGCTGGCTGTTGACCAGATCCACCTGGCTGCCCAGGCGATGCATGGCCTGAGCCATCTCGACCCCGATCGGCCCGCCGCCGATGACGATCAGGCTGGGCACCGGCTCGCGCAGGCTGAACAGCGTCTCGTGGGTAAGGTAGGGAACCTGGTCGAG
>SDAY01000028.1 GCA_006212015.1 Halothiobacillaceae bacterium
TTTGGCTTGTTGTCGACATGGCTTCGATAACCATGTCAAGGTGGTGCTCTAACCAGCTGAGCTACGCGCCTGTATCAACAGGACGCGCATCCTACAGAGATGTCTCATGTGTGTCAAGGGCCTGTTCTGGCGCGCTTTCCAGTGATCGATGGAGATGGATGCGTGTTCGATGCGCCATCCCGGAACAGGGCTCTGTAGACGCCATGGTCGTCGAGCATGAGATGCTCTTGACACCCGTCGAGGAACGCCTGGGCATGGCGTCCAGAGCGGCTGGTCGGGCCATGACTGTTGTGGCTTGGCTGTCACAGGTCAAACTTGAAGCCGAGGCCGGCAAACAGGACTGACGAACGGCCAGAGTCAAACCGTGGAATGTAAGTGACTTCGAGTTGAAACCAGTCTTTTTTGAAGGCCGGGACTTGACATCTTGTGAAGCGAATAAGATCTGCAATCGCTTCATGAGCACCCTCGCGCTCCGTTTTGGAGGGATGGGGTGTGCTCTCGCGCAGGGGGGTGGGGGCCATGCGGAAAAAGCAAAAACCCGGCGCTGGGGCCGGGTTTTCTTTAAGAGTGGTGCCTAGGAGAGGACTCGAACCTCCACGATGTTACTCGCTAGTACCTGAAACTAGTGCGTCTACCAATTCCGCCACCTAGGCATTCAGTGGGAGCGCATTCTAGAGGATTTCGACCGGCTGTCAAGGATCTCTTGTGCGCGGTGATCTATTTTTTTTCCGGCGGTATAGTTGGGCCTGTTCAATATTGACCGACCCAAGGCCCTACCGCATGGACATTGTATTCATCGCCGATCTGCGCATCGAAACCATCATTGGCATCTACGACTGGGAACGGGTGACCCCGCAGACCGTCCGTCTCGACCTGGAGATGGGCTGGGACAACCGCGCTCCGGCCGCCGGGGACGACATCGCAAAGGCGCTGGATTACAAGAGCGTGTCGCATCGCATCGTCGACTACATCCGCGAGAGCCAATTCCTGCTGGTCGAGACCATGGCCGAGAAGGTCGCGGAGATCGTCATGACGGAATTCGGCAGTCCGTGGGTGCGGGTGCGCGTGGCGAAGCCGGGCGCGGTGAGGGGCGCGGCGGAGGTCGGCGTCGAGATCGAGCGAGGCGTCCGCTGATGCGCTGCGCAAGCCCCAGGCCCCTCAGGGTGGATGGCCTGCCCCAGCTCGCGCCCGAGGTGCTGGCGCACGGGGGGCAGGTGCTGTCCCACCTGCGGGCCCGCATCGGCGCGGCCGGCGGCGCGCTGGATTTCGCCGACTTCATGCGCGAAGCGCTCTATGCGCCGGGCCTGGGTTATTACGCCGCAGGCCTGCCCAAGTTCGGCGCGGCGGGGGATTTCATCACCGCGCCGGAGGTCTCGCCGCTGTTCGGACGCGCCCTGGCCCGTCAGGTGGCCGAGGTGCTGGAGGCCGTGGCCGATGGCGATGTGCTTGAATTCGGCGCCGGTTCGGGCGCGCTTGCGGTCGAACTGCTGCTTGAACTGGAGCGCCTGGAGAGGCTGCCCGTGCGCTACCTGATCCTCGACCTGTCCGCGTCCTTGCGCGTGGTGCAGCGAGAGCGCATCGCCCGGCATGCGCCGCATCTGCTGGCGCGGGTGACATGGGTCGATGCCTGGCCGGAAGGCTTTCGCGGCGTCATCGTGGGCAACGAGGTGCTCGATGCCCTGCCGCTGCGCCTGTTGGAGGTCACCGAGGAGGGGCCGGTGCGTCTGGGCGTCAGCATCGGCGATGCCGGGCTGGCCTGGCAGCGCCTGCCCGCCACGGATGAGGATCGAGCCGTGCTGGCGGACATCCAGGCTCGCCGTGGCGAGCCCTTCCCCGTCGGTTACCGCGTCGAATACCACCCGGAACTGCCCGGCTGGCTGTCCGGGCTGGCGCATGCGCTGGAGCAGGGTGTCGCCATCCTGTTCGACTACGGCGGCACCGCGCGCGAGCTGTACGCGCCGGAACGCTGGATGGGCACCCTGCGCTGCCACCTGCGTCATCACGCGCATGATGATCCGCTCATTCATCCGGGCCTGCAGGACATCACCGCCTGGGTGGATTTCTCCCGCGTGGCCGAGGCCGCCCATGCGGCCGGCCTGGACCTGCTGGGCTACACCATGCAGGCGCATTTCCTGCTCGGCTGCGGTCTGGCGCAGGTCTACGAGCAGGCCTTTGCCGAACGGGCCAGCGAGGCGGATCAGCTGCGACTCGCGCAGGGCTTCAAGACGCTGATGATGCCGGGCGAGATGGGCGAGCGCTTCAAGGTGATCGCCCTGGGGAAAAATCTCGACATGCCGCTGTCCGGCTTTGCCATGCGGGATTTTCGCGACCGGCTGTGAGCCTCATGCCGTGCACCCGGGACATCCCCGTCAGGCGCCGACCTGCCCCTCGAACGCCGCCCGGCCCCGCGTGACCTTGAACCACACCGCGTAGAGCGCGGGCAGGAACAGCAGGGTCAGCACGGTGGCGACGAGCAGGCCGCCCATGATCGCCACCGCCATCGGGCCGAAGAACACGCTCTGCGAGAGCGGGATCATGGCGAGGATGGCGGTCATGGCGGTCAGCATGATCGGGCGGAAGCGGCGCACGGCGGCCTCGACCACCGCCTGCGCGGGGGCCAGGCCCTCGCGGATGTTGCGCTCGATCTGGTCCACCAGGATCACCGAGTTGCGCATGATCATGCCGGACAGGGCGATGGTGCCAAGCAGGGCGACAAAGCCGAACGGGCGGTCGAACATCAGCAGGAACAACGCCACGCCGATGATCCCGAAGGGCGCGGTCAGTACCACCATCACCACGCGCTGGAAGCTCTGCAGCTGGATCATCAGCAGCATCAGCACGGCGACGACGAAGATCGGCATGCCCGCCGCGATCGAGCTGTTGCCGCGCGCGCTTTCCTCCACCGTGCCGCCGGTTTCAAGGCGGTAGCCAAGCGGCAGGCTGGCGCGGATCTCGCTGAGCTTCGCCTCCACCTGCGCGGTCACGGTCGGGGCCTGGATGGTGCTGTAGATCTGCCCGCGCACGGTGATGGTCGGGGTGCGGTTGCGGTGCCAGACGATGCCTTCCTCCTGCGCGTACTCGATGCGCGCCAGTTGCGAGAGCGGCACCGTGGCGCCGGTGGCGGTCGGCACGTTCAGGCCGGCGAGGCGCGAGAGCAGGTCGCGCTCGGCCTCCGCGCCGCGCAGCAGGATGGGGATGGTCTGGTCCCGCGTGCGGAACTCGCCGATCGGCGCGCCCTCCAGCGTGGTCTTCAGCAGTTCCGACAGGCTGGCCTGCGTCACCCCAAGGCTGATGGCCTTGGCGGTGTCGACCTTCAGATGGATGGCCTTGCTGCGCTCGTTCCAGTCGAGGTGGACGCTTCCCAGGTGCGGGTTGGCGCGCATCACGCGGGCGACCCGCTCGGCCTGCTCGCGCAGGGTCTGGACGTCGTCGCCGGACACGCGGAACTGCACCGGATAGCCGACCGGCGGGCCGTTCTCCAGCCGGATCACCCGCCCGCGCGTGCCGTAGAATTCGCCGCTGTTGTCCAGCAGCTCGATCAGCTTGCCGCGCAGGGCCTCGCGGTCCGGGATGCTGCGCGTGGTGATGACGAACTGGGCGAAGCTCGGCGAGGGCAGCTGCTGGTCCAGCGGCAGGTTGAAGCGCGGCGAGCCGGTGCCGATGTAGGCGGCGAAGTTGTCGATGTGGTCGGACTGGGTGTTGAGCCAGGCCTCCAGCCTGCGGCTGTCGCGCTCGGTGGCCTGCAGCGACGCGCCTTCCGGCAGCTTCAGATCGACCAGCAGTTCCAGGCGCGTCGCATCCGGGAAGAACTGCTTCTGCACCAGCCCGAACAGCACGATCGACCCGGCGAAGGCCGCCACGGTCAGGGCGATGACCTTGAGCGGATGCCGCACGCACAACCGGATGAGGCCGCGAAATCGCTTGAGGAAGCCTTCGGCCAGCCCATGCTGGGCGCGCTTGATCGGGGCGAACAGGCCGCGCGGCTCGGTCTCGTGCTCGGCCAGCAGCATGTGGCCGAGGTAGGGGATGACGATGACCGCCACCAACCAGGACAGCAGCAGGGCGATGCCCACCACCTGGAAGATCGAGCGGGTGAACTCGCCGACCGAAGATTCCGCCATGGCGATGGGCAGGAAGCCCGCCGCCGTGATCAGGGTGCCGGTCAGCATGGGGAAGGCGGTGGTGGTGTAGGCGAAGCTTGCCGCCTTCGTCCGCTCCATGCCCTCGTGCATCTTCACCGCCATCATCTCGACCGCGATGATGGCGTCGTCCACCAAAAGTCCGAGCGCGAGGATCAGGGTGCCGAGCGAGATCTTGTGCAGGCCGATGCCGGCGAGGTGCATGACGAAGAAGGTGCCGGCCAGCACCAGCGGGATGGACAGGGCCACCACCGCCCCGGCGCGCAGGCCCAGGCTGAGGAAGCTGATCGCGAGCACGATCACCAGCGCCTCGACCACCACCTGCAGGAACTCGTTGATCGCGCGCTTGACCACGGCCGGCTGGTCGTTGACCCGGTGCAGGGTCATGCCGACCGGCAGCTGGCCCTGGATGCGCGTCATGGCGAGCTCCAGGCTCTTGCCCAGGGCGATGATGTCGCCATCCTTGCGCATCGACACGCCGATGCCGAGCGCATCCTCACCCATGAAGCGGAACAGCGACCCGGGCGGATCGGCGTAGCCGCGCCGGATCTCGGCGACCTCACGCAGCCGGATGGTGCGTCCGTCGATGTTGAGCGGCAGGTCGCGGATGTCGTCCAGGCCCTCGATGGCGCCGTCCGGGCGCACGTAGATGCGGTCATCCGCCGTGTGGTAGGCGCCGGTGGCGGCGATGCCATTCTGCGCCTGCAACACCTCGGCCACCTGCTGCACGGAGAAACCGAGGGTGGCGAGCTTGCTGTTGGAGAGCTCGATGAACACGCGCTCGTCCTGCTGGCCGATCATCAGCACCTTGGCGACGTCGGGCACGAGCAGCAGCTCCTTGCGCGCGCGGTCGGCCGCGTCGCGCAGCTGCGCCTGGCTGTAGCCGTCGCCGGTCAGGGCGAAGATGTTGCCGTAGGTCTCGCCGAACTCGTCGTTGAAGAACGGCCCCTGCACGCCCTGCGGCAGGGTGTTCCTGATGTCGCCGACGCGCTTGCGGATGTCGTAGAACATGCCCGGCATGGCGCTGGACGGTGCGCCATCGAGGGCCTGCACGATGATGCTGGCCTCGCCGGGGCGGGAGAAGCTGCGCACGATGTCGACATGCTCGGTCTCGAGGATGACCTTCTCGATCCGGTCCACCACCTGCTGCTCGATCTCCCGCGCGGTCGCGCCCGGCCAGTTCACCTGCACCAGCATGACCTTGAAGGTGAAGGGCGGGTCTTCCGACTGGCCGAGCTTGCCGTAGCTGAGCACGCCGAGGGCGAGCGTCAGCACCATCAGGAACAGCACGAAGCTGCGATGGCGCAGCGCCCATTCGGACAGGTTGAAGCCGCTCATGAGCCGGCCTTGGCATCCAGTGCGTTCGGCGCCCTCTCCCCGTTGATGGGGGCGTGGGCAAAACCTCCGTCATAGGGGATCGGTCGCACCTGCTGGCCCTCCGTGACCGCGTGCACGCCCGCCGCGAGGATGCGGGCGCCGGCAGCGAGGCCGCTGACCAGCACGCCGTCCTCGCGGTAGCCGAGCAGGGTGACCGGCGCAAGATGCAGGCTGTCGTTCGCATCCACGACCCACACGGCGGCCTTCTCGCCTTGCTGGAACAGGGCGGAGGCGGGCAGCCAGCGTTGCTCCGGTGCGGCGCTCGAGGGCAGGCGGATATCCGCGCTGATGCCGAGGCGGATGCCGGCCATCCCTGGCCGTCCCCCTGTGGGTTTGCCTGTCGGCAACGCCCGATTCGCTCCTGGCGAATCGGTGAGGTCGGCGGGCGGCTGCTTCAGGCTGACCTTGACCAACACGCTGCGGGTCGCGTCCGTGGCGGGGGCGACCTCGCGCACCGTGCCGTCCAGCGGGGTGTCGGGCTGCGACCAGAGCTTCACCTGCACGGCCGTGCCGGGCGGCAGGGCGTGGGCCGTGGCCTCGCCGACCCGCACCTGCACCTCGCGCTCGCCGTCGTAGGCGATGCGGAAGGCCGGGGCGCCGGCCGCGACGACCTGGCCGACCTCCGCGTGGACCTGGGTGATGACGCCGGGCTTGTCGGCGACAAGCTCGGTGTAGCGGGTCTGGTTGGCGCTGAGATTCACCTGCGCGCGGGCGGCGTTGACCCGGGCCTGCGCGGCGTCGCGTGCGGCCTGCGCGGCATCCAGCGCGGACTGGCCGATGAATCTCTGCGCAAGAAGCGGCCTCAGGCGCGCCAGTTCGCGGTTCGCATGGGTCAGGTCCGCCTCGGCGGCGGCGAGGCTCGCGCGCGCGCCGGCGAGGTTCAGTTCGAGATCGGCGGGGTCCAGACGCGCCAGCGCCTGCCCGGCCGCCACCGGCTGTCCAAGCTCCGCCAGACGGGCCTTCAGCTTGCCGCTCACGCGGAAGGCGAGATCGGCCTCGTAACGGGCCCTGACCTCGCCGGAGAAGGTCGCGGTCGCGCCTTCGGCCTGTTCGGTCACCGTCCAGACCTGCGCGGGGCGGATCACCTGCGCGGGCGGTTCGGGCTCCTTGCAGGCGGACAGGGAGAGCAGGAGGGCGAGGGGCAGCAGGCGTCTCATGGCGGAGCTCGATGGGTGGAACTCCGCCGATTGTCGCATTTAGTAGGGGATCTTGTCGGCCTTGTCCTGCCAGGCCTGAAAGGGCGCGCCGGCCTCGGGCAGGTCCATGTGCTCCAGCCGGTTGCAGCGGGCGGGCAGCGGATCGCCGTACAGCGCCATGGCAATGTGCGTGTCGCTGAATCCGGCGCGGGTGGCCTCGCCGTGGGTGGCGGCATAGACGATGCGCGGGATGCGCGCCCACAGGCTGGTGGCCAGGCACATGGGGCAGGGCTCGCAGCTGGTGTAGAGCGTGCAGTCGTCCAGATGGGGGCGGCCCAGGGCGCGGGCGGCGGCGCGGATGGCATTGACCTCGGCATGGGCGCTGGGGTCACTGTCGCGGACGACGCTGTTCTGGCCGCGCCCGATCACCTCGCCGTTGCATACCACCACCGCGCCGAACGGCCCGCCGCCGACCATGACCGAGGCCGTGGCCAGCTCGATGGCCTGGCGGAGAAAGGCTACATCTTCGTTTGCGTTCATGGCTTGTACCTGATGCAGGGATGCTGAGAGGATAGCCGCTTCCATTCAACCGTTCAGGGCAAGGTGTAGTCGAGATGAGCACGCCATTCGTTACCCATGGGGTGATTCCGGGCAGCCGGACCGGCCGGCGCGGATGATCGCCTCGTGAGCTGGTTCTACCTGCTGGTCGCCGCCCTGTTCGAGATCGGCTGGCCGGTCGGCTACAAGCTCTCGACCATGCCCGGCCTGCGCTGGACCGGGCTTGGCATCGCGCTGGCGTGCATCGCCCTGAGCGGGGTGTTCCTGTGGCTGGCGCAGCGCGAGATCCCCATCGGCACCGCCTATGCCGTATGGACCGGGATCGGCGCGGCCGGCACCTTCCTGATCGGCATGTGGTTCTTCGGCGAGCCGGCCAGCCTGATGCGCTACCTGGGCGTGCTCCTGATCCTGTCCGGCGTGATCGTGCTCAAGCTTGCGGGGTGACGGGTTCGTGACCGAACCTTGGCGCAGGTTTCCTGCCACTATCACGAGTGTGGGCATGCCGTCGGTTTCAGCATGGGGGAATCATCATGGACATCGGTGCCATCGCTTCGTTGGCGACTGACATGAAAGCTGCGCAAACTGCGCAGGCCGTGGATGTGGCTGTGTTGAAGAAGGCGTTGGACATCCAGCAGCAGACGGCCGCGCAACTGATCCAGACGATTCCCCAGCCGAATCCCTCGGCCAATCTGACCCATATCGGTCAGAACATGGATGTGTTTGCCTGACGGCTCTGAGGGGTCAGAGTCCGTGAATTTTTCGCTCTGTAGGAGGCCCGCCCCCGGGCCGAAGGGCTGCACGACCTTCATCGCGGCGAGGGCGCCGCTCCTACGCGGGGTGGGCCGCCATGAATGTCCCATTCTCGCCCGCATCACCTTATCGGAGCGGCGATCGGGACGCGCGGTCGATCCATTCACAGCCTCTCAGGCGTCCTGCTGACCGAGCCTGTCTGTCTTCAGCCTTTTCAGCGCCTTGACCCGCTCGCGCGCCAACGCCTGTCCAAGCGCCTCGCCGCGCAGACCTTTTTCCAGCAGCGGCTGAACCGCCACCGCCTTGACCGTCGCCAGCGCGGCACGCAGGTAATCCGCCTGCGGGTAGGCGCGCTCCTCGAAACCCGTGCGGCCGCGCGCATCCGCCTCGCAGGCGAGCAGGAAATGTCCGAAGCGATCCGGGCGGCGCAGGGCGTCGCAGCTCTCCAGCAGTTTCAGCAGCGTGCCCGGACGCAGCTCGAACGCCTTGTGCGCATGGGTGTGCCAGCGTGCGGTCATGACCGCCAGATCGCGGAACGGCGCGGGCATGCGCAGGCGTTCAGCCATGTTCTCGACCAGCCGCGCGCCGCGCCTTTCATGGCCGTAGTGATGCGGCCACAGTTCAGGCGGGGTCGTGCCCTTGCCAAGGTCATGCAGGAGCGCGGCGAGACGGGTTTCGGTATTCGCACCCAGGCGCACGGCCTGTTGCAGCACCATCAGGCTGTGAATGCCGGTGTCGATCTCGGGATGATGCTGTTCGGGTTGCGGCACGCCAAACAGGGCGTCCAGCTCGGGCAGCAGGCGGGCGAGGGCGCCGGTCTCGCGCAGCACCTCGAAGAACACGGCGGGGCGGTCGGTGCCCAGTGCCTTGACGATCTCCTGCCAGACACGTTCCGGCACCAGCGCGTCGACCTCGCCGTTCTCGACCATGCGCCGCATCAGGGTCATGGTCTCGTCCGCGATACTGAAGCCAAGGTTGGCGAAGCGGGCGGCAAAGCGGGCCACCCGCAGCAGGCGCACCGGGTCCTCGACGAAGGCCGGGGAGACATGGCGCAGCAGGCGGGCGTCCAGGTCGCGCAAGCCGCCGTAGGGGTCGATCAGGGTGCCGTCATCGGCCCGTGCGATGGCGTTGATGGTCAGGTCGCGGCGGGCGAGGTCGTCTTCCAGCGTCACGTCCGGGGAGGCATGCACGATGAAGCCATGGTAGCCGGGGGCGGACTTGCGCTCGGTGCGGGCGAGGGCGTATTCCTCCCTGGTCCGCGGGTGCAGGAAGACGGGGAAATCCTTGCCGACCTGGCTGTAGCCCTGCGCCAGCATGGCTGTGATGTCGGCAGACGTGGCGCCGACGACCACGAAGTCACGTTCGCGCACCGACAGTCCGAGCAGGCTGTCCCGCACCGCGCCGCCGACCAGATAGGTTTTCACGCCTTGATTCCCCCGCTGGACTTGTGTGATAAATATGCGTCATATGCCCCGCTTGCGGGATCAGTTTGCTTGATATGGAGGTTCGAATGAACTCCTTTGCGCGCATCATCACCCAGTCGCCCCTGCTGGAAACCGTGATCCGTTCCGCCCAGATCGTCGCCCGCACCGATGTGACCGTGCTGCTGAGCGGCGAGACCGGCACCGGCAAGGACCTGATGGCCCGCGCCCTGCATGAGGCCAGCGCGCGCGCCAGCGGCCCGTTCATCGCCCTCAACTGCGCGGCGCTGCCGGAGTCGCTGGTCGAATCGGAGCTGTTCGGCCACAGGCGCGGCGCCTTCACGGGCGCGCTGGAGGACCGTCCCGGCCATGTTCGCAGCGCGCATGGCGGCACCCTGTTCCTCGATGAGGTGGGTGAATTGCCGCTGGCGGCCCAGGCCAAGCTGCTGCGCTTCCTCGAGTCCGGCGAGTGCATGCCGGTGGGCGACAGCCGGATGGTGACGGTGGACGTGCGGGTGATTGCAGCCAGCCATCATGACCTGGCCCGGCTTGTGAAGGACGGTCGTTTCCGTGAAGACCTCTACTACCGCCTGCAGGTGGTGCCGCTGGAACTGCCCGCCCTGCGCGAGCGCAGCGGCGACATCGACATGCTGCTCAACCGCTTCCTGCTGCATTTTGCCGGCGAGCATGGCGTGCCGATGCCGCAACTGACCCAGGAGGCGCGCTCCATGCTGCGCCGTCACGGCTGGCCGGGCAATGTGCGCGAATTGCGCAACCTCTGCGAGCGACTGGTGGTGCTGTTCAACGGTCGCACCGTTGAGATTGGCAACCTGCCGCGCGAGATCACCCAGACCGCCAGCCGGCCCGTGGCGCAGGAGGGCTTCCGCCTGCCCGAGGAGGGTGTCGATCTCGAATGGCTGGAGTCCGAGATGATCCGCCAGGCCCTGGAGCGCGCCCGTGGCAACAAGAGCCGCGCCGCCCGCCTGCTCGGCATCACCCGTGACACCCTGCTCTATCGCCTGAAGAAGTTCGCGCTGGCCTGAATGGCCCCGCAGGGCGCGGCGCCCCGGACATGTTTCATGTCCGGGGCGTTTTTTTTGCACGCGATCCGCTGTTTTTCCCCGCCATCGCCCGATCCATCCGCTAAGTTGGATCCACGGCCCCGCCGGGGGCCTTCTTGCGGCTTTGACAGGGGGAGCGTGAATGAACGGGCAGGCACATGACAAGGATCGAGGCGAAAACCGTCGAAAGTGGGATGTGGAGGTACAGGTCACCCCCCCGGGGGGTGGTCAGGGGGTCGAGTGCAGGGCGCTCGACATTTCCGAGAACGGTGTGCGCATCGCAAGCCCCGTTCCGTTCGAGCCCGCCGCGTTCGTCATGCTGGCGCTCCACCTTCCGGGCGTGCCTGGCATGTTCGACCTGCATGGACAGATCCGCTGGTGCGAGACGCGTGAAAAGGATTTCCTGCTCGGCGTGGCGATTGATCTGGCCAGCGCCGAGGTGTCCCACGCCCAGCCGCATGGTTTCTGGGCGAGGCTTTTCGGGATCTGAAGGCCCATGAGCTGAAGGCCCGTGAGCTTGTCTTTATCTGTCCTCGGCCGGTGACTTTTTCGCTTCAGCCCCTCAAGTCCGACAGGTTGCTATAATCGCGAGTTTTCTTGATCTGACATTGCGGCGGAGCGTTACATCATCATGGCCAAGCTTAGTGAAGACAGTCCGCGGGGCGAGCGGCGCCGCGAATGGGTGAAGCGCGTCCAGGTGCTCGATGCCTCCCTCGCCGAACCCGCCTACTGCGAATCACTCGACCTGTCCGAGAACGGTCTGCGCATGACGAGCTCCGTGCCCTTCCAGCAAGAGCGCTTCGTCACCCTGATCATGGGGTTACCGAATATGCCGGGACTGTATGAGATTCCAGGGCAGATTCGCTGGTGCGAGCAGCGGGAGCATGACTTCCTGATTGGCGTGATCATGGATCTGCAGAGCGCCAGCTATTCAAGGGTCATGACCATGGGTGCCACGGGTTTCATGAGCGGGTTGATGGACAAGCTCTTTCGCCGAAACAGGCCGTGAGCCTTGCCTAAAAGCCCGCGCACCCATGCGCCCCGTCTGCTCGGCGTCACTCGCGGAACCCTGCTTTATCATCTGAAGAAGTTTGCGCCGGCCTGAAGGCTGCGTGATTCGGCGTGAGAGGCTGTGAGTCAATCATGGCAAGCCCGTTGCTACGGGCGACCTTATCGCGGCGGGGGCGCCGCTCCTCCATGTAGGAGGCCCGCCCCCGGGCCGAATGACGCGCCGCCTGGGATCCTGTGTTCGGGGTGCGCGCTACGATTTCTTCGCAAACGCTGAGTGAACGCCCCCAACGGACCGCTTTTTGGCCTGGGGTGTAACCGCAGGCGCTGTTTTCACGAATGACCTCTTGCATGCCCATGAAACCCGCCGCTTCCGGTGCGGTCATTGGGCTTGGACTCGCTTCAACGCTGGAGGTACAGCATGTTCTCGATCACCAAGAAATTCATGGCAATGTTGGGGGTGTTATTGATGGTCACGCCAATCATGGCCAACGCGGCCAGAACCGAATCCATCGTGCTCGGCATGGGCTGCTTCTGGGGCGCGGAAAAGCGCATGTCGGAGATCCCCGGCGTGCTGGATGTCGAATCCGGCTATGCGGGTGGCGATGCCGAGAAGGCGGGTTATTACGACGTGCTCGGTCTGGAGAAGGCGTTGCGCCGTGGCGCGGGCACGATGCGCAACCATGCCGAGGTCATCAGGGTGAACTTCGACCCGGACAAGGTCAGCCTCAAGACCGTCCTGATCAAGTTCTGGGAAAATCATGACCCGACCCAGGGCGACAGGCAGGGCAATGATGTGGGCAGCAATTACCGCAGCGTCATCTACACCACCAGCGACGCCCAGAAGGCCGTTGCGCTGGAGACTCGGGATGCATTCCAGCAGGCGCTGACCAAGGCAGGGCGCGGCATGATCACCACCGAGATTGCCCCGCTGCGCAATTACAACCGCGCCGAGGATGCTCACCAGGATTACCTGAAGAAGAACCCGAACGGTTACTGCGGTCTGGGCGGCACGGGCGTGGCCTATCCCGGCGCTTCGGGCAAGGCGGTGCCTGCGCAGCTCGACCCGGCCAGCCTGCATTTTGATCGCCAGCTGATCGTGTTCGAGGCGGAAGACTGCCCGTTCTGCAAGCAGTTCCATGCCGAGGTGCTCGATGGCTGGAAGGCCGGGACGCCCATCGTCGCCACCTTCAACCCCAATCCGCCCAAGGACTGGGCGCTGGAGAAGGCCCTGTTCGCCACGCCGACCATCGTGCTGTTCGAGAAGGGCAGGGAGGTCTCCCGCTACACCGGCTACAACGGCGAGAAGGACCGCTTCTGGAGATGGCTGGGCTTCCAGCTGTTGACGCCCGAGCAGCGGAAGATCGCCTTCGAGCAGGGCACCGAACGCCCCTTCACCGGCTCGCATCTGGACGAAAAACGCCCCGGCACCTTCGTCGATCCGATCACCGGCGCGCCGCTGTTCCGCTCGGACACCAAGTTCAACAGCGGCACCGGCTGGCCGAGCTTCTTCAACCCGGTGGACGGTTCGATCACCCTGCGCGAGGACCACGCCCACGGCATGCGCCGGGTCGAGGTCATCAGCGCCAGTTCCGGCATTCACCTTGGTCATGTGTTCGACGATGGCCCGCCGCCGACCGGCAAGCGCTATTGCATCAACGGCAATGTGCTGCGGTTCGTGCCGGACGGGGAGTGAGAGCCTGTGAGTGAATCGGCAGCACCCCCATGCCTGCTCCGAAGACGATCCAGAGCGGCGCATCATTCGGCCCGGGGGCGGGCCTCCAGCATGTAGGAGCGGCGCCCTCGCCGCGATAGGGTGTCTCAAGCCTCCCGGATTCCGCTACGCTGCATCCGGGCTACATCCGGGCTACTCGACGATGCCTGATCAGGCAGGGCGGCAGCAAAAAATTCACAGGCTCTGAGTATCTGGGTGCGGCGGCGCGTGCAGCCCGGGCAGGGGCTCGCCCATCAACTTGTGACGCTGATGCTGGATAAGTAAAATTTATGGCATGATGGCAAGGCTCCCATGAGGGGCCTTGTCCGTTTCTGGAGGTGGATGATGATCAGGAACCTTGAGCTGACCGTGCTGGTTGAAAACCAGCCTATCGGACGCGGGCTGCTGGGCGAGCATGGCATCGCCTTTCACCTGCATGCCGATGGCCGCAATGTGCTGTTCGACACCGGGCAGGGGCTGACGCTGACCCACAATGCCGGGGCGCTGGGTATCGACCTGTCCGCGCTGGACGCCATCGTCCTCAGCCATGGCCATTACGATCACACCGGCGGCCTGCCCGCGGTGCTTTCGCGCTGCGGCGCGGTGGACATCTACCTGCACCCCGAGGCCCTGCGGCCCAAGTTCAACCGCGACGGCAAGGACATCGGCGCGCCGAAGGCCTCTATTTCAGCACTGGGTCATGCGCGCGCGGTGCATGCCACCGAGAAGCCGACCGAGATCGTTCCCGGCCTGTTCGTCACCGGCCCCGTGCCGCGCCGAAACGCCTTCGAGGACACCGGCGGGCCGTTCTATTGCGATGCCCACAGGCATGAGGAAGATCTGATCCCCGATGATCAGGCGCTGTATGCCCTCACCTCGCAGGGTGTGGTCGTCATCCTCGGCTGCTGCCACGCGGGGGTGGTCAACACCCTCGAATACATCAGCGAGCTGACCGGGGGGCGCCCCATCCATGCCGTGATTGGCGGCACCCACCTGCTGCGCGCGGGTGAGGAGCGTCTGGCGCATACCGCCGGCCTGCTCGAAACCCTCGATGTGCGGGTGCTGGCCCCCAATCACTGCACGGGCCTGAATGCCCAGTGCTATCTGCGCAACCGCTTCCCGGATCGCTTCGTCGAGGCCCCGGCCGGCAAGCGCTTCCACTTCGGAGATATCGAATGAATCCACTGATCGCTGTCACCAGTCAGAACCGCAAGACCGTCACGAGCCATGCGGGTCTGTGCCGCAAGTTCTGGCTTTATCCCATCGAGAACGGCATGCCGGGCGAGCGCCGGCTGGTCGAACTCGCCAAGGACGAGAGCTTCCGTGCCACGCCGGGCGGCCTGCCTGCCGCCCTGACAGGGATCACGGCCTTCATTTCCCAGGGCATGGGGCAGGGCATGCTGATGCGCCTGCAACGCATGGGCGTGCAAGGCTGGATCACGGCGGAGGCCGATCCCGATGCCGCCGTGCAGGCTTTCCTGCGGGGCGAGGCGAGCGCTCAGCCCGAGGAGCATGGTCCTGAGCAGGACCATGATCATGAGGATGAAGACGAGGATTGAGGCCGCGGGCATCGAGCCTTCAGGCCGAGGATTCCTGACGATAAAGGCCCCGCGATGCGGGGCCTTGTCACAGGTGGAGGTTGGCCGGAGGGCCAGTCAATCAGGCCATCAGAACTGGGTGTCCAGGCGCGCCCAGACGGTGCGGCCGGGCTCTTGGATGCGCTGGCTCGGGTCGCCGAAGACGCCCGCATAGGCGCGGTTGACATGCTCGGCATAGAGCCTGTCGAACAGGTTGTCCACGCCGAGCTTCAGGCGGGTCTTGCGGGTGAGGTCGTAGCCGCCATAGAGGTCCAGCACCGCGTATTCCGGGGTCTGGGTCGTGTCGAGCCCGCTGGCGGTGTCGATCTCATGCTGCTGGGCGGCGAAGCGCACGCGGCCGCCTGCGTGCCAGTTGGAACCCGTGTAGTCCGCGCCGATGCGGCCATTGAGCGGCGGGATCTGGGCGATGCTGCGCCCGTCGGTGTCGTTCTGGGCGTTGACATAGGCCAATGCGCCATGGGCATGCCAGCCGGGCGCGAACATCCACTGACCGGACAGCTCGGCGCCGAACAGGGTGGCGTCGACATTGCGGTAGAGGGTGGCGCTGTTGGCGACGCCCGCGACCTTGCCGTTGTTGATGTCACGCAGCACGTAGTCGCTCACGTCGTCGTAGAACATGACGGCTTCCCACGTGATGCCCCGGGCCTTGCCGCTCAGGCCGACATCGAGCTGGTGATGCACTTCGGGATCGAGTGAGGGGTTGCCAAGCCAGGTGATGCCGGTGGGTGCTGCCTTGAGGACATAGCGCTCGGTGGCATCCGGCTGGCGCACGCTGCGGGAAAGACCGGTGAACGCGGTCAGATTCTTGCTCAGGTCATGCTCGTAACGCAGCAGGCCGCCGATGGCGGTGTTGTCCTGGTCTTCCCTGGCGGCGGCCTTGATGCTGGCCGGAACGAGTGCGTGCGTGGCGATGCTGTTGGCAAGCGCTTCGTTCATGCGTGCCGTGGCGCTGTCCACACGCAGGCCCGCCTTGACGCGCGAAGTCGCGCTCAGGCCGTAAAGACCCTCGACGAAGCCGCCGACGCTGCGCATTTCGGCCTCGGGCCACAGCCAGAACAGCGTGCTGGCTGGAGTGGCGGGGTTCATCACCCAGCCTTCGCGGTTGACGTCCTGCATGTCCAGGCCGTAATCGAGCTTGAGGGCGGCCACGGGCTTGGAGGTCAGCGTCAGGCGCGCGCCTTGTGTGGATACCTCCGATGGGGCGTCACGGTACATGGTTGTCATGGCCGGTGGAGTGCGAAGCGAATGGTTGTCCATCAGGTGCTCGACATCCGAACGCCAGGCCTCGACCTTCACGCCATCAATGGCGCCGCCCATGTCCTGGTTCCAGTACTTGAGGCGATAGGCGTTCATGTCGTCCTTGGGGGCGTCCATGTCGGCGCCGGCGTACAGGGTGTCCTTGCCGCGCACGGCCTCGAGGGTGCCCTCGATCCCGGAGTGTTCGCTGATGCGGTAGCCCGCGACCACGCCGCCGGCGGTCTTGGTGGTGGCGGAGGGGACTTCGCGGCCATCGCCATCCTCGTAGTTGTCGGCATCCGAGTATTCGCCGAAGGCGCGCAGATAGGCCTTGCCGTTGCTGTACATGCCGTCGATGTAGGTGGCGCCGTTCAGGCCGTTGGAGCTGGCGGCGACACCCGCATGGCCTTGCAGCCCCGGGGTGGCGGCCTTGGCGGCGGTGTCACGCTCGTACAGCACGGAGCCGCCGCTGCCGCCCATGCCATGCTGGACGCTCTGCACGCCCTTCTCCACGATCACGCGGTCATAGGTCTCGAAGGTGGCGAAGCTGCTTGGGGTGTCCATGCGGTTCGGGCAGCCGCCATGCACGTAGCCGCCGTCCAGCAGGACGTTGAGCTGGGTGGCGCTCTGGCCGCGGATGATCGGGTCGACGCCATGCTGGCTCATGCGGCTGGCGGACACGCCCGGCACCTCGCGCAGGGCCTCGCCGGCATCCAGGACCGGACGGGTGTCGATGTCGGCGGGGGCGATCACCGCAGTGTTCGGCGTTTCGGCCAGGGCCTCGGCCTGGACCTTGAGCGGGGCCAGTTCGTCGGCGTGGGCCACGCCCATGACGGCGGCGGCGATGAGGCTGAGGCGGAAGGCATGGTGTGGGCTTGGCATGTCGTTCTCTTGCTCCTGTGGGCTCCGTTGAGTCAGGTGCTTCATAAGCATGTTTCATGCCTGATTGATGGGGTGAATCATATCAATCAGTTAGCGATTTCAGGATGGATCACCCGCGTGAAAACACGCACGCGACTGCGTCAAATGACTCAACTCATGGAAAGCCGAGGGGGCATTTGCCTGAAACAAATGTGTGGCATGATGCCTTCGCCTGCCACCCCAAGGAGACCTTGCATGAGCGCGCTTCCCGAGAACCTGCTGTATACCGAAGGCCATACCTGGCTGCGTCAGGATGACGATGGGCTGATAACGATCGGCATCACCGAGCATGGCCAGTCCCTGCTGGGCGATCTTGTGTTCGTGCAGCTGCCCGAAACCGGGGCGCGCATGGAGGCGGGGGGCGTCATCGCCTCCGTCGAGTCCGTGAAGTCCGCCTGGGATGTGCTGGCGCCGACGGCCATCGAGGTCGTCGAGGTGAACGATGCGCTTCAGGCCTCCCCGGAGACCGTGAACGAGGAACCCTATGCCGCCGGCTGGATCGTGCGCTGCCGCGCCCTGGGCACCCTGCCCCCGCTGATGGATGCGAGCAGCTACAAGGATTTCATCGGCGAATAAGCCGGGGGCCCGTGGATGGCGTCTGAAAACAAGGGGTTGCGCCGGGTCATGCTGGCGGCAGGGTATTCCTGGCAGGGGCTCAAGACCTGCTATCGCAAGGAAGCGGCCTTCCGGCAGGAGCTCTGGTTGGTCATGCTGCTTGCGCCGCTCGGCTTCTGGCTGGGGGACACCGGGGTCGAGCGGGCCTTGTTGATGGGCAGCCTGATGCTTGTGCTGGTGGTCGAACTACTCAACACCGGGCTCGAAAATGCTATCGACCGCGTGGGGTTCGAGCCGCACAAGCTTTCCGGTCGCGCCAAGGACATGGGTTCCGCGGCGGTCATGACCACCCTGCTCATGACCGCCATGATCTGGGCGCTGATTCTTCTCGATCATTGATCCATCGCCCCAGCCTTCCTGTTGAACTGACGGTCCTATCGCCCCCGCTCGAGGCGCCGTTGCGGATTCATCAACGCGATGTTGATCACGGGCCATGCAAGCAGCGCGCTCAGGGCCGGTGCAAGCGACATCAGCATGAGTTTTTCAGCCGAAGCGTGACCGTCCATCAGCAGCAGGAACGCCTGTTGCAGCAGGGTGAGGAAGGCAACCCACAGGGCTTGCTGGATCATGGACAAGGCCAGCAACATGCGCTGCGCCACAAGCGTCATCGTCGTCGCCAGGGTGAACAGCAGGGCATGGGTGCCGAGCGGGCTGCCGAGCGCGACGTCCAGGATGAGACCGGCTATCCATGCAATGCTCATCCCCACCGTATCCGGGCGGCGAATGGCCCAGAACAGCACGGTCAGCAAAAGCCAGGGCGGTTGCCAGGGGTCCAGCAGGTCCGGCCAGGGGAACAGCTCAAGGACGAGGGCGGCCAGCAGGGTCGATGGAATGATCAGCCACGCGGCCGGATCAGTGCGCATGCGCCGCTCCATCCGTGTTTTTCGTCTCCGCGGGCAACGGGGCCGTGGTGTCGCGCATCCAGACCAGAATGACCTCCCTGGGGTCGTTCAGTGGGGCGAGGGGGCGTGCGCTGATGCTGGCGAACGGGCCGCTCTGGGCCGGGGCAATGCCCATGACGACGGCCACCGGGTAACCCGCCGGGAAGCCCCCGCCAAGGCCTGATGTCACCAGCAGGTCGCCTTCACGTACGTCGGCGTTGTTCGGCATGTGGAGGATCTCGAGGCGATCCATCCCCCCCGTGCCGCGCGCGATCGCACGCTGGCCGGAGCGTGCAACCCGCACGGGCAGGGCATGGCTGCCATCGCTCAGCAGCATGACTTCGGCGGTCTGCGGGCCGACATGGATGACCTGGCCCAGCACGCCTTCGGCGGCGAGTGCCGCCTGGCCTACATGCACATGGTCGTGCGCTCCCCGGTTGATCAGCACGGTCTGGCCCAGCGGGGCGGACTGGACCGGGATGATCTCGGCCAGCAGGAGATCCTGTTCGAGGGGGCGCGTGGCCTTCAGCGCGGCGCGCAGTCGCTTGTTCTCCTCCTGTATCGACCAGAAGGTCTGCATCTGCGTCTTCAGCAGCAGGTTTTCCTGCCCAAGCCGTGCGCGCTCGTTTTCCAGATGTTCACGCGAGTGGAAGGATTCACTCGCCCCGCGCCACAACGAGGATGGCAGGGTGGCAAGCCGCTGGATCGGCTCGAGACCAGCCATGATCCAGCCACGCACCCCTTCGAGCAGGTGCAGGCGGCTGTCGGCCAGGTAGAGGCCCAGGGAAAGCAGGACGAGGACGGCGAGCCAGACGGGCCCGCCGCGCCCCTTGCGAAAAAGATTGGCCAAGGCCGGGCTGCCTTGTGAACGGGATTATTCGACCGAGAACAGGGTGCTGTGACGCGCGTCGATCAGATCCAGCACCCGGCCGCCGCCACGGGCGACGCAGGTGAGCGGATCTTCTGCGACGACCACCGGCAGGCCGGTCTCTTCCATCAGCAGGCGGTCGAGGTCGCGCAGCAGGGCGCCGCCGCCGGTCAGCACGATGCCGCGTTCGGCGATGTCGGAGCCCAGTTCCGGCGGGGTTTGCTCAAGCGCGGTGCGGACCGCCTGGACGATGCCGTAGAGCGGCTCGTTGAGGGCCTCGAGGATCTCGTTGCTGTTGAGGGTGAAGCTGCGCGGAATGCCCTCGGACAGGTTGCGGCCCTTCACTTCGATCTCCAGCAGTTCCTTGCCGGGGTAGGCGCAGCCGATGTCCTTCTTGATGCGCTCGGCGGTGGCTTCGCCGATCAGCATGCCGTAGTTGCGACGCACATAGCTGATGATCGCGTCGTCGAACTTGTCGCCGCCGATGCGCACGGAGGAGGAGTAGACGATGCCATCCAGCGAGATCACAGCCACTTCCGAGGTGCCGCCGCCGATGTCCACGACCATGGAGCCGCGCGGCTCGTCGACGCTGATGCCTGCGCCGATGGCGGCGGCCATGGGTTCGTCGATCAGATAGGCCTTGCGCGCGCCCGCGCCGAGCACGGATTCACGGATGGCACGGCGTTCGACCTGGGTGGCGCCGACCGGCACGCACACCAGCACGCGCGGGCTCGGGCGCAGCAGGTTGCTGCCATGCACCTTGCGGATGAAGTGCTGAAGCATCTTCTCGGTGACGTGGAAGTCGGCGATCACGCCATCGCGCAGCGGGCGCACGGCGGTGATGTTCTGCGGGGTGCGGCCGAGCATCTTCTTGGCCTCGATGCCGAAGGCCTGGATGGAACGTTGGCCGCCATCCTGCCGAATGGCGACGACCGAGGGCTCGTCCAGCACGATGTCCTTGCCGCGCATGTAGATAAGCGTGTTGGCCGTGCCCAGGTCGATGGACAGATCGGTGGAAAACATGCCGAAGATGTTCTTGAACATAATGTATTGAATGTATTGCGTTTGTCTGGAATTGAAAGGGCGATCAGCCCGGATTGGACTAGCCCAAGCGTGGAACTTTATCAACCCCCCTCGCCTTGGGCAAGGTTCAGTGCTGTGATAAATTTCAGCACTGAATTGACCCGTGCGAACCGTTTGGGTCATGGATGCCCCACCGCCCATCGATGGCGGGGTGATAGGGATGGAAAGATTCTTAAGGAGATGCTGAAAAAAACCATCCATGGCTTTTTTCAGCTCGGCTGGCCGCGAAGTGAATTCACGGTAGCCTCAGTAAATCAAGGGTTTATGCCCTTGTTTGCGCCAAGGCATCCATGCCCCGGACTGGGCGTGCTGAATTTTTCAGCACGCCCTTGATATCCGGGAACCTCGAAAAACCCCTTCCATGGGATTTTTCGAGGACGTTCATTGCGGGAAACCCGCAATGAACTCACGCCATTTCAATCGCTTACGCGATTGGGCGGCGCCCCATCCATGGGGCGCACGGGCACCTCGAAAGGTTTTTCGAGGTGCCCG
>SDAY01000137.1 GCA_006212015.1 Halothiobacillaceae bacterium
TGGACCTGGACTTCGTGGCTGATGACACGCTGTCGGGCTTTCGCCTGACCCGTCTGGAGGTGTTCAACTGGGGCACCTTCGATAGCCGGGTGTGGACGCTGCAACTCGATGGCAGGAATGGCCTGCTCACGGGCGATATCGGTTCGGGCAAATCCACCCTGGTGGACGCCATCACCACCCTGCTGGTGCCCGCCAACCGGATCGCCTACAACAAGGCCGCGGGCGCGGACAGCAAGGAGCGCACGCTGCGCTCCTATGTGCTCGGGCATTACAAATCCGAGCGCAACGAAGTGACGGGCGCGGCCAAGCCGGTGAGCCTGCGCGACCAGAGCAGCTACTCCGTGATCCTGGGGGTGTTCCACAACGCGGGCTACGACCAGACGGTGACGCTGGCCCAGGTGTTCTGGATGAAGGACGCGCAGGGGCAGCCGGCGCGATTCTTCCTTGGGGCGGAGCGTGCGCTATCGATCGCCTCCGATTTCGCCCATTTCGGGTCGGACATCACCCAGCTGCGCAAGAAGCTGCGCGGGCTGGGGGCCGAATTGCACGACAGCTTTCCGCCCTATGCGGCCTGGTTCCGTCGGCGTTTTGGCATTGAAAATGATCAGGCCCTGGAGCTGTTTCATCAGACGGTGTCGATGAAGTCGGTGGGCAACCTGACCGATTTTGTGCGCAGCCACATGCTCGAACCTTTCGAGGTCGGCCCACGCCTGCAAGCCTTGATCGCCCACTTCGATGATCTCAACCGCGCCCATCAGGCGGTGCTGAAAACCAAAGCGCAGGTTGAATGGCTCACGCCCCTGATCGCGGACTGTGGCCGTCACGGCGCATGGGTGGCCGAGGTCGACGGCTTGCGCGGCTGCCGGGACAGCCTGCGGCCCCACTTCGCGGGCCTGAAGCTCGATCTGATCGACAAGCGGCTGGGCCTGCTGGAGGAAGAATGGACGCGCGCAGAGGCCCAGGCGCAAAAGCTCGACAGGGTTCATGAGGCGCAGGGCCAGCAGGTGGATGAACTGAAACAGGCCATCCATGACAACGGCGGCGACCGACTGGAACGCCTTGCCGCCGAGATCCGCAAGAAGGAACCGTTGCGTGATGCGCGCAAAGCCAAGGCCGCTCGCTACGGGGCGTTGGCCACCGTACTGGGCGAGCCGGCGGCGGCGGATGCCTCCACCTTCGCCGCGCAGCGTGGCAAGTACCAAGGCTGGCGCGAGGCGGCGCGCAACCGCGATGCCGATCTGCAGAACGCGCTGACCGAGCACGGCGTCACCTTGCGTCAGGGCAGGCTGGAGCACGGGCAGCTCAGCGGCGAAATCGACAGCCTCAAACGCCGTCGCAGCAACATCGACGATCCGCAGATCCAGATCCGCGCCGCGATCTGTGCGGCACTGGGCCTGAACGTGGACGACATGCCCTTCGCCGGCGAGTTGATCCAGGTGCGTGATGATGAACGAGACTGGGAAGGCGCCGCCGAACGCTTGTTGCGAGGCTTCGGGCTGGCGCTCCTGGTGCCGGATGCCCATTACAAGGCCGTGGCCGAATGGGTGGACGGCGCCCATCTGCGCGGCCGGCTGGTGTACTTCCATGTGCGGCCACGCAAGGCCGCCGAGCTGCCCGATCTGCACCGCGACTCCCTGGTTCGCAAGCTGGCCATCAAGCCCGAATCCCCGCATTACGATTGGCTGGAGCGGGAGCTCGCCCACCGCTTCGACGTGGCCTGCTGCGCTTTGCCCGAACAGTTCCGCCGCGAGACGCGCGCCATCACGCGCGCGGGCCAGATCAAAGACCCGAGCGGTCGGCACGAAAAAGACGACCGCCACCGCATCGATGACCGTAGCCGTTATGTACTGGGCTGGAGCAACAGCGCCAAGATCGCGGCACTGGAGGCCAGGCGCCACCAGCTTGAAACGCGGCTGGGCGATGTTGGAGACCAGATCGCTGCAATCCAGAAAGAGCGCGACGGACTCACGAGCCGCCTCGATGCGCTGACCCGTCTCGAAGAATTCACGGCGTTCGATGAGCTGGATTGGGCCAGCGTCGCCACCGAGATCGCGCAACTGACGGATGAGCGGAGCCGGCTGGAATCGGCGTCGGACGTCCTCAAGCAGTTGAACGAAAACCTGCGCGAGCTACAGACGGCGCGGAAAGAGACTGGCGCGGAGCTGCAAGCGGCGCGCGAGAAGCGGGCCAAGGTGGAACAGCGCCGCTCGGACGCGCAAGAGCTTCGTCAGCACACCGAGGCGCTGCTGCAAGGCGCTGTCGTCGCCGATGCCTTGGCGACAAGGCTCGAATCCATGCGCACCGAGGCGCTGGGCGAGCATCAATTGACGGTGGAGTCCTGCAATAACCGCGAGCAGGATGTGCGTACCTGGTTGCAGTCCAGGATTGACGCTGAAGACCTGAAGCTCAAGCGCCTGGCCGAGAAGATCATCAAGGCCATGACGTCCTTCAAGGAGGCGTTCAAGCTTGAGACGGCCGACATGGATGCCAGTCTTGAGGCGTCCTTTGAGTATGAAAACCTGCTGACCCAGTTGAACCGCGACGACCTGCCGCGTTTTGTCGCGCGGTTCAAGGATCTGCTCAACGTCAACACGATCAACGAAATCGCCAACTTCAATGCCCAACTGGCCCGCGAACGCGAAACCATCAAGGAGCGCATCGCGCACATCAACAAGTCCCTAAGCGAGATCGACTACAGCCCCGGGCGCTATATCGTTCTGGAATCACAGATAAGCCCGGATGCCGAGATCCGTGAGTTCCAGCAGGAATTGCGCGCTTGCACCGAAGGCGCCGTCACAGGTTCGGACGATGCCCAGTATTCCGAGGCGAAGTTCCTTCAGGTCAAGGCCATCATCGACCGCTTCCGGGGCCGTGAAGGCCTGTCTGAACAGGATCGCCGCTGGACGACCAAGGTCACCGATGTGCGCAACGGGTTCCTGTTCGCAGCCAGCGAGCGCTGGCGCGAGGACAACAGCGAGCACGAACATTATTCGGATTCCGGCGGCAAGTCGGGCGGGCAGAAGGAGAAGCTGGCCTACACCATTCTGGCCGCCAGCCTGGCCTATCAATTCGGCCTGGAATGGGGCGCGGTGCGCTCGCGCTCGTTCCGCTTCGTGGTCATCGACGAGGCTTTCGGGCGCGGTTCGGACGAGTCGGCGCAGTACGGTTTGAGGCTGTTCAAGCAGCTCAATCTTCAACTGCTGATCGTGACGCCGCTGCAGAAAATCCACATCATCGAACCCTATGTCTCCAGCGTCGGCTTCGTCCATAACGAGGGCGGTCGGGCCTCCAGGCTGCGCAATCTTTCCATCGAGGAATACCGGGCGCAGAAGGCCCTGATGCCTGCTCAATCCGCGCAGGAGTCGCTGCGGTGACATGGACCGGCCCGAAGGCGTTGAAGGCGCAATTGGCGCGTCTGTGGGAGCGCGGCGATCTGTTGCGAGACGCGGTGACGGG
The DNA here is from genome assembly GCA_006212015.1 of Halothiobacillaceae bacterium. Classification (GTDB taxonomy): domain Bacteria; phylum Pseudomonadota; class Gammaproteobacteria; order Halothiobacillales; family Halothiobacillaceae; genus Thiofaba. The sequence goes on from SDAY01000137.1 coordinate 3,457, forward strand.
CCATGCATGCTTTCCCTTGCGCCTGTCGCTGAAGTCGCCAGGCTCGGCGGACATCACGGATCGCTTTGACGAGGTTCGCGCCTGGGCGGCTGAATTGGCGGCCACGGATTCGATTCGCGTGGAGTGGCAGGAACTTCGACACCGCGTCCAGGGGACACAAGAACTGCCTGCCAGCGTGTGGATCGATACGGTCGAGCATGCATTGACCTGGCTGGGCAAGCGCCGGGAGCGGGAACGCTTTTCGGCCCTGGTTTCCGCCACACGGCAAACGCTCCCCGACGTGCTGCCCTGGATGGAAAGGCGCCCTCTGCAGGCGCTGGAACTGGCCGCCGAATGGCCCCGATTGCTGGCCGTGGTGACCTGGCTTGTCGAACACCCGCGCCCGGGCATTTACCTGCGTCAGGTGGACGTGCCGGGCGTGCACAGCAAATTCATCGAAGCCCATCGCCGCGTGCTGGCCGAGCTGCTTGATCTGGCCTTGCCCGCCGATGCCGTGGACAGCGGCAAAACCGGTATCGGCCAGTTTGTCGCCCGTTATGGCTTTCTGGAAAAGCCAACGCGCATTCGCTTCCGCGTGCTTGATCCGGCCATACGGGTCATGCCTGGCTCGGCATGCCCCGACGTGACCCTGGATGCCGACAGCTTCAGTCGCCTGGAGCTCGCCGTGCAGCATGTATTCATCACCGAGAACGAGACCAACTTCCTGGCATTTCCGCCGGTTCGTGATGCCATCGTGATCTTTGGCGCGGGTTACGGTTGGGATGCGCTGGCACGCAGTCACTGGCTGAAAGGCTGCGCTATCCATTACTGGGGCGACATCGATACCCATGGCTTTGGCATCCTGGATCAGTTGCGCGGCCACTTCGGTCATGTGGACTCGTTCTTGATGGACCGGGCAACCCTCGATGCGCACGCCGCCGTATGGGGACGTGAGGACAAGCCCCTGATGGCGGACTTGCACAGACTGACATCCGATGAGAGCGACCTCTACGACGATCTGCGTGACAACCGCATTCGCGCTGGACTGCGGCTGGAGCAGGAACACATCGGCTTCCACTGGCTGGCTCATCGCCTTCCGCAGCTCCTTGAGGGCACCGCTGTTCCCGATTCAGGCCTTTTGTCATAAGACCATAAAAGGACTATATTTAGTCTTTCGCAAATCAGGAGCACGGCCATGCGCTACTCATCTCAAGTCAAGCCGATCAGCTACCTCAAAGCCAACGCTGCCGAGGTTCTGACGCACCTCGCCGAGCGGCGTGAGCCCTTGGTCATCACCCAAAACGGTGAGGCCAAGGCTGTCCTGCAGGACGTGGCCTCGTTCGAAGAGACTCAGGAAACCCTGGCCGTGCTGAAAATCCTGGCACTGGGTAACCAGGATGTGGCCGCTGGCAAGGTCAAACCTGTGGCCGACGTCGTTGCCCGTCTGCTCGCCAAGCGAGCCACTGCCTGATGGCTGGCGCGTCGGCCAGGTTCGAAGTCATGCTCACCGAGGGGGCGGAGCAGGACCTGGAGGCCATTCATGATTACATCTCCGAGTTCGACTGTGTGGCCAACGCCAACGGCGTGTTGGGTGCGTTGATGGCGATGGTGGAGAGCTTGTCGAAATTTCCTGAGCGTGGCAGCTACCCGAAGGAATTGGTCGGACTCGGCATCAAGGAATACCGACAGACCTTCTTCAAGCCTTACCGCGTGATCTACCGTGT
>SDAY01000138.1 GCA_006212015.1 Halothiobacillaceae bacterium
GGCCGAGGCCCTGCGCAAGGGCGGCATCACCCAGCGGGTGATGGTCCTGCAGGGCTTCTCCACCCTTCCCGAGGCCCGTCTTGCCGCAAGGCTCATGCTGGAACCCATCATCCACCAGCCCTGGCAGGTCGACGTGCTGGAGGGCGGGCATACCGGCCTGCCGCTCAAGGTCTGGCTCAAGATCGACAGCGGCATGCACCGCATGGGCATCGAGCCTGGACAGGTGAGGGCGCTGCACGCGCGGCTGATGGCGACGGGCCGCCTGCGCGAGGCGCCGGGCCTGATGACCCACTTCGCCCGCGCCGACGAGGCGGACCCTGCGGCCACGCGCCGGCAGATTGAGGTCTTCGGACAGGCCGTTGAGGGCCTGCCGGGCGAGCGCAGCCTGTCCAACTCCGCCGGGCTGTTCGGGGAATACGGTGCGCGAGGCGACATCGTCCGCCCCGGCATCGCCTTGTATGGCGGCAACCCCTTCACGCTTGGCTCGGCGGCAGGGCTTGACCTGAGGCCCGTGATGGCGCTCAAGACCCGCCTGCTGGCTGTCCAGCATTTCGCGCGAGGTGAGCCTGTGGGCTATGGCGCAAGCTACCTGTGTCCAGAGGACATGCCCGTTGGCGTGGCGGCTGTGGGGTATGGCGACGGCTACCCACGTGCCGCATCCCATGGCGCGCCAGCCTGGATCAACGGCCAGCGGGTGACGGTTGTCGGGCGCGTGTCCATGGACCTGCTGATGCTCGACCTGCGTGGCGTGACGGCCCGGCACGGCGATGAAGTGACCTTGTGGGGTGGCGCCCTTCCGGTGGATGAGGTGGCGAGGCACGCCGGGACCATCGGTTATGAATTGTTATGCAGCGCGGGTGGCCGGGTGATGAGGCACTACCATCCGGCGCGGGCTTGAGGTCCGTGTTGAAGCACCCTTACCCCTTCGATCCTGGCTACGGTTATTCGCTGGCGGACTTGCTCGCCATTCAAGCGCCGCCCCCCCCCGATGACTTTGCCGAATACTGGCGAGAACGTCATGACCGGGTGTGTTCATGCGATCCCCGGCCTGTGTTGAGACGCACGGGCGATCACGGGGCCTGGCATGTCTACGATCTCAGCTACCAGTCCGCGGATGGACTGACACTCGGCGGCTGGGTGTTGTCGCCGCGTTTTCACGCGCCCCGGCGCCTGTGGGTGATCGGGCACGGCTACGGCGGGCGTGATGAGCCGGATTGGGATTGGCCCCGACAGGACAGCGTGCTGGTCTTTCCTTGCGCGCGCGGCATGGGTCGGAGCCGTCAGGCCGGCCTGCCCGAAGATCCCGCCCGCCATGTGCTGCATGGCATCGAGGATCGTGACTCGTATCTCATCGGCCACTGCGTGGACGACCTGTGGCTTGCGATCCACGCCGCACGCCAACTGTTTCCACACCAGCCCTGGATCGGCTATGCCGGGATCAGCTTCGGTGGCGGGCTGGGTGCGCTCGCCTGCCCATGGGAGCCGCTGGTCCAGGGCGTGCATCTGAATATGCCAACCTTCGGGCACTGGCCCTTGCGTCTGATCTGTCCTACGGTAGGAAGCGGGGCATCGGTTCGCGCCTACGTGCATGAGGCGGGTCATGTCCCTGAAACGCTGTCCTACTACGATGCATCCAGTGCAGCAGCTTTCGCTGACGTGCCCTTGTTCTCCGCCCTGGCCTTGTTCGATCCGGCGGTCGCCCCGCCGGGGCAATTCGCCATCCACAATGCCTGGGCGGGCGACAAGGTCTTCATACCCCTCCAGGCCGGTCACTTCGAGTCTCCATGCCACGATGAAGAAACCCGTCGAATCCACGAGCTTTTGCGGACCTGGTTTTAGGGTCGGAATACCCCTCCTGACGCGCCCTTGTTTCCTTATGGCTGGCGCTGCTCCATGAGGCGTGAATATCACCGCTGGCACAGCCCGCATCTGAATCGTGACATGGAAATGCTGGTATTTGGCCATGCCGGCAGTGCGGTACTGGTCTTTCCCACGCGCGATGGGTGCTTCCACGAATATGAAGACCTGCGCATCGTCGAACACCTGCAGCCGCGCATCGAGGCGGGCGAGTTGCAGCTCTTCTGTCTGGATAACATCGCCCACGAATCGGTGTACTGCTTCTGGTGTCGGCCTGAAGACCGTATTCACCGGTATCTCGCCTATGAACGCTATGTGCTCGATGAAGTCTTTCCGCTGGTGGAACGACTCAATCCCGACGGTGAGCGCATCGCCCACGGCTTGAGCCTCGGCGCCTATTTCGCCGCCAACATCGCCTTCCGGCATCCTGAGCGCTTCGAGAAGCTGGTCGCCTTTTCAGGGCGCTATGACCTGACCCGAGCGGTTGAGCACTTCCAGGATCTATTCTCGGGTCATTACGACGATGCCATCTACTTCAACACCCCGCTGCATTTCCTTCCCGCCCTGAGCGACCCCGCCCTGCTCGAAGCCCTGCGTCGCATGCGCGTGGTGCTGGCCATCGGCCGGGAAGACCCCTTCATGGCGCAGAACAAGGAACTGCACGACATCCTGGTGGCAAAGGGCGTGCATGGCGAAATCTATTTTTGGGATGGCCGGGCCCACCAGGGCTGGGCCTGGCGGCGCATGGCGCCCCTCTATCTCCCCTGAGAGGCTGTGAATGGATCGACCGCGCGTCTCGATCGCCGCTCCGATAAGGTGATGCGGGCGAGCATGGGGCATGCATGGCGGCCCGCCCCGCGTAGGAGCGGCGCCCTCGCCGCGATGAAGGTCGTGCAGCCATTCGGCCCGGGGGCGGGCCTCCTGCAAAGCGAAAAATTCACAGACTCTGAGATGAAAAAAGGGCCGCAAGGGCCCTTTTGGATGATCTCAGGGGCTACACGTCACTTTGCCCACGAGTCACGCAGGGTCACGGTGCGGTTGTACACCGCATGGCCGGGCTTGTGGTCCTTCCGGTCGGCGACGAAGTAACCATGGCGCTCGAACTGATAGGTCGATTCCGGCGCGGCGCTGCCCAGGCTTGGTTCCAGCATGGCACGGGTCGATGACTTGGAATGCGGGTTGATGTCATCAAGAAAGTCACGCTCCAGCTCAGGCGCATCACCCTCGCGGCGTGAACCCGGCGCGGGTACGCTGAACAGGCGGTCAACCATGCGCACCTCGGCCTCGACCGCATGGGCGGCGGACAGCCAGTGGATGTTGCCCTTGACCTTGCGCGATTCGGAACCCGGCGTGCCGGACTTGGTGTCCATGTCCACCTCGGCGTAGACGCAGCTCACCTTGCCCGCCTCGTCCTTGTCAAAGCCCGTGCACTTGATGATGAAGCCGTAGCGCAGGCGCACCTCGCCATCGGGACGCAGGCGGAAATAGCCCTTGGACGGGGTTTCCATGAAGTCCTCGCGCTCGATCCAAAGCTCGCGGGTCAGCGGAACCATGCGCTTGCCCAACTCCGGCTTTTGCGGGTGGTTGGGGGCGAAGCACTCCTCAACGTGATCTTCCGGCACGTTGACCAGCACAAGCCGGAGCGGGTCGAGCACGGCGATACGGCGCTCGGCACGCGCATTCAGGTCTTCGCGCATGCAGTCTTCCAGCACCACCATGTCGATCAGGCTGTCGGACTTGGAGATGCCGATGCGATCAAGGAACAGCTTGAAGCCTTGCGGGGTGAAGCCGCGACGACGCGCGCCCTTGAGGGTCGGCATGCGCGGATCGTCCCAGCCGTCCACATGACCTTCCTGCACCAGCTGGATCAGCTTGCGCTTGGACAGCACGGTGTAGCTCAGGTTGAGGCGCGAGAACTCGATCTGCTGGGGCAGCGGGCGGCTGAAGTGTCCGGCATCCGCCAGGCGCTCGAGGAACCACTCGTACAGCGGACGGTGTGACTCGAATTCCAGCGTGCAGAGCGAGTGGGTGATGTTCTCCAGCGCGTCGGACACGCAATGGGCGTAGTCGTACATCGGGTAGATGCACCAGGCATCGCCCGTGCGGTGGTGGTGGGCATGGCGGATGCGGTAGATGGCCGGGTCGCGCAGGTTCATGTTGGGCGAGGCCATGTCGATCTTCGCGCGCAGGATATGCGTGCCGTCCGGGAACTCGCCTGCCCTCATGCGGCGGAACAGGTCGAGGTTGTCCTCGATGGAGCGGTTGCGGTACGGACTGTCCCTGCCGGGTTCGGTCAGGGTGCCGCGTGTGGCGCGCATCGCCTCGGCATTCTGCGAATCGACATAGGCATGACCGCCCTCGATCAGGGTCTCGGCGTAGGCGCAGAGCCTGTCGAAATAGTCGGAGGTGTAGTTGAGCTGCTCGCCCCAGTCGCAACCCAGCCAGCGCACATCCTCCAGAATCGCATCGACGTACTCCTGCTCTTCCCTGGTCGGGTTGGTGTCGTCGAAGCGCATGTGGCATACGCCGCCGTAGTCCCGCGCAAGACCGAAGTTGAGCAGGATGCTCTTGGCATGACCGAAGTGCAGGTAGCCGTTCGGCTCGGGCGGGAAGCGGGTCTCGATGCGACCACCCCACTTGCCGGAGGCGTTGTCGGCCTCGACGATGTTGCGAATGAAGTTCGAGGCGGGCGGGGTGACGGTGTCTTGACTCATGCGGGGCGCGTATTACAGGTGGAATAGCGCCGCATTATGCCATGCCGGATCAGCGCTTGAGGTGCGGCAGCTTGTTGGGCTTGCCATCCCATTCGGCGGCATCCGGCAGCGGGGCCTTGCTGCGGGTGATGACCGGCCACTGCTGGGCGAGTTCGGCGTTGAGCTTGAGGAACTTGAGCTCGCTGGCGGGCAGGTCATCCTCGGCAAAGATCGCCTCGGCGGGACACTCCGGCACGCACAGGGCGCAGTCGATGCATTCGTCCGGGTCGATGACGAGGAAGTTCGGTCCCTCGTGGAAACAATCCACCGGGCAGACCTCGACGCAGTCGGTGTATTTGCACTGGATGCAGTTGTCGGTAACAACGAAGGCCATAGGAAACTCCCTTGAAGTCCGAGGATGATAGCGGACTTGGACGACGGGCCCTACATGCGCCTTGCATGGACCTTGAACGCTTATCCACATTTTCCGGGGATAGCCCTGTGGACAAAGGCGGGATGGGCTGTGGGATGCCGCACCTGGGCCGAAGCTTGTTGGCGCGTTTGTTCGCGCCGGGGGCGGCGCTCC
>SDAY01000029.1 GCA_006212015.1 Halothiobacillaceae bacterium
CGGTGATCATCGAAATTGAAGAAGATGAGTTCGTTGTCCTTGGTACTCCGCGTACGGTCATTGACGTTCGGCGCCCTCAGGCCAAAAGCTCATCAGGAAAGCCTGGTGACGGAGGAAATCCAGACACCTTCTCCACAGGTGAAGCCTATGGATCAGGGAAAGGCGTAGGGTATGCCTCCATCCATGCGCCACAAGTCATGGAGTCGCATGGTGTTCTTCGGGATATGTGGAACGCCATGCTCTACGCTAAGAGAACCCACCCAGATCTGATTCAAAAAGTCGAGTGGTTTACCTTTGATCGAGGGTTTTGCTCAGATGCCGGGCCGCAACTCATTCCGTTGAAGCCGTTCTATGATGACGATGAGGTGGATACCGGTGTTAGGAACTGGCTCTATTTGGACGTTCAGGAGCGAGTTTCGCGAGGGGTTCTGGTTGCCAGACTCAGTATTGGCCAGAAGCATGTTCACATCCTTGAAATTCAGCGTCGCGCTAGGAAGGGAGGAGAATCAGAAGAGTCGTTCCAGGGCCTAGTGTTCAAGCTAGAACATGATGGGCAGTTCGATAGCTGTTTGCGAACGATGCTGTCATCTATCCGATCAGAAAAAGGGGTTATGAAGAAGCTGGGAGGTAAGTGTCCAGGGGAGTCTAGATCATTCAATCACTCGCCCGCACGCGAAGGGCAACCTGCAGGCGAGCCTGCGCTGTGGAATGCGCTGAGTAAGGTTGGGATAAAGCCGTGATGAGACCTTGTCGCAGCCCGAGGAGCGAGCAAGAAATATCTGCCTTGTTCTCACCTGACAAATTACGATCAGCCAATAATTTCCCGACCGACCGGCTTCATGTTTTTCCATGCCTCCATTTCTGTTGGCTTTGGCGCGTTGGTATCGCAGTAGGCCAGTATTTCATCACGCGTGTATTTTGTCTTGATTGCCTTCATGCAGTCCGGTTCGGATGCATTGCCTTATGAAGTCCAGAATCGGCCCAAACGGGGTGCATCTTTTCGATCGAGTTTCAGGTCTGAATGTCCTGCTAGACGAGTTGCGCCCGGAAGAGGCGGTTTGGTCGAAGTCCCCCCGCCAGGTATCCATCGCACTCACCAATGTTTGCGACCTTCGCTGCGCGTACTGCTACGCGCCGAAGCACAAGTCTTCGCTGCATACTGACCAGGTGCTCGGCTGGTTGAAGGAACTGGATACGGATGGGTGCCTCGGCATCGGATTTGGCGGCGGCGAACCCACGCTGCATCCTGACTTCGTCGACATGTGCAAACGGGCTGCGGGAGAGACTCAGCTCGCGGTCACATTCACGACTCATGGTCATCGCCTGACGCCACAGCTAGTCGCACGCCTCAAGGGCTCGATCCACTTCGCACGCATTAGTGTTGACGGGGTAGGTCGCACCTATGAAGAGCAGCGCGGCAAGCAGTTTGCCAGCCTGCTCCGAGGCATGGAATCGATTGCGACCTTGTCGCCCTTTGGAATCAACGTCGTGGTCAACGAGCGCACAATTGCAGAACTTGACGCGTTGAGCGAGCTCGCGCAAAAGGTTGGAGCTAGCGAGTTACTATTGCTACCTCAGCAAGCAACCACCGCGGTCGCAAACATGGATGGTGTGGTCGGACGAGCACTTCAGGACTGGGTCTCCAACTACAGACGCAAGGTTCGCCTTGCGGTTAGTGAGGCGGGTGCGTCAGGACTGCCTACGTGCGACCCGCTCCCCGATGAGCGATGCCTTCAGGCCTATGCGCACATAGACGCGTCCGGCATGCTGCGCGCGAGTTCTTACTCGCCCGCCGGCGCGAAGATTGGAGACGCCGGCGTTTTGTCGGCGCTTAAGCGACTCAGAAAGACCTTCGAGATCAAACTAGGGACGCAATCATGAGGATTTGGAACGGATACGGCTCTGAGCATTCGATGAACCTGGTTCTCATCGGGCGGTTCAAGCGAGCGCAAGACGCAGACAAGGTAGAGAAGGACATTGACAAGCTCAGCGCTCAGGCTTTGAAAGACGACAGCTACTCCATCTCTTTTGCTGGACCAGAGGATCATAGATTTTCAGATGACATGCTCTCGTTGCTGCGCAGTCTGAACCTCTACAGCTTAGGGCCAGCTGATCTCGGCCAGCTGGTATCCGACCATCACCTCTCGCGTGAAGGCGATCAAATCACTGTCACGACTGACGAGGCTGAGGTGTCCGCGTTCGTGAAGCTCTTCATTGAGGCCGGGGCGAAGGTCGAAGTCTTCTCTTCGCACGACTACCCGTCGGATTCCGCCGATGCCTGAAGCAAATTGGGGGGTATTCAGCAAGCTACCCGGTGCAGCAGACGAAAACTTCGAGAAGCTTTGCCGCTCTCTGGTGCGCCGCCACTACGGTCGCTTCGGTCGCTTCAAGCAACTCGCAAACCAGCCTGGCGTGGAGTTCCATCTTCAGCTGACGGAGTCGTGTGATCTCGGAGCGCCACCACGTTGGATTGGTTGGCAATGCAAATGGTATGAGTTGGCAAACGGACAAACCTTGGGAGCCACGCGCCGCAGCAAGATCATCGAGGGCATAAAGAAGACGCGCAACCATGTCCAAGGTGTGACTGATTGGAAGCTTTGGACACGCCACACGCTGACAAAGGCAGACCAAGAGTGGTTCTTCGCGCTTGAGGAAGAGAGCTTCCCCAAGTTGAAGTTGGAGCTGCTGACGGCAACGGATATCGAAGACCTGCTGGTGGGGCCGGGGGCGTTACTTCGAGAAACCTACTTCGGCGAGCTTGTTCTGACGCCTGCGCTACTTGCTGAGCAGCACAGGCTTGCTGCGGCTCCGTTCAAACACCGATACCAGCCGGAAGTTCATGTTGTCGTTGGGGCAGAGGAAAAGGTACTCAGGCGCCTGGGCGGCCAGAGCGCGTGGGAATCACTGAAGATCCTCTCAAGTGCCCTCAAGAGGAATTGCACGGACATCGCTTCGCTCGCGGGGCAACTCAAAACCGAACTCAAGGCCGAAGTCGACTCGCTCTTGGCACGAGCCATCGGATTGGCTGACCTACTTGATAGCCTGCACGCAGTGCTCGGCAATGGTGACTTCGACGCTGTACAGCAACTACTGACGACGATTCCGTCGCAACCTGTGCGCTACGACAGGCTGCTCTCTAAGCTGCGTGGCGCGCGTTCAGCAGGAGCACCTTTAGCCTCGAATTTGGTTGCGGACATCCATTCAGCCTCATCGACTCTGCTCAATCTTGAGAGGTCGATCGGAGTTGGAGCCGTTGCCGTACTTGCAGCTGCAGGGGAGGGGAAATCCGAGCTTGCCGTCAAGGTGACGCAGGCGGACGGAGAATTCCCCGGTGGTGTCTTGCTGCTAGGCAAGAATCTTCATGCAGGCCAGGGGCTTGACGATCTCGTATCTGCCTTCAAGATTTCTGGCAGACCGGCGGAGAGCTTCGAACGGCTTGTTGAGGCGGTAGATGCGGCAGGTCAGCGCGCGGGCAAGCGCATCCCTATTGTGATTGACGGCCTGAATGAGGCGGAAGACCCGAGAAACTGGAGGGATGAGATCTCCCGGGCGGATGAGCTTCTGAAGGACTTTCCGTACGTGCTGCTGGTTGTCACTCTGCGCAATGAGTTCGCGCAGATGTGCCTGCCGGAGGAGTTTCATCAAGTTGAGCACAAGGGGTTCCAGGACGACCCGCAGACGGCTATCGACAAGTATTTTGAGTACTACAAGATCGATTCCACTGACGCGGATCTGCCGATCGAAATCTTGCAGCACCCGTTGACGCTGAGAATCTTCTGCGAGGTTGCGAACCCTCGGCGCCAGCACATTGTCGGTGTAGAGGCGCTGCCCAGTTCGCTCGCAAGCCTGTTCGAAGCGCACTTCAACAAGGTTGCCGAACGAGTTGCTGAGCTTTCACCGGCGGCGCATCGCATCTACCAGAATGAAGTGCAAGATGCGCTGCTGACGATAGCGGGTCTTCTTTGGGAGGGTAACGCGAGAATCGTGGAGTTCCAAACTGCTCGGACGGCAGTTCGAGACGTGGGCCGTTGGGACGTCAGCGTTATTCGCGCGCTGGAGTCCGAAGGCGTCCTCGTTCGAACCACTTCTGAAGAAGGTGGCCAAGGAATCGCGTTTGCATACGACCTGATGGCCGGGCATATGATAGCCCGCCACCTGCTTGCCAGACCGTCCTTGGCGCAATGGCTGCAAAGCGATGAAGGACGCACGCAGTTCCAATTCCGCAAGCCTGGATCGCATACCTTCGGCTATGACGTGTTCGAGGCTCTGGTTGGCCTGTATCCGCAACGCCTTGACAGGCGCCAGCTTTGGCAAGACTTGTTGGACGAGAACCTCGTTATGAATGCCCTGTTGTTGACGGCACAATCAGACCCAAGGCACATCGGGCGGGAAACGGTAGAACGATTTGCGCGCGCAATGCAGGAGTCGAAGCGGTTCGCACAGATTGCCTTCAAGAGACTTCGGAGTACCAGGGCAGCGCGAGCACATCCGTATGACATGGACTTCTTGCACGGCGTGCTCAAGGCCATGAGCAATACCCAGCGCGATCTTTTCTGGTCGGAGTGGGTTCGCGAGAGATCTGAGGAAGTTGAAGTCGATTTCAAATTCCTGTCGTCTAGGTGGAAGTCGGGTGACCTAGACGAGCGAGAGATTCGGCGGGCGCGCTGGGTGATGTGGACGCTGACGTCAACGTCCAGAAGCCTGCGGGACGTGGCCACCAAGATCCTGTACGAATTCGCTGCCAAACGGCCTGAGGAGTTTTTCGGGCTGGCTGTGGAGGCAATTTCCGTTTCAGACCCATACGTCCCCGAGCGCATGTTCGCCGCAGCCTACGGTGCCGCGCTGACCACTTGGTCGGATATCAATGCTGTGGAGATGCGTGAGGCACTACCTAGAGTTGCTCGCGAGACTTATCGAGCAATGTTTGTGCCTGGCGCGACGCATCCTACTTGGCATGCTCTATATCAGCAGTATTGCCTGGGAATCATCGCCATCGCGAGGATGGTTGATCCGGCTTGCTTGTCTGAGGACGAGGCAACTCACCTCCTTCCACCGTTTAGCTATCTGCCCAATCCGTTTGAGAACATGCCGCAGTACGACCCGGCGGTGATCGAACGTGCGAAGCGTGCGGCGATTCGAATGGACTTCGGCAACTACACGATAGGGAGACTGATTCCAGGTCGGTCGAACTACGACGACAACAACCCAGAGTACCAGCGCGTTCTGCCTGCAATCCTTTCGCGAATGCTGGTGCTTGGCTATGACCCCGAGCAGTTCGAAGCTGTTGACAGGCAAATGAACTCTGGCCCTCGTATGGGTGGCGACAAGCACAAGGTCGACCGATATGGGAAGAAGTACGGATGGATCGCTTACTTCGAGATGTGGGGTGTCCGATACGCGCAGGGCCTCCTTCCCGAGTGGCGCAGCGCTCGCCCCTCAGATGCGGACATCGACCCGACATTTCCACTTGAGGCCGCGAGCGTCAACCTGCAACTCCCAGACTTGTTCGGCGATCAGCCTACGGGTACTGGCGACTGGGTGGTGGAAGGTCCACAACCAGACTACCGAGAAATCCTTGAGATCGCGGAGATTGATGGCCTGACGGGGCCGTGGGTTGTACTTGACGGGTTCATCGAACAGAACGCTCCCGCTGATGACCGACAGGTCTTCACCTTCCTCCGGGGGGTACTTGTGGACAGCGGAGAAGTCGACAGCCTTTGCACGTTGTTCACTGGTCTTGAATACCCCGGCAATGACGCCATTCCAGCGGTGCCAGAGTACTACTACACCTATGCGGGGGAGATGCCTTTCTCCTCGATTCCTGGATTGCCTGCCGATGATGCGCAAGAGGGCGGCCGTGCTGAATACATGGTGGCCGCTGATAGGTGGCCAGACAATGGCGTCACGGTCGAAATCCCGGTACAGAAGTACAACTGGGAGAACTACCACAGCGTTTTGAACCAGGGCAGCGGTGCGTCACTGCCCTCTAAACGACTCTGTGAGGCTTCGAGTCTTAGGTACCGCGCCAACAAATGGGAATTGCACGATGCTGCAGGTGTGGCGTCCATGTACCGCGAAGTCGGCGAGTATGGCTCGCAGATCAACGGCTCTTTCAGCTATCTGCGTCGTGACCTTCTTGACAGCTACCTGACGCAGTCCGGCAAGGCGCTGGTGTGGCTCATGTGGGGAGAGCGTGGCTTCCATTACCGGGCAGCCGAGGCGCACAACCTGTACGAGTACTATGTGAACCACCAGCATATTCACAAGCGTACTCACGTCTATCAGACTGCTTCGAGCACTCAATGGTAGGGGGGCACATCAGGCGAGGGGATGCCGCCATTTGAGTTTCTCAGCGGCTCTCTTTGCGCCAATCCCCTGGGGCAATAGGCGCCTGTTCCCGCCACAAGCCCTGCCGTTGTTGCCTCGCGCGATCTTCCGCCGCTGCGTAGGCCCTACGGTCAGCTACAGACTGCTCACCTTCGTACTTCTTGTAGTGCCAGGCCATCCCCTTTTTGATCTGGATCAGGTTCGTGTCTTTCCCTGAAACCAGCACCTTCCCGATGATGCGTCCGTATTGATCGCTCTTGTGCCACTCCACAGTGACATCACGATCGTAGGCAAGGTCCGAGAGGGATTGCTTTGATGCTTGACCGAAAGGCTGCTTCTTCTCGGGGGCATCGATGCCGGCGAGGCGGATGCGATGTTGCTCGCGGTTCGCATCCAGGATGGTCAGTGTGTCCCCGTCAGCGATACCTATGACTCTTCCGTGGAGTGTGTCTGAACCGCCCCGGAAATTCCGGAGGCTGTTTGTTTTGAGTCATGCTGCCATGACCAAGGGGGCCGTGGCGAGCTGTTGATAGTACATGGCTTCCTTCTCGGCAGGCGGGATGTTCCCGATCGGGCCGAGCAGGCGCCGATGGTTGAACCAGTCCACCCACGCCAGGGTGGCGAGTTCCACCGCGTCCCGGTTAGGCCAGGAGTGGCGGTGAATGACCTCCGCCTTGTACAGGCCGTTGATGGTCTCGGCCAAGGCATTGTCGTAGGCGTCCCCGACGCTGCCGACGGAGGGCTCAATGCCTGCTTCCTTCAGGCGTTCGGTATAGCGGATCGAAACATACTGGACGCCCCGGTCGCTGTGGTGAATCAGCGGCCCCTGCTCGAACGGACGGCGGGCGTATAGGGCCTGTTCCAGCGCATCCAGCACGAAGTCGGTGCGGGCCGAGCCGGACACCTTCCAGCCGACGATGCGACGGGCGAAGACGTCGATGACGAAGGCAACAAAGACGAAGCCCTGCCAGGTGCTGACGTGGGTGAAGTCCGACACCCACAGGGCATTGGGGCGATCCGCCGTGAACTGGCGGTTGACCCGATCCAGCGGACAAGGACGGGCCGGGTCGCTGATCGTGGTCTTGACCGGCTTGCCGCGCACCACGCCCTTCAGACCCATGCGCTTCATCAGCCGCTCCACCGTGCAGCGGGCGGCCTGAATGCCCTCGCGTTTGAGCTGACGCCAGACCTTGCGCACGCCATACGCCTGCAGGTTTTCATGCCAGAGGCGCTCCGATGTGCGCCATCAGCGCCTCATCGCGCTGCGCACGCGCCGGGCGCAGACCTAGGTCAGCCTCGCGCGCCGCATGCGTGTAGTAGGTGGACGGGGCGATCCGCAGCACCCTGCAGATCGGCTCGACCCCGTAGGCCTCACGATGTCCGTCAATGAAGCCCTTCATGGCTTGAACCGGCGGTCGAGTTCCGCTTGGGCAAAATACGCCGACGCCTTGCGCAGGATCTCGTTGGCTTGCCGAAGCTCGCGGTTCTCCCGCTCCAGGGCCTTGAGGCGGTCACGTTCGGAGCTTGTCAGCCCGTCCCGCTCACCCGCGTCCCGCTCCGCCTGGCGCACCCAAAGCCGCAGGCTTTCTGCCTTGCAGCCGATCTTGGACGCGATCGAAACCATCGTCGCCCACTCGCTTTCATACTCGGCACGGTGCTCCCGCACCATCCGAACCGCTCGCTCCCGAACCTCCGGGGAATACTTCGTTGTCGTTTTCATCGCTCCATCCTCTCAAAGAGTGGAGCCTCCGGAAAACTCGGGGCGGTTCAGTCGGCTTGCGCGGCATGGGAAAGGCAGATGGACAGGACGATGCAGGTAGATCGAGCAATAAGCACGGTACTCCTCCTTGAGTAGGTGTGATCGCAGAGGGTCACTGATCCAGTCGAGCGGCTTCTGCGGCCACATGACCAGCTAAAGTAGTTACGAAGGTTCTGAGGCTAGTCATTGATGACATCTCTCGGAAGTCACCGCTATCGACCGCTGCTCGCTCTGCTGCGATTACAGCGGCTGTGGTGTAAAGCTGCTCTTGCACCAGTCGCTGGCAGAGCAGGTCATATCGCTTGAGGTAGGAGGAGCCCTTGAACTCTTTGAACACAGGAAAATGTGGTGATGAATTCTTTACAGGGGAGCGAGATTTTGGGGCATCTTCGACCATCATTAACCATCCGACAAAGGGGCGTGGTTGCTTGCCGAAGGCTTCTTCGCGGAAGGCTGTCCGAAGGTCGAGAGCCGTTCCAATAGCCTCTTCAGTTCGGTTGTTGAAGTTGTTGCCAAATGAAGGACCGACTTGGCTTTTCAGCTCAATGGCGGCGATAAGCTCGCCTTTGTAAATCACCAAGAGATCCCATAGCTTTGTTGGTCGGAAGTAACCAGGCAAAGTGAGTACGGCTTTCTTCTGATGTATTTCGGCATGAGCCAATCCGTTTGCTTTGACGATATCGAGAACCAAAGCCAAAAACCCATCCATGTTCTTACCATTGACCACTACACCCCTCTCGCCTTGATCGATTTTTCCAAGCTCAATCTGCTTTTGTTTTGCCGCTTCGCGGTTGCCCCAGAAGGCCTTCACCGCCTCGCGGGCCTTCTGTTCGTAATCGACAAGATCAAGTGCCATTTATTCTCCATTGCCCCCAAGGGCAGATCGTTCTTCGTGGCTCAGCCCGTAGAGCCTGAACACAGCCCGATTGCAGGCTTGCACGTCCCGCATGATGGCTGCCTCAGCCAACTCGCGGCGTAGTGGTTCAGGCACATCAGCCCAGCGTGGGATGCGGATGCGGCGCAAGTATTGCGCTTGGAAACGCAAGAATCCACCTCGAATTTTCGTTGAGTACGTGGCCACGAACAGGCGCGAGACAGCGGACAGCAGCACAGCCTGCAAGGCCCGCAAATCCCAGTCGTCCGAGGTGACGTAGTAGAGGTTGTGACTTGGATACAGCTCGCCGCCCTCGAAAACAATGTGCGACTCACCCTTGATGTCAGGGATCAACAGCTTGGGCCTCACAGCCAGCGCCGGGGTAATGCGGTCAATCGTTCGATACCAGTTAGCAGGAGCCTTCTTCGCGCAATGCCGACCGGCAATCACATCCCGGCGAGCCTCAAGGTAGCGGCGCAGACGCGGATATTCACCAAGATCGACCAGCCCTGCAGACTCAGCGAAGGGGTTGATGACCCCCTGACCACGCCACTGCACCTCGCCGGTCATGATGTCTTTGGTTGTCACCAGCGGCAGCTTTCGATCATGCTCGACATCCAGCGACTCGAAGTTGCCGATGAATGCCTTGTCAGCGCCGGTCGCAACACCAATGCCGACATTGCACCCAGCCTCTTCCAGCAGTGGGAACGCGCTCTCCAGACGGCGAATAAGCGCCATCTGGTCAGAAGACTCCAGCAGCCACGGCTCCGCACCATTGGTCACACGGGCGAGTTCCCGCACAGGGCCAGCATCCTTCGGAAGTGCCGGTGCCGACAGAAGACCAGCCAGCGTGGTCAGCGTGGCCCGGTCTATGGACGGACGGTGTGCGATGCGCGTCGCCCCGACCCCCTCACGGCTGATAATGGTGATGGCCGGATAGGCGATCACATCGGAATGGAAGGCCGGTGTATCCACCATATCGACATAGACTTTCAAGTGGAACCGCTCAGCCACAAGGCTGCGCAACGGCCCACCGTAGCGGTTCTTTATCCAGCGATCCGCGCAGATAAAGCCCAGATTGCCGCCAGCAGACAATGCCGTCAGCGACCGCTCGATGAAGGGAATATAGATGTCCGCCCGGTCATACATCGTCTGATAGCGGATGCGGTACTCGGCCAGCAACGGGGCCGGAATCAGCTCGGGCCGAACATAGGGAGGATTGCCCACCACGAAATCGAACTCACCATCCAGCGGCGTCAGAAGGAAATCACCTTGCGAAAGCCAGCGCCCTGCCAAAGATGTTGCAGTATCCACACCCATTCCACGGCGCTTGAGAAGATCCACAACGGCAGAATGGGTGCTGCGGAAGGTATCGTGGTGCAACTCAACCGCCCGGATTGCGTCCCCCAGATCGTCAAGAGCAGATCCGCTCGGCTTTGCCGCCCTCCATGCGCTCAATAGCCGATCAATGATCGGTAGCAAGAAATCTCCGCCACCAAATGACGGCTCCAAAAGCCGCTTTTCGTGGAGTGGTTGATCCTTCGTGTAGCCTGCCAAATCAAGGATGAACTCGACCACTTCGTGGCGCGTAAAAATGGCCCCACGAGCATCTACTCCTCCGCCCGTCGCCAGAGATTCTGAAGCATCCTTAACAGGACATGGACCTGCAGCACTTAGGGGGCTGGAGGGGTTCTGAATTGATATCACGAATATAACCTTATTACGTCTATGGGGCGCAGCCTCTGGACACGTGGGGCGGTTAGGTTGTCCTACGACCGCGGCTACACACGAACCGGCAGCGTGACCTTCGGTTGGATGGGTAGAAGCGTCTTAGCGTAGGCGCGCAATATGTCGTTGTAGAGATCCGTATGCTTGGGCGCCTCAACTGTGATGATCAGGGCGTAGCGTATTTTTTCTGCGCTCGTCGTTGGGCTACCCGCCTCTCGAGCGTTGTAGTGGATGTCGAAGACGGGGTTGTCCAGGCTGCTTCCCCGCATTGAATTGTTGCCATGCAGGACCGTTTCCCACTTGCCCATGTCGGAACGACGCTCGTCCTCGGTTGCGTATTTCTTCATGTCGAAGAACCCCTTCGTGTCGGCGTTACTTTTGCCGACCTTTACCTTCTTCTCGCTCGGACGGAACACGACCTCCAGGCCAGCGCGCGTGTAAGCAACGGCATCCTGTGGGTCTGTTGGTGAGGCATAGCAGAAAGTTGCCTTCAAACGTATGTTTCCTTGAAGGCCGCCAGTTGGCAGTGGGAGTTGCGCACGCAGGTACTTGCCAGGCTTCAACTCGCCCTGATAGACCACGCGAGCAACGCCCGCCGGGCAAGTAATTATATCCATCAAATCTTCAGGCACTTTGCCCCAACCAACTTCTATCTTGTCGTGCGTGGACGAATCCGCAGCATGAACAAGCAAAGCCTTGATGGCCAGTGGGGTCAAATCCGCACCGAGGAGGGCTCGAATACCGACCGCACTGCGCAACAGATACGGTGATGCAAAGCTGGTGCCCAATTGTGGTGCCAGTGTTGGTTTCGAGCCTGCGGCAAGTACATGAAAGTACTTGGAACTCGTGGCGTCCCCTCCAAAGGCCATGAGGTCCGGCTTTACAACACCAGGGCTACGTCCAGGGCCAATAGCACTGTAGGTGGCGCGTGACCACGTTGCATCGACTTTGTCGGCAGCACCCACGGAAAGCGCATTGACGCAGTCCGATGGTACTTGGACCCGGGCCTGCCCCACACCTCGATCCATTTCACCGTTGTTGCCAACAGCGACTGTCATCAAAGTATCGCCATCGCTGAGAAGCTCGTCGATCACAGAAGTCCATGCATGTACGTCCGCGTCTTCGATCGGAAGATTTGGTCCCAAGCTGAGATTGATGAACTGGTACTGGCGAGACAGCAATACCTCTTCAACGAATCCCAGAGTGCGGTATAGATCCATGGGGTCTTCCGACTCGGTGTTGCGATCCAGAACTCGCAGGTGATCGACATAGGAGTATGGGCGTGCCGCATGGCTGTTAGGTTCAATGGGGCCGAACAGAAATGCCGAAGTCACCCCGAGCCCGTGCTCCAAACCGTTCGGATCATCCGCTGCTGTTTCATCCAACACGCGGTAGGCTCCCAGCCAAGGCTCAATGCTGTGTTTTTCTGGTAAACCTCCGTCGAGGATTGCTACCTTGGGCTCGGATGACAATGGCTGCTCCATCGGCAGTCTGCACGTTACCGTCACGCTTGCCGAGCGCTGTACGGGGCGTATGCCGCGCAGTCTTGGCATGGGGCGAATTACTCGCACAAGGGAGAACTCGGCCAAGCGCTCGACGTTTTCGTGTTTTCCCTCAACCGGGAGGAACCATAGGTTGCCTGCCCTGAAGGCCAAGTTGGTATGAATTATCACGCCAACATCGGTCGCGTATTGGGCGAACGCTCGCTGTACGAATTGGTAGTTATCGCCTGGAAGCAGATGTACCCCAACTTCAAAGAAGTGATCCGCTTCCTTGCCAAGCGACACAATGCGATCTTTCGGTTCGAATGCAGAGAACCGCTCAATGTGGGACAGATCCTTCGCTTCACTTGACCCATCGTCTAGTTGTTTAGCCCAGTCCTGCAGCTGACGGAATGCTTGGCGCTTTCCCACCACGAAAAGCTCTGTGGTCATCGATTCGCGCGGCGGACCTTTCTTAGACCAAGCCTCTGGGGTGAGTTTGACGGCTCTGCTGCCGACAGAGTCAAGCCCTGCGCTACGCAGCATGGCAACGGGGAAGAAGGAGCGTGCGATGTAGCTGGGATTGAGTATAAGTCGCGCTACGCCCATGTCCCCTGGGCATGCGTTGTCGGGCAAGTTATCGAGGCTCGTTGCGACCTCAACGAACTGAGGTGTTAACCGACTCCTAGCCTGCTGCAGCGTGTAGACCTCCGCCTTGTCCATGCCGCGCTTGGGACCCTTGATTTCGTGGGTCAAAAGCTCGCCACGCCCGATTAAGAAATGTGTCTGACTCATGCTTCAGGCCTCCGCCTTCTTGGCACAACGGTTGATCCTTGGCTTGTGTACTTGCGAATGGTGTCCCGGCTCACTCCCGTGATTTCTGAGATGCTGTGCTGGGATAAGCGTGTCTCTTTTGCCAATAGCACGGCCATATCGATTCGATCCTGGCGATCCATCGACAATGCTCGGGTCTTGATGAAGACCTCAATCAGGTCGGCAACTGGCTTTGCCCCCAGCGCTACAGCGCGCCTGAATCGTTGTATCTCGCGCTCGATGTCGCTGAAAGATAGGCCGCGAAATGTGAAAGCAAGAATCTCTATCCAGCGCTCGAATAGTGCAAGATCTGGCCCCAAAAATCGCTTAATAGCCTCCCTTACCGCCGCCGCCTCAGGCGTTTTAAACTCCACTATTAGGTCGAATCGCCGCCACAGCGCTGGATCTATCAGCTCCGGGTGGTTAGTGGCAGCTAACAGCAAGCCTGTGGCAGGCCAATCATCAACTTCTTGCAAAATCACGGTGACCAAGCGCTTTAGCTCACCTACATCGGCATCATCGCTGCGGCGCTTGGCGATCGCATCGATTTCGTCCAGTAGGAGAACGCAAGGGCCGCGCTTTGCGAAATCCATCGCCGCACGAAGATTGCTCCCACTGCGCCCTAGTAGACTGCTCATCACGGCTGTCAGGTCAAGCACATACAGCGGGACGCCGAGCTGAGCGGCAAGCCACCGTGCAGTCAATGTCTTACCCACCCCGGGTTGGCCGACAAAAATAGCTGAGCGTGTCGGGGTTAGCCCTAGTGCGGCAAGGCGCACGGCTTGCTTGCGCTCTTGGATTAATTGTCCTAGAGCCCCCTCTAGATGGGCAGATAACAATGGTGCATCTCGTTCTGGGAAGTCCCTGTAGGATTTCAGCAACGAAAGGCGTGACTCGTCATCTACCGGCAACACCTGCTCCGGTAATGGCGCCATGGCTGCTTTGCGCAAAGGCGCCCCAGCCCGATTCGGCTTGGACCGAAGAAATAAATCTATCTGCTCGGCCAAATCCGGCTCGGTGCTCCGGTACTTTCTGACAAGCCTTGCTGCGAATAGGCGCGCATCCTCAGTTTGCTCGGCCAGTGCCAACCGAATGGTTTGGGCTAAATCGTTCTTTAGTTCCGATGTGTCGCCCATTTTCGCCCTAACTAATTGATATTGAAGATGGTTGTTTTTTGTAAAAACGGACTAGATGCATTGTCTCACACACCGGTAGTGGCTGGAAGGTGAATGTGGATGCTCGCGCAACCTATGAGTGCACGGGCATTCAATGAGGCCTGCTCGGTAGCCAAAAATTTCGAGACCGCCACTCCACCACAAGACCATCACCCTGAGCCCGCACTTGCTCATCCTGTACTTCCATCCCTACTCGGCGTGGCAGGCCATGGAAGTAGGCCAGCCCAACAGACAGCCACCTTCTGTCGATGCCTGAGCGCTGACTGCCCACCCTCATCAAGTCCAGCAACTCCGCCTCCAGCTTCTTCCTTTGCTCCGAACTAGCTCCCTTTTTCGCTTTGGGCAAGAGCAAGCTAAGTTCAAATTCGGTGTTGAGGAAGTTCACGAAGCCCGTGACGGCCGCGCGCTGACCAGCCGACATGTGCAGGTAGCGGAGCAGTCCTGCCTGATCGGGCAGCTTCGATCCACCTGGATCTGATTCGAGAAGAAGAGACGCTGCGGGTCGGAGGGCTAACCGGATGGAGCGGATAGATGTCTCGCCTGCATTCAGTCGGGCTTGAAGCATGCGGTGGTACTTCCTAAGGGCTGTCCCCGCAGCGATTCCCTCTGGTACTGAAGCCAGGATCGCCTCGATCCTACGCAGGTCGGAGTCGTCTTCCCTCAACTGCGCGTCCGGCATGATGCCGCGAGCTTTCTTGAGCCATTTCATCGGCAGCCTGACCCGCCTCAGCCCTTCCGCGCTGAAGTGCTTCAGCAGCGCCGGGTAGTCCGGGATGTCCTTCCACTGCTTCTCGATCTCCAGGAAGAACGGCAGATAGCGATGGATCGTGATGGCTGCTTTGCGGCTGCCGACCTCCTTGCTCAGCCAATCTCCGAATTCGGCAAAAGCTGCCGCCATCCCCGGTGTCGAGAAGGCGGCGAGATCAATGTTCAGCTTCTTTCTGAATGACTTATCCCATTGGCATTGATCGCATTGCGCTCCCATGCCGGCGGGCATGAGTGCCTGGCACTGAGGGCATGGAATCTGGCCTAGCTCCAGGCACTTCTTGCACAGCATCCGTCCGTCTGGCGCCTCCAGGAGCACTCGATGCTTCCTGCATGCCGTGCAGATGGCCTTGGCGGCGGACGCGCATTTGGGGCAAACCCTCAGATCGTGCCCCAGTCGGCTGATTCGTGACAGCCGCTGTGATGCCGTGCAGCACGCTTCGCATGACTCGACTTTACTGAAGTAAGGTGAGCAGGCGTTACAGACCGGCCCGTACTCAGTGATCTTGCCGATCGGGTACTTCGGCGGCCGTCCACAACGGGCGCAGGGCTTGTCCTTTTCGCAATCCGAGCACACGGCTTCAGGATGCCGACGAGGAAGCTTCGCGTAGTTGCCACAGCGAGGGCACATCGCTCGTTTGAACTCCCGTGCATAGCATGTGCCGCAGTATTTGTGGCCCTTGTAGACACGCCAGATCTTCGGAGCTGTCTTCCCGCACTCATCGCACATCGTGCCTGCGGAAGGAGTGATCACTGGATGGCTCATTGCCGCTCCCTTTCCAGTTTGCGCATGAGCCTGTTCATCATTCGCACGACTTCATGACGGGGCCGGGGACCAGTGGTACGTGGACTCTTGGTCGTTTTGTCATGCTTCGTCGTCGCGGGCACCCCTGAGGCAAGATCGACTATCAGTGGTGGCGTCGTCACATGCTTTGGGCAGAAAGCCTGTCGGCTGACGCCTGTATGGCGCAAAGCCTGAACGAGGTCGTCACGAGGCATCATCATGAATCGATTGATGATGGCGAGAACCCATTGCCGATCCCGGTTGGAAAGCCTTTCGAGACTCATGCCCGGCTGGATGGGGAGGCTCTGGGGGTTCAGCCCGCTGACCTCGATGATCAGGTCGGAAAGGGCATTGTGCCCCATGCTGCGGTAGGCATTCCGGATGAGACCCGTGATGAAGTGCGCGACTTCGAACCAATCTGGTGCCTCGGCCTCTTCGCCGAGCACCATTCCATGTCCCGTATGAAGAGTATGGTCGGCCATGTGTTGGAAGGCTATCGCATCTTCGATCACGCCGGCGGACGGTGCGGCGCGGAGATCCGCCTTGCAGCGCCCGCAGGTGGCGATATCTCCATCTTCAGGTACCAATCGATGGGGCTCCAATGGCGCACCGCATTGCCAGCATCGATCATGCAGCGTGCAGGCATGCTCTTGGCAGCCTACATGCCATGCAAAACGCCAATGGAGGCGGTAGTGGGGCGTTTCATCCTCGCCAAGGCATCGAGGACAGTATTGGAGGCCTCCCTGACGGGTGTTGCCACGAGTGCCGAGTGTCAAGATCCAGGCCCAAGTCATTTTGTCAGGGCGCGGTTGGCGTATGACCCGCTCAGCAATCCCGCGCAATGAAGCGCTTTGCAGAGCGTTGGCAGAGACCCCGGACGCCTCCATCAGGGAGGTCAGGCGCTCGTCATCGAATCCGCGATCGGGATCTGTCGTCCAGAACCGCCATGAGGGCCATATCTGCTGGCACAGGGCCTTGGGGTCGCATCCGAACCGCATGGCTGCGCGCAACAGCCAGGACGAGATCAACTCATCCGGCAACAGGGCGGGCATCAAGGCCCAGCGAGGACTTACAGGGACACTTCCCTGATGCCACGAGAAGGTCGTACCCATGCGTTGTTCTCGATGATCGACTTGTCGATCTGTTCACGGCCCTGATGAATCGCGTCTGTGGCGCAGGCTATGAGCAGGCGATGCAGATCGCCCAAGTTCCCCCCGGAAATGGTGTGAAGCCTGGTCGCCAATTCAGGCTGATGCAGTTTGGAAGGTTTCTGCAGCGGCAGGATTTTCTCGAACCCCGCAAGCAGGCGCTGGAAGTCCTGATTGAGTTCCCACGTCGGCAGGGCCACGACATCGAATCGGCTGGCGTGCTGAGGATCGGTGTGGAGCACGCGCACGGCCTCCCGCGTGCCCACGCCTACGATGGGGATGGCCAACTCGTTGCACATCAGCTTGATGGCGTTCATGACCTCGCGCTGCTTGATGGCCGAGCCGGTCAGGAGGGAGTGAAATTCATCGATGATCAGGATGCGGGTGTTGCATAGCCGCAGAAGATGGATGACCTGATAGCGCAGGCGTGCGGTGGAGTCGGTGGGCCGGTAAGGGGTGAAGAAGCGCTCCAGGATCGAAATGTACAAGCTCTTCTCATCGGCGCTTGGCGGCGCCTCGGCCAGGATCACCGGTTTGACCGGATCGCCTTCTTCGCTGACATAGCCTTGCCCGTGCAACTCCTGGAAGCGGCGAACGATGGTGGTCTTTCCGTTGTTCGGGTCGCCCACGATCAGAAGGTTCGGCATTCTGGGGCGATGGGGTTTCTCCATCAGTCCGCGCAGGGTGTCCAGGACCCTCTCTGCCAGCGGATAGGGAATCCATCGCGGCTGGTCCAGGAAGGCAAGACGCTCCTTGTCGGACAGTCCCATCACATGGCGAAAGTCAGGATGAATGTGGTCGAGGTTCATCATGCGATCTCTCCCAGGAACTCGATGTCACCATCGATAAGGCCTTCCGGCGTGATGGGCGAGGGCAATGGAGACGGCGTTGGCATCGGGGCGGCCGGCGAGATTTTCTTTTCATGCTCCACCCGCCGTTGAGCCTGCCTGCGAGCCTTCTTCGTCTTCTCCTTGGCCTCCTCGACCTTACTGCGCAATTCCGTGATGGCGCCCAGGATCTGCCGCTCATCCACACTTTTGGCGCCCTGCTTCTTGAGTAGCTCCTGGGCTTGGCGGTACTCCCAGATGCTCATGGACGGCAGGGACTGATCCGCGAACGGAATCTTGAAGTAGTGCTTCAATTCGGGGTCGTAGAACCAGATCGAACTGATGTCGCGCGGGTCACGGCGGAATGTGAACTCGCGTTTTTTGCCATGGTTCTCGATATCCCCGGCATTGATCCAGGGGCGAAGCGCTTCGGCGTAATAGGTCATCCCATCAATGGTGACGCCGAACGTCTGGACGGTTCGCTTGAACGAGGGCAGGAAGTCCAGAAGGATGGTGAGTCGGTCGGCAGGACGCGGTGGAACACCCACCCCGGCGACTTCACTGTTGCCGAAAACGCCGATTTCCAACTTCTTGATGGGTGTGATCCCGAGGCTGGAATGGATGCGCTGGTGATAGACCTTGCAGATCAGCGTCACCAGCCATTCCTCAAACTCGGACATGGTCATTGCCGCATGCTTTTCGGATGCGTAGTCCTCCTTGTGCTTCACCGAAGAGAACGTGGTGCCGGGAAGGTCGTGGATCTCCCGAAGAAGCGTACCCAGCATCCGCTCGATGTGTCCGCCGTATCGGGGCTGCTTCACCGGCCTGAATTCAAGATGGATGCCATACGCAAGGCATGACTGCTGGAAGTTGTTGGAGCGGAAGTCCGCACCGTTATCGACATGGATGGTCTTGGGGCGGCCCCAGACAGGCCACTCGGCATCGACCTTGTGCAGCAGCAACCACTCTTCCTTGGGGAGCATGGAGTGGGCCACGCACATGGCGACCGAGGTTTCCGAGGGCGGGTCGAAGGAGAGGTAATAGCCCGTGACCATGCGGCTATGAACATCCATCGCCAGCGTGATCCAGGGCCTGCCGATCGGCTTCCGGTAAACGTCGTCGACCAGGATGATGTCGGCCGGGGTGTGGTCGATCTGTATCACGGCCAACGGGAAATCGGCGTTCGGAAAGCTGCCGGCGGCCGGAAGAAACTTGTTCTTTGCGCGCTCCTTGTAGCCGCGCCCACGAAGGCGCTCCCTCTCGGGAATTCGGCTGAGCCTTGCGCGGATCGTGCTCGGGCTGGGTGGAGTGATCCCGCGCGCCATGCAGCGCCGCTGCACTTCGGTGATCGTTTTCTGCGCCGTGGAGCGCTGACTGGTCAGGTAGTAGTCCTTGATGACTTCCTGAATCACTTCTTCGGCGAAAACCTCGATGCGGCCCTTGCCGGTTTTCCAGCCGCGCTTCTGGGGAATCAGCGCCGTGGTTGAGCCATAGGCGTTGTAGCGCTGGAGCCATCGATAGAGCGTTGCCGTATCCACGCCTACCTCGTCGGCGCGCTGAGCGACCATGGAGCGGCCAAGCATGCCCACATTGAGCAGGGGATGAATAGCGGCAAAACGCTGCTCGGCGACCTTCCAGTCTTCATCGGCGATTTCGGAAAGGTCGATCGTCGAGGCATCCGGCGTATGATCGACCGGCCGGAGATCCTGGATGCGGAGAGGTGAGCTTCGTCCGCTTTCAACCTCGACGCCGATCACCGACTGAAAATCCAGCACTTGCTCGATGCGATAGATCCGCCCACCGGCCTGCACGAAGTTGCCGACTTGGATATCGACCTTCTGCCGGATGGGGGCAAAGTCCTCTTCGTGCATCTCGATGTCATCTTCCGCGTGGTTACTCATCGGTCGTCACCCAAAGAACGGTCTGGTCGTTCAGCGGCATGGATATGTCGCAGTCCAGTTGTCTCGTGGCCAGCAGGTGCCAGAGATGGGCCAGCCCTTGCGCCTGATAGATGCCCATGAAGTGTCGCGCCAAAAGGAAGTGAACAGGCGCGGAGCCCATCGCGCGCAGGTTTTTGATGACCCAACGGCTCTCCTCGGCAGGAAAGCTCATGCGCTTGTAGCGATCAAGGAACTGGATGTTCGACAGCGTCTGATCCCGGATCCGGGACTCATCCTGGATGTGAAACTCCCACCCTTGCTCCTGGGCAAACCGGTACGCGGCCTTCCACTTGGGTAGCCAGTCACGCCAGTGCTTGCGCCATTCGACTTCGGGCTTTACCTCGACCAGGACAGGCTTCGGGAACTCGGGGTAGGCCCTGTTTCCGAGTCGGTAGTACACGAGGAAGTCAGGTGTGTAGATGTGTTTGCGGCCGTTCTTCGTCGTGAACGGGATCTGACAGGGCTGGGGGATGATGTCCAGGACGGACTGGTTGAACTCCTTCCTGATGATGAAGTCGCGCTCAAGCGTCGACTCGTAGGGAACCGCCGTCTCGCCGCGAAATGAGTAGACGCCGGACACGCTGCGCCGGGTGGGTTTGATCGGCCTGGTTTGGGTTAACATGTCCTGGTCGCACCTATTTCACGCATAAATGGATGGCGTCGCACCAATTAGACACAAATCCGTCGCATCAATTGCCATCATCATAGCCATAACTCCTTGAACCGCTACAGGCCATAGTCGCATTAAATTCAGTATATGACAGCGGCTCGTCGCCGAGGCCCGGCGAGATCTCGCTGGCGCACCATGGCGTGCTGTTCCTCGACGAGCTGCCCGAGTTCGACAAGCGCGCGCTGGAGGTGCTGCGCGAGCCGATGGAGACCGGGCGCA
>SDAY01000030.1 GCA_006212015.1 Halothiobacillaceae bacterium
GAGGCCCAAGGCCGTGGTGGGTGGGGATCCATGGTGCAGTCCCTGGATCGCCACGGCCTTCGGCCTCGCGATGACGAGGTGTACATCCTGGATCGCCACGGCCTTCGGCCTAACGCGAAGCTGGCGTAAGCCCGCGATGACGTTGCGGGTACGGGTGTGCGCATGATTTTTTCACAAGCGCTCAGCCCAGCGACTCGACCCATTCCGAAAACGCCTCGTCAAACCCGCAAATCGCCTGCACGACCGGCCGCGCGGCCACGCCATGGCGAACGAAGCTGTGCGCGGCGAATGCATGGATGTTGCAGGCTGAGGGTGGGCGTATGCCCCGACGAACGGTTTCCCGCATGCGTGGCAGGAAGATCCATTGCAGCCAGTGCTCAAGGACCATGGCGTCATGCGCGAAAGGGGCCGTGCTGGCCAGCGCATCCGCCGGGGGTGGCTCGAGCGCCCACAGCCCCAGCGTGCGCATTTCGCGCTCGATGGCATCCAGATGCGCGAGCATCGCCTTCATGTCAGTGGAGCATGGCACGGCCCGCCCCTCCGTCATCCATCAAGTCCTCTTCGCCACCGCCCCAGAACAGCCGGTTCGGGATCATCTGCCCATGCCCGAGGCGATAGGCCTGCTCAAGGGTCTGCCAGGTGTAATCCTGGGCCTGGTGAATGGCGCTCATCGGTTCCTGCCCCTGGGCCAGCAGTCCGGAAATCGACGAGGCCAGGGTGCAGCCCGAGCCGTGGTAACTGCCGGCAAGCCGGGGCCAGGTATAGGTTTCCAGCAGGCGATGCCCGCCGAACAGCATGTTTTCGACATCCTTGGTCGGCTCGTGGGTTCCGGTGATCAGCACGTACTCGCTGCCCTGTTCCAGCAGGGACAGCGCGCAGGCGTGCAGGTTGTCCGCATCCGGCGCAAGCCGGCGGGCCTCCAGACTGTTGGGGGTGATGATGGTGGTCTGCGGAATCAGGAGTTCACGCATGGCGTCGATCAACTCAGCGTCCGCGAGGTCGCTGCCGCCCCCCGCGCGCAGGACGGGGTCCAGCACGACGGGAATGTTCGGCAGATCGCGCAACAGGGTGTGAAGCGCCTCGACCATGGCCACGCTGCCCAGCATGCCTATCTTGATGACCGCGACAGACATGTCCTCCAGCAAGGCTCGCGCCTGCTCGACCACCAGCATGGCATCAACCTGCCCCACGTCGAGGACGTTGCGCGTATTCTGCACGGTCAGCGCGGTGGCGATGGGTGCCGCATGACAGCCCTGACTGATGATGGCCTCGATGTCGGCGGACAACCCGGCGCCGCCGGTCGGGTCCAGACCGGCGAAGACGAGTACCACGGGGGGGGGGTTGATGTCCTGCATGATGCTCCGGATGGCATAAGATCAATGAACTGGTTTTGAGCATAGACCGATGCGCCCACTCTCACAACGCCGGGTTCCGCACGCCATGCGCCCGATCCTCGAAGGCACGGGCACGGTCATCCGGCACCTCTGGCATGAACTGGATCGCGGCCAGCTCAATCTGCATGCCATGAGCCTGTCGTTCACCACCCTGCTCTCGCTGGCCCCGCTGCTGGCGGTGAGCTTCTCCGTGCTGAAGGCCTTCGGCGTACAGGACGTGCTCCAGCCCTTCCTGCTCAACATGCTGGGGCCGCTGGGCGCCCAGGGCGAGGAGATCGCCGGGCGCATCGTCAGCTTTGTCGAAAACATCCAGGTGGGCGTGCTCGGCGCGGTGGGCGTCGCCCTGCTGTTCTACACCGTGATCGCCCTGATGCAGAAGGTGGAACGCGCCTTCAACGACGTCTGGCGCGTGAGCGAGGACCGCCCGCTGGCGCAACGCTTCACGCATTATCTGTCGGTCGTCATCGTCGGGCCGGTACTGCTGTTCGCCATGATCAGCGCACTGACTCAACTCAGCGGCAGTGCAGCCACACTGGACGTCCTAGGCGGCGAGCTTCTCGCCCGCCTGGCTCATCTCTTTGATGACATCACCCCCTACCTCATGCTGGCGGGCACATTCGCCTTCATCTATGTCTATGTACCGAACACCCGCGTCCGATGGGTTCCGGCCCTGATTGGAGCCGTGCTGGCGGCGGCGGTCTGGATGTTCACCGGGCGCCTGTTCGCTGATGTCGTGGTCAAGACCGGCAACTACACCGCCATCTACTCCGCATTCGCCGGGCTCATCCTGTTCATGCTCTGGCTGCATCTGGCCTGGCTGATCCTGCTGCTCGGCGCGAGCGTCAGTTTTGCCCTCCAGAACCCCTATCGCGTCGGCACCCGCAAGGAAGCCTCCCGGCAGCCCACCATCAACACGGTGCTGCACATGGGCGCATTGATCGCGACCGACTTTTCAAGGGCCGGAAAGGGATGGACGGCACCGGCACTTGCTGCGGAAACCGGGACAGGGCTGGATGAGGTCCAGGCGATTCTGGATCGACTCCACGAGGCCAACATCCTGCTGCATGACGAGCGCAAGCCACCCACATGGCGACCGGCGGCCGCGCTGGATGCCATCGCGCTGGAGCACATGATTGATGTCGCCGAGGCAACGCCCATCCATAGCGCCGCACCCAAATCAAGCACCGTCATCCTGCAGCGGCTGCAAGAGGCCCACTCCAGAACGCTGGCGGGACTGACCCTGCGCGATCTTGTGATCGACAAGCAGGAACCCGACAAATCACCCAGCCAAACCAGGGCCTTGCCTGAATAACCGCACTGATCCAATGGCTACATGCGGCATGGTTGTATCCAGGCCGATAACAGCGAGACGATGATTGGAGGTGGTGAATGAGCCTGATGATGAACGACCCCGTTGCGTGGATCAGTATCGCCGTGCTTGCCGTCCTGATGGTCGGCGGCACCTACGCGGTATACCGCGCGGTGCATGACTGAGAGCCCGTGAATGGATCGACTGCGCATCCCGACCCTGGGTTGGGTGTGCTTGCCGATGGCTTCACAAGTCTCTTCAACGTAGCAGCCTGTCGTCTCAAGTCCGACAGGCTGCCAGGGCCAGCCCGGGGAAGGTCCTTGGGCCGTGATCCGGAGAACTGACGCATTCACCCCGGCTAACTCCCCTTCGAACCTCAACGAGCTGCGTCCTTGCCGCAGCTGATATTTGCAGTGCGCCAACCTTGAGGCCCTGCCCCCTCATGGCTCTTCCGGAGTCTCCGCGGGGTGATCGAAGCGCTCGCTCAGGAGCGCGCGCAGGCCGAACCCGACGATCGCCAGCAAGCCCCAACTCAGCCCCGCCACCACGCCAAGATCGACGATGCCGCGCCATGGCTGCGGCAGCAACCTCACGCCAAGGATCAGAAGCACGATGCCGGAGGTGACCGCGATGGATACGATGCGGCGCTTGCGGGTAGCGTGAATGAAGCCCATGCAGAACACCGGTGCGAGCAGGACATGCACAGGCCTGGGATGCTCGCGCAGGTAGCGGGCGCGGGCGGCGACGCGGGGTGCAAACCCTTTCTGGAAACCGCGATAGCCCTCCCCGACCAGCATGAAGATCAGCCAGGGCACCGCGACCAGCCACTCAAGCCAGCCCCAGGGCATGCCCCATGCCTCCATGGCGATCGGGGTCAGGCGCACGATAGCCCAGCCCATCAGCAACGAGACCCCAAGGACCCCCCAGACAGCACCCAAACGACCCAGCATGACCATGTAAACCTGAGGAAAACGGTCGGCAAGGATACCACGCGTACCCCATAACCCCATTGGACACTACAATGCCGAAATCAACCCACATGCAGGAACACGAGGACTATGGAACATGCCGTTCTGATCGGTGCCGGTGAAACCGAAAGCCACCTTCTGGGGCGCATGGCCAACCGTCATGGGCTGGTCGCGGGCGCCACGGGCACGGGCAAGACCGTCACCCTGCAGACGCTGGCCGAGGGCTTCAGCCGCATGGGCACGCCGGTGTTCCTGGCCGACATCAAGGGCGACCTGGCGGGCCTGAGCCAGCCTGGCGAGGACAAGCCCAGGATCCGCGAGCGGGTCGAAAAGCTCAAGCTCGAGGGCTTCACCCAGGAAGCCGCCCCTGTCGTGTTCTGGGATGTCTACGGCGAACTCGGCCATCCGCTGCGCACCACCATCTCCGAGATGGGACCGCAGCTTCTCGCCCGCCTGCTCAACCTCAATGAAACGCAGTCGGGCGTCCTCAACATCGCCTTCCGCCTCGCCGATGAACAAGGCCTGCTGCTGCTCGACATCAAGGACATGCGCGCGCTCATGCGGCATGTTGCGGAAAATGCGCGTGAACTGACCGCCACCTACGGCAACGTCTCCTCCGCCAGCGTCGGCGCCATCCAGCGCGCCCTGCTCACCCTGGAAGAGGCCGGCGGTGACCACCTGTTCGGCGAGCCCGCCATCACCCTGGACGACCTGCTCCAGACCGATGCACGGGGCCGCGGCATCATCAACGTGCTGGCGGCGGAAAGGCTCTATCACTCGCCACGGCTGTACGCGACCCTGCTGCTGTGGCTGCTCGCAGAGCTGTTCGAGCAACTGCCCGAGGTCGGCGACCCCGACCACCCCAAGCTGGTGTTCTTCTTCGACGAGGCCCACCTCCTCTTCGATGACGCCCCCAAGGTGCTTCTGGACACCATCGAGCGCGTGGTGCGCCTGATCCGCTCCAAGGGCGTGGGCGTGTACTTCATCACCCAGAACCCGCTCGACGTGCCCCTGCCCGTCCTCGGCCAGCTGGGCAACCGCGTCCAGCATGCCCTGCGCGCCTTCACCCCGCGCGACCAGAAGGCCGTCAGGGTGGCCGCCGACACCTTCCGCCCCAACCCCGGACTCGACACCGAGCAGGCCATCACCCAGCTCGGCGTGGGCGAGGCCCTGGTGTCCTGCCTCGACGCCAAGGGCACACCAACACCGGTCGAACGCGTACTGGTCGCCCCGCCCCGATCACGCATCGGGCCGATCACGCCCGAAGAGCGCCAGATGATTCTTCGCGGCTCGGCCCTGTATGGCGTCTTTGAAAAAGAAATTGACCGGGAATCCGCCTACGAGATTCTCAAGCAGCGCGCTGACGCCATCGCGGCAGAGACCGCCGAACAGGCCCGGCATAGGGAATCCGCCGAACAAGGCGGCGGCATGCTCGATGGACTCCTCGGCGGGGGCGGCAAGGGCAGTCGCAGCTCGTCCGTGGGGGAAGCCCTGGTCAAGAGCACGGTCAGGGCCATCGGCAGCAGCTTGGGTCGCCAGATCGTGCGCGGCGTGCTGGGCGCCATCCTTGGTGGCCGCAGGTAACCCTTAATACAAAGGAATGCTTGAGCTCATCCCCTTTTTGTCCTAAAATGCCGGCCTTTCGTATACACGTCCAATCTTCAGAACAGGTAAGCACCATGTCCCGAGTTTGCCAGGTAACCGGTAAGCGTCCGGCGACCGGAAACAACGTTTCCCACGCCAACAACAAGACCCGTCGCCGCTTCCTGCCCAACCTGCACCATCATCGCTTCTGGCTGGAAAGCGAGAAGCGCTTCGTACGCCTGCGTGTTTCCTCCAAGGGCATGCGAGTGATTGACAAGCTCGGCGTCGAGCAGGTTGTAGCCGATCTGCGCGCCCGCGGCGAAAAGGTTTGAGGTAAGAACACATGGCAAAGTCAGCACGTGACAAGATCAAGCTCGTATCCTCCGCGGGTACCGGCTTCTTTTACACCACCAGCAAAAACAAGCGCAACACTCCGGACAAGATGGAGTTCCGCAAGTACGATCCAGTGGTTCGTCAGCACGTCATCTTCAAGGAAGCCAAGATCAAGTAATCGATCTTTGTGCCCCCCTGAAAAGCCCGGCCATGCCGGGTTTTTTATTGCTCGATTTCCAGCGCTTTTTCAAAACGGGAAAGCGAGGCATGATCCCCCTGATCAAGCCAGTACACGCAGCCATTCCCCATGCCCGAACTCCCCGAGGTTGAGACAACACGCCGTGGCATCGAGCCGCATCTCACCGGACACAGGCTCGGGAAGATCACCATCCGCGAGCGGCGCCTGCGCTGGCCCATCCAGGAAGGCCTGGAGGGACTGCTGCACGGCCATGTGGTCCAGCAGGTCAGGCGGCGCGCCAAATATCTGCTGATCGAACTTGGGCACGGCACCCTGATCACCCATCTCGGCATGTCCGGCAGCCTGCGCCTAGTCGAACCGGGCACCGCCCTCAGGAAGCATGACCATGTGGATATCCGGCTCGATAGCGGCCTGAGCCTCAGGCTGCATGACCCGCGGCGCTTCGGCGCGCTGCTGTGGACCGATGAGCCCATCGAAAACCATCCGCTCCTGGCCAGGCTCGGCCCCGAGCCCCTTGAGGGGGGTTTCGATGGGGCCTACCTCTACGGGGCCTTGCACACGCGCAAACAAGCCATCAAGAGCGCCATCATGGACAGCCACATCGTCGTGGGCGTCGGCAACATCTATGCCAATGAGTCGCTGTTCCTCGCCGGGATCGATCCCAGACGCGCCTGCAACCGCATTGCACGCCACCGCGTCATCGACCTTGCCAGTCGCATCAAACAGGTCCTCGCGGCAGCTGTCGAACAAGGCGGCACCACCCTGCGTGATTTCGTCAATCCGGAAGGCCAGCCCGGCTATTTCCAGCAGACGCTGAATGTCTATGGACGCCCAGGCCTGCCATGCCCGAGCTGCGCCACCCCGATGAGCCACACCCTCATCGGCCAGCGCGCCACATTCTACTGCCCGACCTGCCAGCGATAGCCCCAAGAGCGCGTCATTCGGCCCGAGGGCGGGCCTCCTGCCTGTGGGAGCGGCGCCCCCGCCGCGATAGGGTCTTCGAAAAATCCGCCTTGGCGGGCTTTTCTTGCCCGCGTTCCACATTGCGGCCCGCGGATTCTCCCCGTGCCCGCGGTTTGCTATCGTACGCAGACACTAGAACACCAAGGCCCGCATGACCCTCGCCTTCCGCACTGTCGGCATCATCGCCAAGCCCTCGGATGATCGGCTTTATGGCGCTCTCGAAACGCTGGTCAGTCATCTGCATGCACGCGACGTTGGCATCCTGCTCGACCAGGCCACCCTGCCCGACCTCGCCATCCTGCGTGACGCCCCCCGTGTCGACCGCAATGAGCTGGGCGAGAAGAGCGACCTCGTCATCGCGGTCGGCGGCGACGGCACCCTCATCAATGCCGCGCACTGCATGGCCGCGCACGACAAGCCCGTGCTCGGCATCAACCTTGGACGACTGGGCTTTCTGGTCGACATCTCGCCCGATGAGCTGACCAGCCGCCTGGACCGCATCCTCGCGGGCGAATACATCGCGGAAAGACGCTTCCTGCTCAGCGGCGAAGTCATCCGGGCAGGCAAGACCCTGTATCGGGGCGTGGTGTTCAACGACCTCGTCTACAAGGTGCGCGATGCTGTGCGGATGATCGAGTTCGAAACGCACATCGACGGCAAGTACCTGCTGACCCAGCGTTCCGATGGCATGGTCGTCAGCACGCCCAGCGGCTCGACCGCCTATGCGCTCTCCGCCGGTGGCCCCATCCTCACGCCGGGGCTGGAGGCCATCGTGCTCGCGCCGATCTGCCCGCACACCCTGAGCAACCGGCCCATCGTCGTGCCGGCCGAATCGGTGGTCGAGATCATGTCCACGCACAACTCGCGCGCCAACAGCCTGGTGAGCTTCGACGGGCAGACCATGATCGACATGGAGCCCGACGACCGCTTGCGGATCACCCGAGCCGAGCACCCGGCCCGGCTCATCCACCCCTCGGACTACGACTACTTCCACATCCTGCGCGCCAAACTGCGCTGGGGTGGTCACCCCTGACTTATGCCGATTTATCCCATCCATGGAATAAATCGGTTCGCTCGGGATCGGCGCATGTCCGACCCCAGCTCCGCCAAACTGCGGTTTACACCGCTGTTTGCGTTGGGGCATCCTGCCCCAAATTTGTCGCGCTTGAGCTAACCCATGCTTCGTCATATCCATGTTCGCAATTTCGCCATCATCGACGCCGTGCGGCTCGAGCTCGACGGCGGGCTGACCGTGATGACCGGCGAGACCGGCGCGGGCAAGTCCATCCTCGTCGATGCCCTCGGCCTGCTGCTCGGCGACCGGGCCGGGGCCGAGGCGATCCGGCCGGGCGCCGACCGCGCCGAACTGGAAGCCCTGTTCACGCTTGAGGCCAGCCCGGAGGCGCGCCGCCTTCTGGCCGATCAGGCGCTCGACGACGAATCCTGCGAGTGCGTTCTGCGGCGCGTCATTTCGCGCGAGGGCGGCAGCCGTGCCTTCATCAACGGTCGTTCGGTCAACCTCGCCACCCTGCGCGAACTGGGCGGGCTGCTGGTCGACATCCACGGCCAGCATGAACACCAGAACCTGCTCAAGCCCGGCGCCCAGCGCGAACTGCTGGACGCCTTTGGCGGGCATGACAGCCTGCTCGCCAGGGTTGCCCGCGCCTATCGCGACTGGAAGGCCATCGCCGAAAAACTCGCCTCACTGCGCGAAGCGGACGAGACGCGCAGCCAGCGCCTTGAACTGTTGCGATTCCAGGTCAGCGAGCTTGAAGCCCTGAGGCTGGAACCGGACGAATGGCCCGCGCTGGAGGCCGAACACCGCCGGCTGACCCACGCGGGCAGACTGATCGAGCTCACCCAGCAAAGCCTGCAAGCGCTGTACGAAGGCGATGGCGACACCCTCCACGGTGGGCTGACACAGGTGCTCACCCAGATCGAACAGGGCCAGCGCACCGATGAAGCCCTCAAGCCCGCGCTGGAGTTGCTGCAACAGGCCGAGATCCTGCTGCGCGAAGGCGTGGACCAGCTACGCGACTACAGCCGCGGCCTCGACCTCGACCCCGAGCGGCTGGCCGAGGCCGATGCCCGCATCACCGCCCTCCATGACGCCGCGCGCAAGCACCGCGTCCGTCCGGAGGGGCTGCCCACGCTCTATCGGCAACTGAGCGACGAGCTGGCCACCCTTCAGGGCGAAGGCGAATCGCTGGAGGCGCTGGAAGCCCGCCTTGCCGAACAGGCCGGGGATTACCGCGCGGCGGCCGACACGCTCTCCAAGGCACGTGTCCAATCGGCACAAGGCCTGTCCAGCACCGTGACCGAATCGATCCGCGGGCTTGGCATGCCACACGCCAAGTTTGTCATTGCGGTGCAGCTCGAACCCGACGCCGGCTTCACGCCGCATGGCCTGGACAGCATTGAAATGCGGGTCACGACCAA
Source organism: Halothiobacillaceae bacterium (assembly GCA_006212015.1). Lineage (GTDB taxonomy): Bacteria > Pseudomonadota > Gammaproteobacteria > Halothiobacillales > Halothiobacillaceae > Thiofaba. Next base: position 9,190 of record SDAY01000030.1, read on the forward strand.
CCCCGGCCAGCCATTGCAGCCGCTCGGCAAGGTTGCCTCGGGTGGCGAACTGTCGCGCATCAGCCTGGCCCTGCGGGTCGCCACGGCGGTGCATGGGCAGGTGGCCACGCTGGTCTTCGACGAGGTGGACACCGGCATCGGCGGCAGCGTGGCCGAAGTCGTGGGCCGCCTGCTCGCCCGCCTTGCCAGCCAGCGCCAGGTCCTGTGCGTGACCCACCTGCCGCAGGTCGCGGCGCAAGGCACGCACCACCTGCATGTGCGCAAGGAACAGAGCACCGAGAGCACGCGCACCGAGCTGATCCCGCTCGATCAGGGCGCGCGCATCGAGGAACTCGCCCGCATGATGGGCGGGGTGGAAATCACCGCGCAGACGCGCGGCCTGGCGAAGGAAATGCTGGAACGGGCGACTGGCTAATTCATTACCTGGATGGAACGCCGTGCAATCCGGAACGCGCATCGCCCCCCGGATTCCGGCAAGGCCTTCATCCGGCAATGCCATGGATGACCTGCTTGAACGCCTGCTTCAGGAAGACCACCGCCGGGAAGATCCCCAAGGGATGTAGCCGGCAAAACGCAAGGCCGCGGCTGCACACATCCCCTCAAAATGGCGGGCATCAGACGTTGCGCTTGATGCCGTAGATGACGAGGGCGTGGTCGGTGATCTCGAAGCCGTGCTCTTCGGCGATCCTGTTGATGCGCTCCTGGATCACCGGGTCGTGGAATTCTTCCACCACGCCGGTCTTCACGCAGACGATGTGGTCATGGTTGCCCTTGGCGACCAGCTCGAACACCGCCTTGCCGCCCTCGAACTGGTGGCGGGTGACGATCTCGGCGCTCTCGAACTGGGTCAGCACGCGGTAGACGGTCGCGAGGCCAATCTCCTCGCCCTGATCGAGCAACAGGCGGTAGATGTCCTCGGCGGAGAGGTGCTGGTCGGCGTTCTGCTCCAGCACCTCGAGGATCTTGATGCGCGGAAGGGTAACCTTCAGGCCCGCCTTTTTCAGTTCATGGGTTTCCACGTGACAGGGCTCCGGAAGTGGATGCAAACGGCTTGGGCGTGTATTTTAGCGCGAATAGTTCAACCAAGTTCAGATTACGGATTACCATGCGCCACGCACGCCACCTGATGATCGCCCTCGCCTTTCCGCTTGTACTGACGGCCTGCGCATCGAGCTCGATGCCGGATTTCCTGCAGGTCTACCAGATGGATATCCATCAGGGCAACATCCTGTCCGACGAGAACGTCGCCAAGCTGCGGATCGGCATGCCCCAGGACGAGGTTCGCTTCCTGCTCGGCTCCCCGATGCTGGTGGATATTTTCCACAATGATCGTTGGGACTATGTCTATTACAAGAAGGCCGGCAAGGGCGAACCGGAACAGAAGCGCGTGAGCCTGTTCTTCGAGAATGGCCGTCTGACCAGGATCGAGCCGTCGCCCTCTGCCGCCGCGCCGTAACAGATGGGTCCCGCACGGGACGCCGGTTCAGTCCTCGGACGCGGCGTCGCCCCCGCCCTTCTTCATCCGCTTGCCTTCCTCCGCACGCTGCTTGCGCACGGCCTTCGGGTCGGCGATCAGCGGGCGGTAGATTTCCACCCGATCGCCCTCGCGCAACTCACGCGTCGCCGGCACCGGCTTGGAAAAGATGCCGATCTTGCTGCTGGCAAGGTCGATCTCGGGATGCCGCTCGAGCATGCCCGAGCGCCGTATGGCCTCCTCGGCCGTGGTGCCCTCCGGCACGATCAGGGGCAGCAGGGTCTGCCGGTCCGGCAGGGCATAGGCCACCTCGACATGAATGGGCGGGACGTCAGATACGTCGCCCATAGACGTCCTCGGCGCGCTTGTGAAAGGACTGCACCAGCTCGCCCGCGATCCCTGTGAACACCGGGCCGATGGCCAGTTCGATCAGCTTGTTGGAGAACTGGAACTCGAGATCCAGACTGATCTTGCAACCGCCCTCGCCCACCGGCTCGAAGCGCCAGAAGCCATGCAGGTGCTTGAACGGGCCGTCCAGCAGCCGCATCTCGATCATCTTGTCCTGCTGCAGCAGGTTGCGGGTGGTGAAGCTCTTCTTCAACGCCCCCTTGCTGATGGTGACCGTGGCCTTGATCTCGTCTTCGCCCTGCGCAAGCCGTTTCGAGTCACTGCACCAGGGCAGGAATTGATGGTAATCCTCCACCGCGCTCACCAGGGTGAACATCTCGTTGGGGGTGTAGGGCACGAGGGCCTCTCTATGCAGTAGGGTCATTTCACTCGCCTCCGAGGCCGCTGACAAGAATGAGGACGATGCCGACGGGCGCGAGGATGCCGGTCAGCACCTTCCACAGGGTGTAACCGAAGGGGCTCATCCCGAGCTCGTCCCGGCTCGACGTCCCGCGCATGACCCACACGGCAAACACGGCAATGAGCAGGGCCGTGATCGGCAGCATGATGTTGGCGGTCATGAAATCCAGCGCGCCGAAGGGCGACAGGCCAAGGATCTTGACGTCGGACCAGATATTGAAGGAGAAGACGGTCACCAGCCCCAGCAGCCAGGCCGCCACCCCGAGCAGGACGCTGGCCTGAACCCGGGTGAAACGGTGGTTCTCGACCAGCCACGCCACCGCAGGCTCGATCAGCGAGATGGCCGAGGCCCAGGCCGCCACGGTCAACAGCACGAAAAACAGGGTGCCGAACAGCAGGCCGAAAGGCATGTTGCCGAAGGCGATGGGCAGGGTCTCGAACACCAGTCCGGGGCCTGCGGTGGGGGTCAGGCTGTAGGCGAACACGATCGGGAAGATCATCAGCCCGGCCAGCAGGGAGACGGCCGTATCCGCGCCGACCACCAGCATGGTCTCCCTGCCTATCGACACATCGCCCCGCATGTAGGAGCCGTAGGCCATGATGGTGCCCACGCCGATGCTCATGGTGAAGAAGGCGTGACCGAGCGCGATGACCACCCCCGTCATGGTGAGCGCGGAAAAGTCCGGCACGAACAGGAAGCGCACGGCCTCCATGAAATGTCCGCTGTTCATGCCATAGCCCACCAGGATCAGCATGGTGATCAGCAGGAAAGGCATCATCCAGCGCGTCGCGGTCTCGATGCCGCCGCGCACCCCGCGCGAGACCACGATCATGGTGACCACCATCGCAAGCGTGTGCCAGGCCAGCAGCCGCTCGGGATCGCCGGTGAGATCCGAGAACACCGCCTTGACCGCCACGCCATCCATGCCCGCGAACAGCCCGGCACCCGCGCGGACGATGTAGGCCATGGCCCAACCCATGATGACGGTGTAGTAGCTGAGGATCAGGAAACCTGCCAGGACGCCCAGGATGCCCAGCCCGACCCAGGCGGTCCGCGCCCCCTCATCGGCGGCCAGCACGCGCATGCCCTCCACCGGGTTCCGGCGGGCGCGCCGCCCGAGCATGGTCTCGGCGATCATGATCGGTGTGGCGACCAGGGCGATGCAGAGCAGATAGACCAGGATGAATGCGCCGCCGCCGTTCTGCCCCGTGATGTAGGGAAATTTCCAGATACTGCCCAAGCCCACGGCGGCCCCGCTGGTCGCGAGGATATACGCGAGGCGGGACGACCACTGGCCATGGACGGATACGCGCTTGGCGCTGGTCATCGACATGCTCCTGTACGAAAGGATTCACAAAGCCTTAATGGTAAGATGCCTGCTTCCGCTTGAACATCCCGATGAGACGGGCCGCGCCCATGGCCAAAGACAAGAAAGACACCCAAGGCTCCGCCACCATCGCCCTCAACAAGAAGGCGAAGCACGACTACTTCATCGAAGAGCGCTTCGAGGCGGGCATCGTGCTGCAGGGCTGGGAGATGAAGGCGATTCGCGCCGGCAAGGTGCAGATCACCGACAGCTACGTGCTGCTCAAGAACGGCGAGGCCTTCCTGTTCGGCGCGCAGGTCTCGCCACTGCTGTCGGCCTCCACCCATGTCAAGCCGGACCCCACGGCGACCCGCAAGCTGCTGCTGCACAGCCATGAGATCGCCGAGATGATCGGCGCCGTGGAGCGCAAGGGCTACGCCCTGATTCCGCTGGCGATGTACTGGAAGGGCCCGCGCGTGAAGGTCGAGATCGGGCTGGGCAAGGGCAAGCGGGAATTCGACAAGCGCGCGACCGAGAAGGATCGCGACTGGGAACGCGAGAAGGGCCGCATCATGCGCCACAACGCCAAGGGCTGAGCCCCTGCAGGCGCGGACCTTGGGCCGCGGTTGATGCCCGAAAATCGCGGCCCAAGGTCTAACGCGAAGCTGGCGCAAGCCCGCTCCTACGTCAATTCGTGCCCAGCCTGCCCCACACGGCCTCCCCGCCCGCCGCCTTGGCCACCGCCGCCATGCGTTGTTCATGCGCGGCCAGTTCGTCCGCCGAGGCCATCATCACCTTGAGACGCGGACGATCCGCCGGGAGCGGGCGCGGCGCATGGGCCTTCCCGTCGCCGAGGCCGCCATCCTGCGCATCCAGTCCCAAGCTGGACTGACCGCCGGTCATGGCCAGATAGACGTCCGCCAGGATGCGGGAGTCCAGCAGCGCGCCGTGCAGTTCCCGGGTGCTGTTGTCGACCTTGTAGCGCTTGCACAGGGCATCCAGGCTGTTGCGCTGGCCGGGGTGCATGCGACGGGCAAGATGGAGGGTATCCAGCACGCCGCTGACATGATCCTCGATGCGCCCGTAGGCGGGGCCGAGTTGCGCCAGTTCGTGGTTGATGAAGCCCAGGTCGAAGGCCGCGTTGTGGATGATCAGCTGGGCGCCCGCCACGAACTCGAGGAAGGCGTCCGCCACATCGGCAAACGCCGGCTTGTCCGCAAGAAAGTCCTGGGTCAGGCCGTGCACGCGCACCGCCTCGTCATCGATCTCGCGATCCGGGTTGAGGTACTGGTGATAGTCCCGCCCGCTGATCGAGCGATTGAGCATCTCGACCGCGCCGATCTCGATGATGCGATGCCCCTCGCGCGGCTCCAGGCCGGTGGTTTCGGTGTCGAGTATGACCTGTCTCATAGATCTTCAATCCCGCGGTTGGCCAGTTGGTCCGCCAGCTCGTTCTCAGGGTGGCCCACATGCCCGCGCACCCAGAACCACTCCACCTTGTGGGTGGCCAGGCTGGCCTCCAGTCGTTGCCACAGGTCGGCGTTCTTGACCGGCTGGTTGCCCGCCGTGCGCCAGCCACGCCGCTTCCAGTTCGGCAGCCACTCGGTGATGCCCTTGAGGACGTACTGGGAATCGGTCGTCATGTGGACGAAGCAGGGCCGCTTGAGCGCCTCGAGCGCCTGGATCGCGGCGGTCAGCTCCATCCGGTTGTTGGTGGTATGGGCTTCCCCGCCCCACATCTGGCGCTCCTTGCCCATGGCGCGCAGGACGACGCCCCAGCCACCGGGACCGGGGTTGCCCTTGCAGGCGCCGTCGGTCCAGGCCTGGACCAGGAGTTCATCCTGCGCGGATGGTGCGGACGACAATGTTCTAGAGCTCTCGCCCATCAATCTTTCCCATTCTGTTTTGGGCGGACGCCCGCTCCGGCACACCGAGCACGGGCATCAGGCGCCAGCGATGGCGGATCGGGGCGGGCAGGCTGACACGCTTGCGCGCCAGCATGACATGGGCCATCCCCAGCACGGGCCAGAAACGCGCCCCCCAGCGTTCGAGCATGCCGCCTTCTCCCCGGTGGTTCTGCGACAGGCTCCCATGCCCGGCCCAGCCTTCGGCCTCGATGTCGTAGCCGAGCAAGCCGAGCCAGTCATGCAGGCGCTTGCGCCCCAGACGACGGCCATGCCACGGCGCCCTGCGCTTGGGGTTGAACAGGCTTCTGATGCCCCATGCCCCGAGCGGATTGAAGGTCATCAGCAGAATATGCCCCTCCGGCACCAGGACACGGTCAACCTCGCGCAGGACCTGGTGCGGATCGTCCGCATATTCGAGGACATGATGAAGCAGGACCAGGTCGACCGATTCCGCGGCCAAGGGCAGGGCATCCGTCCGGGCCAGCACATCGGCCGCCTGCATGCCCAGGCTGAACTGGTGCGGAATCCGCAGCCCCGGAAGCCCCTTCGACAAGCAGGCACAGGAACCCGCAAGCGCGGCATGATAGCCGAAACATCGCTCCAGCCACGCCTCGGACAAGGCGCTTTCATGCCTCCAAAGGTACGCGCCCTGGGGAGTCGCCCACCAGTGCGCTTGCCCTGCAAGTCGATCAGGCATCGGGGGATAGGGTTTGAACAGCGGCATGCAGCCACGCACTCGGAACAAGGAAGCTTGCTAGTATTTGAGCCAGTTCAACCACGCGGCGCAAGTCAACGCTCATGAATGCCCTTCTTCGCGGGTGGTATCGGCGTCGCCTGCGTGACGAGCGGTTCCGCTTTCTGTTCGCTCCGCCCCCGCCCGGCGAGGCCGTCTGCATCGACTGCGAGGCCAGCCGCCTGTCGGCGAAGACCGGCGAGCTCCTCTCCATCGGCGCCATCCGCATCCGCGACGGCCGCCTGCTGACCAGCGAGGCCCTGCGCCTGACCGTGCGCCCCAGGGAAGTCGTGGGCGCTGAAAGCATCCGCATCCACGGCTTGCGCAATGTCGACGTCGCCGAAGGCCTGCCGGTCGAGCAGGCGCTTGAAGCACTGCTGATGTTTATCGGCCCGCGTCCCGTCGTCGGCTATTACATCGACTTCGACATGGACCTGATCGATCGCCATGTGCATGACTGGCTGGGCATCCGCCTGCCCAACCGGCGCATCGAGGTTTCCACCGAGTACTACACATGGCGCTTCGGGCGCCTGGCGCACCGGCCTGCCGACCTGCGACTGGACACCATACTCAAGGCCCTGGACCTTCCTTCCGGCGGGCGTCACGATGCCTATCACGACGCCCTGACCGCCGGGTTGATCCATCTCAAGCTGGCAGCCTTGCGCGGCTAGTCGCCCAAGGCCCCATGGAGCAAGAGGGCTTCGCTGAAGCGCGTCATTCGGCCCGGGGGCGGGCCTCCTCCATGGAGGAGCGGCGCCCCCGCCGCGATAGGGCCGCCCGTGGCAACATCCCCGCGGGAGCGATGTCGTGTCGACGCGGGTCTTACTTGACGACCCGCAGATGCGAACCCCGGCGCGGCGGCGGCGGCCCTTCAGGCTCATGCCCGGAACCACTGACCGGCGCCAGGGCAACGGGCGCGCCGCCGGAGCCAGCCTCGGGCACCTCGCCCGGCATGGTCTCGGGCGGGAAGCCCATGCCCTGCCCCGTCTCGCGATCATAGATGGCGAGCACGGCCTGGATCGGCGCCACCACGGTCATGCCGCGCCCACCAAACCGGGCGCTGAAGCGAACCTCGGCATTGCCAAGGTTGAGGCCCTGAACAGCCCCCGGCGCGATATTGAGGACGATCTGGCCATCCTTGACATGTTCGAGAGGAACGACGACACCCGCTTGCCCCGCATCGACCACGATGTAGGGAATATGGTCATTGTCCACAATCCATTCGTAGAGGGCACGGAGAAGGTACGGGCGACTGGAGGTCATCAGCGCATTTCCAGCTCGAGGTCCGACAGGCTCTGGCGGAAGGTCTCGCGATTGAAGACGCGCTCCATGTAATCGTTCAACGCCTTCGCGTTCGCGGGCAGTTCGATGCCGTAGACCGGCAGGCGCCACAGGATGGGCGCCAGCGACGCATCGGCCAGGCTGAACTCATCGCTCATCAGGAACGGCGTGGCCGCAAACAGAGGGATGATCGACAGCAGCCCTTCGCGCAAAGTCTTGCGCGCCTTGGTCGCGCCCTTGCCGCCCTCGGCCAGTTCCGGCAACAGCGGATACCACTCGCGCTCGATGGTGTAGAGCGCGGTGCGCACCTTGGCGCGGCTGACCGGGTCGATCGGCATCAGCGGGGGATGAGGGAAACGCTCATCCAGGTACTCCATGATCACGCGCGCATTGGTCAGGACCAGGTCGCGGTCAACCAGCGTCGGCAAGGTGCCGGACGGGCTGAGATCAATGAAATCCTCGGGCGGGTGGGCCGGATTGACTTCGACCATGTCGGCGGTCAGCTCTTTCTCGGCCAGCACGATGCGCGTGCGGTGGCTTTCCGGGCACTCGGGATGAGAAAAAAGCGTCATGACGCCGCGGCGGCTCGCGCTGGTGGCCATGCAAGACCTCTCCAAAGGGGGTTAAAACCCGGCGATTCTAGCACACCCGAACCCCCCTTGGGCGGAATCGGACACGCCCGACGGGCCGGGCGTGCGCCTGGCGAAGCGGCTGGCGCTTACTTGATGTCGCGCCAGTACTCTTTCTTGAGCAGGTAGATGATCACGAAGAACAGCGCCAGGAAGGCCAGCACCCACGGACCGATCGCCTGGCGCTTGAGCACGGCCGGCTCGCTCATGTAGACCATGTAGCCGACCAGATCGCGGATCATGCCGTCGAACTGCTCCGGGGTCATGGAACCCGGCTGTTCGAGCTTGAGACCGGTCACGACCTGTTCCGTCGCCCCGCCCTCATGCCTGACCTCGTGCACCACGGGCACGACGACCCCCTGCTCGCGCCAGAAGATATTGGGCATGCCCACATCCTTGAACAGCCGGTTGTTGGCGCCCATGGGGCGCGCGGGGTCGGCGTAGAAGCTGCGCAGATAGGTGTACAGCCAGTCCTCGCCCCGCGCACGCGCCGTCAGCGACAGGTCGGGCGGCACGACGCCAAAGGCGTTCTTCGCATAGTCGGCCGGCATGCCGCCAGACATGGTCTCGCCGACCTTGGCGGCACCCTTGATCAGGCGCTGCCTGACCTCCTCGTCGGTCCAGCCGAGGTCCTGGCCGATGCGGTTGTAGCGCATGTACTGGGCGGAGTGACAGCTCAGGCAGTTCTCCACGAACAGCTGGGCACCGCGCTGGAGCGCGGCCCTGTCGCCAAGATCGACCCGGGCATCGTCAAGCGCCATGCCATGCCCACCGGACGCCATGGCGGCAAGCGGCATCAGGCACAGACCGGCCAGCATGGCCTTGAAAGCTGCGACATGCTTCATCGGCTGATCCTCTCCGGCACGGGCTGGGTCTTCTCGTTCTTGCTGATCCACCACAGGGCGGCGAAATAGCCGAAATAGAGGATGGTGAAGAACTGCGCCATCAGGGTCAGGAGCGGGGTGACGGGCTGCATGCCGAGCCAGCCGAGCACGACGAAGCTCACCACGAACATCGCCAGCAGGGCCTTGAAGGCGGTCGAGCGGTAGCGGATCGACTTGACCGGGTTGCGGTCAAGCCAAGGCAGCAGGAACAGCACGAAGATCGCGCCGCCCATCGCCATCACGCCGAGGAACTTGTCCGGCACCGCGCGCAGGATGGCGTAGAAGGGGGTGAAGTACCACACCGGGGCGATGTGTTCCGGGGTCTGCAGCGGGTTGGCCGGGATGAAGTTCGGCTTCTCCAGGAAGTACCCGCCCATCTCCGGCAGAAAGAACATCACGATGGCGAAGAAGAACAGGAACACGACCACGCCGACCAGGTCCTTCACCGTGTAGTACGGATGGAAGGGGATGCCGTCCAGCGGGCGACCCGTGCTGTCCTTGTGCTTCTTGATCTCGACGCCTTCCGGGTTGTTCGAGCCCACCTCGTGCAGGGCCATGACATGGCCGCCGATGAGGAAGAGCAGGATCAACGGCATGGCGATCACATGCAGGGCGAAGAAACGGTTGAGGGTGGCGTCGCCGACCACGTAGTCGCCGCGAATCCACAGGGCGAGGTCCGGGCCGATGAACGGGATGGCGCCGAACAGCGAGATGATGACCTGCGCGCCCCAGTAGGACATCTGCCCCCAGGGCAGCAGGTAGCCCATGAAGGCCTCGGCCATCAGCACCACGTAGATCGTCATGCCGAAGATCCACACCAGCTCGCGCGGATTCTTGTAGGAGCCGTACATCAGCCCGCGCAGCATGTGCAGGTAGACGACGATGAAGAACGCCGAGGCGCCGGTGGAGTGCATGTAGCGGATCAGCCAGCCCCACTCGACATCGCGCATGATGTACTCGACCGAGGCGAAGGCATCGGCGGCGGACGGCTTGTAGTTCATGGTCAGCCAGATGCCGGAGACGATCTGGATGACGAACACCATCAGCGCCAGCGAACCGAAGAAATACCAGAGGTTGAAGTTCTTCGGCACGTAGTACTGGGACAGGTGCGCATTCACGAAGCTGGAAATGGGCAGGCGCGCGTCGAACCACTGGAAGAGCCTGTTCATCATGCCCTGCCCTCCCCGTCGCTGCCGATCAGCAGGGTGGTGTCCGTAAGGAAGGCGTAGGGCGGCACTTCCAGGTTGGTCGGCGCGGGCACGCCCTTGTAGACCCGACCGGCCAGGTCGAAACGGGAACCGTGGCAGGGGCAGAAGAAGCCGCCCTTCCACTCGGCGCCCAGGTCCGCCGGCGCGACTTCCGGACGGAAGGTCGGCGCGCAGCCGAGGTGGGTGCAGATGCCGACCGCGACGAAGATTTCCGGCTTGCGCGAACGGAATTCATTTTGCGCATAGTCCGGCTGCTGATCCTTCACCCCGGAGGCCGGATCACGCAGTTGGCCCTCAAGCGCCTTCAGCGAGGCCAGGTTGGCCTCGCTGCGACGCAGGACGTACACCGGCTTGCCGCGCCACGCGACGGTGATCATCTGGCCCGGAGCAAGCTTGGTAATGTCCACCTCGACGGGTGCGCCTGCGGCCTGCGCCCTGGCGCTCGGCTGGAACGAGGATAGGAAGGGCACGACGGCCGCGGCAACGCCGGCGCCACCCACCACGGTGGCAGCGCCGGTCAGAAAGCGGCGGCGGCGCAGATCAACGTCCTGCTCGGACATGCATCTCTCCTGTCAGTCAGAATGGACCGGCGTGAATGATGGACACGATGTACCGCCCAGCACCGGTGACCTCGATGGTCAAAATCCTGCCAAGCATTACCGAACAGGCCCCGGATGACAAGGCATCCGGGGTTCAGGCCTATTCAGGATTTCTTATGGACGGATTAGAGAGAGCATAGGTCGCCCAATCAACGCGGTTTAGGCGGGGTTATCAATATCGATGAAGCGATGCTCGATGCCGAAACGTTCGGCGAGATGCTCGCCCAGCGCCCGCACGCCGAAGCGCTCGGTGGCGTGATGACCGCAGGCATGGAAGTGGATGCCCATCTCGCGGGCGACATGCACGGTGTGCTCGGACACCTCGCCGGTCAGGTAGGCATCCAGCCCAGCGTCCGCCGCCTCGCCGATATAGCCCTGCGCGCCCCCGCTGCACAGGCCGAGGCTGCGCACGGGGCGCTCGTTGCCCGGCACATGCAGCACCGGGCGGCCAAGGATCAGCTCAAGCATGCGCTTGAGCTCCCCGCC
>SDAY01000031.1 GCA_006212015.1 Halothiobacillaceae bacterium
ATCAACCCGAACCACTGAAATCCACAGGACAAACGAAATCATGCTGAAGTGGACGCGACAAACGCTTGCGAGCCTGGCCCTTGCACCCCCCCCTTGTGCTGCTCACGGCCTGCGGGGGCGGTGGTGGTGACTTGTTCGAAGCGCCGCTGCCGAGCGGCAGCACTTCCACGACCGCCCCTGCGGCGATTGAGTTTATCGAGGCCTCGCCCACCACCATCACCCTACAGGGCGTGGGTCAGGCCGGGTTGAAGCAAACCAGCCTGGTCACCTTCAAGGTGGTCGATGCTATGGGCACCCCGGTTGCGGGCAAGTCCGTTGCCGTGCGGCTTTCCACGGAAGCGGGTGGCATGAAGGTCTGCACCTCGGCAAGCAGCTGCACCAACCCGACCAACCCGGATGATCTCGACACCGTCTCTGGCATCACCGGAGCAGAAGGAACCATCACGGTTTCCGTCGTTTCCGGCTCGGTGCATGCCTCCGTGTGGGTGATTGCCACCGTCGAAGGCACGACCATTTCAACCCAGTCCATCAATCTGGTGGCAACCACATCGGTTCCCGATCAGGACAGTTTCTCTTTATCCGTCAGTACCTTTAACCCCGAGGCTTATGACATTGACGGCACTGAGGTCGATATCACGGCCCGATTGGCTGATCGTTACAACAACCCTGTCCCTGATGGTACGCAAGTGCTGTTTACGACCGAAGGCGGCAGCATCGTAGGCAACTGTGCAACTTCAACGGGTGCCTGTTCCGTCAAATGGACATCCCAATCCCCTCGCCCGACCAATGGCCGGGTGACCATCCTTGCCTATGCAGTGGGCGAGGAGAGTTATACCGAGAACGACGGTGATGGGCGCTTTGGTTTTGCCGACGGTTTCAGCCTCGCTACCGGGGATATCTCTGAAGCATTCCGGGACGACAACGAAGACGGCACGTATAACCCCGGCGAAGACTTCCGCGACTTCAACAACAACGGTCGCTGGGATGCCGCCAACGGGTGGTTCAACGGGTGGCTGTGCGATGACAGCACGCGCTGCGATGCGTCCCAATCCATCCATGTCTTCAATCATGCCAACATTGTCATGGCCGAGAGCTTTGCCAACATTACCGATAACGTAAGCGGCACCGTGACCCTTGTCAGCACGACGACTCCAGAAACAAAAGACAAGGCCAGCTTCACCGTTTCCGTGCTTGGCCGTATCACTGGTCAAGTCATGCCTGCGAACACAAAGATCGAGGTTTCCACAACGCATGGCACGATCGTGGGGGAATCAAGCCAAACTGTCCCCAACACCACCGTCGCCAACGGCGATTACACCTTCACCATCGAGGGCAAAGGCGAGGAAGGCAGTGGTGTCATCACTGTCAAAGTCACCACGCCTAATGGAAACATCTCGACACACACGATGGATGTATTCGAAACGCTTGCGCCCTGACATTCGTTCTGGCCCCGGACCAAGCCCCGCCCCGCGCGGGGCTTCTTGCTTTATGGGCCTGCCATTGGCATAAAGCCCTCATCATGAAACCCACCATCATCCTCATCGGCCCCATGGGGGCCGGCAAGTCCACGTCCGGGCGACTGCTCGCCCGCACCCTGGGCCTGACCTTCATCGACAGCGACAAGGTCATCGAGGAGCGCACGGGCGCGACCATCCCGCTGATCTTCGAGCTGGAGGGCGAGGCGGGCTTCCGGGCGCGGGAGCAGGCCGTCATCGACGACCTCACCCAGGGGTCCGGCATCGTGCTTGCGACCGGCGGCGGGGCGATCCTGGCACCGGAGAACCGCGAGGCCATGCGCTCGCGCGGCAAGGTGGTGTACCTGCATGCCTCGGTCGATCACCAGATGGAGCGCACCGCGCATGACCGCAACCGCCCGCTGCTGCAGACCCCCGACCGGCGGGGCAAGCTCAAGGAGCTGATGGGCATCCGCGAACCGCTCTATCGGCAGACGGCGCAGCTGGTGGTGGAGACCGATGGCCTGAGCCCAAAGACGGTGGTGCAGCGGATCGTGCGCGGGTTGAGGCTGGACGGGCGGGGGTGATGCCTTCCCCTTATCCCCTCCCCGGCCCTCCCCATTCATGGGGAGGGGGGACAAGCTTGCTACAATGCAGACATCTATGACTGATGATTCCGACATGCACACCCTGAACGTTGACCTGGGCGACCGCAGCTACCCGATCTACATCGGGCAGGGGCTGCTGGACCAGCCCGAACTGCTGCGCAAGCACATCCCCGGCAAGAGCGCCCTGGTGGTGACCAATGCCACCGTCGGCCCGCTGTATCGCGCGCGCCTCGACCAGGCGCTCGAGGGCCTGAAGGTTGCGACCGTGACGCTGCCGGATGGCGAGGCCTACAAGTCCATCGAGAGCCTGCAGACGATCTGGGACGCGCTGATCGAGGGCCGTTTCGACCGCAACACCACCCTGATCGCGCTCGGCGGCGGGGTGATCGGCGACATCACCGGCTTCGCGGCGGCGAGCTACCAGCGTGGCGTGAACTTCATCCAGATCCCGACCACCCTGCTCGCGCAGGTGGACTCCTCGGTCGGCGGCAAGACGGGCATCAACCACCCCGGCGGCAAGAACATGATCGGCGCCTTCTGGCAGCCGCTGGCGGTGATTGCCGACACCGACACGCTCAACACCCTGCCGGACCGCGAACTGTCCGCGGGCCTTGCCGAGGTCATCAAGTACGGCCTGATCTACGATGAGCCCTTCCTGGGCTGGATCGAGAAGAACGTCGACCTGCTGCGCGCCCGCGATCCGGCCGCCCTCGCCCACGCCATCCGGCGTTCCTGCGAGGTCAAGGCCGAGGTCGTGAGCCAGGACGAGCGCGAGGGCGGCCTGCGCGCCATCCTCAACCTGGGCCACACCTTCGGCCACGCCATCGAGAACGCCTCGGGCTACGGCCACTGGCTGCATGGCGAGGCGGTCGGCGCGGGCATGTGCATGGCGGCGCGCCTGTCCGAGATGGAAGGCTGGATCGGCGCGGACGACGTGGCCCGCGCCCGCGCCATCATCGAGCGCGCCGGCCTGCCGACGCACGCCCCCGAGACCATGACCCGCGAGACCTTCCAGCACCTGATGGGCATCGACAAGAAGGTTCTGGATGGCAAGCTGCGCCTCGTCCTGCTCAAGCGTATGGGCGAGGCTGTCGTGACCGGCGATTTTGATGCCCGGCATCTGCAGGCCTGCCTGGATGAATTCACCCAATCCGGAGTAGCACGGTCATGAATACCGACACCCAGACGTCCACGGACGACCGTCACCCGCTGATGGAGCGGGTCGAGCTCATCAACCACCTGCTCAAGTTCAGCGATCGACTCTTCGCGATCATGAGCGCGGACCCCCAGGAGCTGACCGCCTTTGCCCGCATGCTGATGGAGGAAAGCCGGGTCGGACTCCATTTTGCCCATGTCAGGCCGGAGATGGCGCTGACTGCGGAAGACGTTGCCGTAGACCTGGCCAAGGCCTGGGGCATCGAGGTCGACTTTGACGAATTGGCTTCCGGGGCCATCGAGCAGCGACTGGCCGGACTGATTCCCGAGCCACGCCGGGCGGTGGCCGTGATCGAGGATGTCGAGCGCCTGCCGCGCAGCGCACTCGAGGACCTCGTCACCTTCATGCAGCGCATGGACAGCACCACGGGGGGGCGCGTGCGACTGGTCCTCATGGGCGGCCCGTCCCTGGCCCATCGGTTGCAGGGGCTTGAATGCCTCAACGAGGGGGGGCAGGTTTATGCCCTGCACCTTGGTGGCGGCAGCAGCCATGCCATGCATGAGGAAACCACCGCGCCCGATGCCGAGCATGCCTGGGCAAGCATGGACAGCGCATTCGACCCTGAAGGCCAGCACAGCGGCCTGCCCGGCCGCACCTTGCTGATTGCGGGCCTGGCGCTTTCCCTCGTCCTGGCCATCGCCATGGCCCTTCTGTTGCGCCCCGACGCGCCCGAAGCACCCGAAGATCGACGGGTAAGCATTCCGCTCCAGAGCGCCAAGCCGGACGTGGCCACGGCCTCCCGGACGCCCGCGTTCGAATCACCGGCGCCACAGACAGGGCATGAAATAGCCGCGCCGGCGCCGACCGCTCCCTTCCCCGTCATCGGCGAGGCCGTCGTCACGGAACCGCTGAAGGACGAGCCCCTTCCGGCCACACCGACACCTGCCGCCCCGCCCCTTGGCGAGCCCACCCAGCCGGAAGAAACCAGGGCGCCCGCGCCCAAAGTCATGACCCATCATGCCGCAGGGGAGGCTTACGCAAACAGGCTGATGACCCTCACGGAACCGCCGAAGCCCCCTGCAACGCCCCCTGCAAAATCCGAGACCGCCCCTCGCGCCAAACCCGCCGCGACTGAAACAGGCAAGCCTGCAAAAACTCCTGGGAACTGGTTTGCATCGCAACCTGGCACGAGTTACGTGATCCAGGTCATGTCCGTGAAGTCTGTAAAGGACATGGCCCCATTCATCCGACATCATGGCCTCAAGGATTGCCACAGCTTCACCCAGAAGCGGGATGGGCAAACCCTGCACACCCTGACCTGCGGGCTTTACGAGAGCCGTGACGCTGCGGCCAAGGCCGCAAGCGCCCTGCCGGAAAAGGCCCGCGCAAACTCCCCCTACCCGCGCCGCGTGGATGACATACGCAAGATCATGATGCCCTGACCGTCGCTTATCGATCCGCAATGAACGCGCCCCGGTCTTGTTCAGCAAGGCCGGGGCGTCTAACATATTCGCCCTTTTTGCCGGAATGTCTTTCGCGCCCCGCGCGCCCTCCCGCGCCTGCGCAAGACCCCGGAACACACTGTAGAGTCGGATGTCACCTACGATGAGCAACCAGCTTACCCACGGCCTGTATTCCCCCGAGTTCGAACGCGACAACTGCGGCTTCGGCCTGATCGCCCAGATGGACGACCAGCCCAGCCACTGGCTGGTGCAGACCGCGATCGAGTCGCTGGCGCGCATGACCCACCGTGGCGGCATCTCCGCCGACGGCAAGTCCGGCGACGGCTGTGGCCTGCTGCTCAAGAAGCCCGACGCCTTCATGCGCGAGGAGGCTGCCAGGCTGGGCTTCGGCCTCAACGCGCTGTACGCCGTGGGCATCGTGTTCCTGAACCAGGACGCGGCACTGGCCGCCAGGGCGCGCGAGATCCTGCAACAGGAAGTGACCGCCGAGGGCCTGGAGTTCGTCGGCTGGCGCGTCCTGCCGACCGACCCGTCCCAGCTGGGCCGCCTGTCGCTGGAGAAGCTGCCGCTCATCGAGCACGCCTTCGTCAACGCCCCGGCGGGCATGAAAGCGCGCCTGTTCGACACCAAGCTCTACATCGCCCGCCGCCGCACCGAGAAGCGGATCGACGCCGGCGACCTGGCCTTCTACATCCCGACCCTGTCCAGCCAGGTGCTGTCGTACAAGGGCCTGATGATGCCCGAGGACCTGCCGCGCTTTTACACAGACCTGCAGGATCCGCGCCTGACCACCTCCCAGTGCGTGTTCCACCAACGCTTCTCCACCAACACCTTCCCCGAGTGGCGACTGGCCCAGCCGTTCCGCTATCTGGCGCACAACGGCGAGATCAACACGATCCGCGCCAACCGCAACTGGGCCCGCGCGCGCGCCTACACGTTCGAGACCCCGCTGATCCCGAACATGGAAGACGTGCGCCCGCTGGTCACCGAGACCGGCTCCGACTCCATGAGCATGGACAACATGCTTGAGGCGATGATCGCGGGCGGCATCGAGATGATGCGCGCCATGCGCCTGATCGTCCCGCCGGCCTGGCAGAACGTCGAGCACATGGATCCGGATCTGCGCGCCTTCTACGAATATCACTCCATGCACATGGAGCCGTGGGACGGCCCGGCCGGCATCGTGATGACCGACGGCCGCTTCGTCGCCTGCGGCATGGACCGCAACGGCCTGCGCCCGGCCCGCTGGGTGATCACCAAGGATCGCCACATCACCCTCGCCTCCGAGATCGGCGTGTGGGACTACCAGCCCGAGGACGTGCTGCGCAAGGGCCGGGTCAAGCCGGGCCAGATCGTCGCGGTGGACACCTCCACCGGCGAGCTGATGATGCCGGAAGACGTGGACGCCATGCTCAAGGGCCGCCAGCCGTATGGCCAGTGGCTCAAGCAGCACGCGCGTCGCCTGCAGTCCGCGCTGGACGCGGACCTGCTGTCCGCCCAGCCGATGGACGACGACACCCTCGCCACCTTCGAGAAGATGTACCAGGTCAGCTTCGAGGAGCGTGACCAGGTGCTGCGCGTGCTGGCCGAGGCCGGCCAGGAGGCCATCGGCTCCATGGGCGACGACACCCCGATGGCGGTGCTCTCGCGGATGGAGCGCTCGCCGTACGACTACTTCCGCCAGCAGTTCGCCCAGGTCACCAACCCGCCGATCGACCCGCTGCGCGAGGCCATCGTCATGTCGCTGGAAACCAGCATCGGCAAGGAGCGCAACCTGTTCGAGGAAACCCCCGAGCACGCGCACCGCCTGCTGCTGGAGTCCCCGGTCCTGACCGAAGGCAAGTTCCAGGCCCTGCTGGCCGTGGATGATGCAGCCTTCGCCCACGCCGTCATCGGCCTGAACCGCGACGAGGGCCTGACGCTGGAGCAGGCCATCCTCGCCATCTGCGACGAGGCCATCGCCGCAGTCAAGGCCGGCAAGGTCGTCATCGTGCTGTCCGACCGCGCCATCGCGCGCGGCCAGCTGCCGGTCCACGCCCTGCTCGCCACCGGCGCCGTGCATCACCGCCTGATCGCCGAGGGCCTGCGCTGCGACGCCAACCTCATCGTCGAGACCGGCACCGCGCGCGACCCGCACCACTTCGCCTGCCTGATCGGCTACGGCGCCACCGCCGTGTTCCCGTACCTCGCCTTTGAGAGCATCGCGGGCATGCAGCGCATCGGCGAGATGAAGGCGGGCATGACCTCCGCCAAGCTTGCGGCCAACTTCGTCAAGGGCATCGACAAGGGCCTGATGAAGATCCTCTCCAAGATGGGCATCTCCACCGTCGCGAGCTACCGCGGCTCCCAGCTGTTCGAGATCATCGGCCTGGCCGACGACGTGGTGGAGCTGTGCTTCAAGGCCACCACCAGCCGCCTCAAGGGCGCGGGCTTCGAGGAGCTGCAGGCCGACCAGGCCAGCCTCGCCGCCGAGGCCTGGAACAAGCGCAAGCTGCCGCGCCAGGGTGGCCTGCTCAAGTACATCCACGGCGGCGAGTACCACGCCTACAACCCGGACGTCGTGCAGACCCTGCAGCAGGCGGTCAACACGGGCAGCTACGAGACCTGGAAGCTGTACGCCAGGCATGTGGACGAGCGCCCCATTGCCACCCTGCGCGACCTGTTCAGGCTGCGTTCCGGCACCACGCCGGTCCCCCTGGACGAGGTCGAGCCGGTCGAGACCCTGGTCAAGCGCTTCGACTCCGCCGGCATGTCGCTGGGCGCCCTCTCCCCCGAGGCGCACGAGACCCTGGCCGAGGCCATGAACCGCCTGGGCGCGCGCTCCAACTCCGGCGAGGGCGGCGAAGACCCGGTGCGCTACGGCACCGTCAAGATGTCGAAGATCAAGCAGGTCGCCTCCGGCCGCTTCGGCGTCACCCCGCACTACCTGGTCAATGCCGAGGTGCTGCAGATCAAGGTCGCGCAGGGCGCCAAGCCCGGCGAGGGCGGCCAGTTGCCGGGCGACAAGGTCAACGAGATGATCGCTCGCCTGCGCTATGCGCGCCCGGGCGTGGCGCTGATCTCCCCGCCGCCGCATCACGACATCTACTCGATCGAGGACCTCGCCCAGCTGATCTTCGACCTCAAGCAGGTCAATCCGCAGGCGCAGGTCTCGGTGAAGCTTGTGGCCGAGCCGGGCGTGGGCACCATCGCCGCCGGCGTGGCCAAGGCGTATGCCGACCTGATCACCATTTCCGGCTACGACGGCGGCACCGCCGCCTCGCCGCTGAGCTCGGTCAAGTACGCAGGCTCCCCCTACGAGCTGGGCCTCTCCGAGGCGCACCAGACCCTGCGCGCCAACGACCTGCGCGACAAGGTGCGCCTGCAGGCCGACGGCGGCATGAAGACCGGCCTGGACGTCATCAAGGCCGCCATCCTCGGCGCCGAGAGCTTCGGCTTCGGCACCGGGCCGATGATCGCCATGGGCTGCAAGTTCCTGCGCATCTGCCATCTGAACAACTGCGCCACCGGCGTCGCCACCCAGAACAAGGTGCTGCGCCAGCAACACTTCAAGGGCGATGTCGAGAAGGTGATGAACTACTTCAGGTTCATCGCCATGGAGGTGCGCGAGTACCTGGCCCACCTCGGCCTCAAGCGCCTGGAGGACCTGATCGGCCGCACCGACCTGCTCGAGATCCTGCCGGGGACCACGCCCAAGCAGCAAAAGCTCGACCTCTCCCCGATCCTCTCCGACGGCGGCCTGGCCGACACCAAGCCGCTGTGCTGCGCCATGCCGCGCAACGCCCCGTACGACAAGGGCCTGCTGGCCGAGCGCATGGTCGAGGCCGTGCTGCCCGCCATCGAGTCCAAGTCGGGCGGCGAGTTCAGCTTCGAGGTGCGCAACACCGACCGCTCCATCGGCGCGCGCCTCTCCGGCGAGATCGCCCGCCGCCACGGCAACCTCGGCATGGACGAGGCGCCCGTCACCCTCAAGCTCACCGGCACCATCGGCCAGAGCTTCGGCGTGTGGAACGCGGGCGGCCTGCACATGGATCTGGAGGGCGATGCCAACGACTACGTCGGCAAGGGCATGGCCGGCGGCAAGCTGACCCTGCGCCAGCCGCGCGGCATCGACCTGCCGACCCATGAGACCCCGATCATCGGCAACACCTGCCTGTATGGCGCGACCGGCGGCAGGCTGTTCGCGGCCGGCACGGCGGGCGAGC
The DNA here is from genome assembly GCA_006212015.1 of Halothiobacillaceae bacterium. Taxonomy (GTDB): domain Bacteria; phylum Pseudomonadota; class Gammaproteobacteria; order Halothiobacillales; family Halothiobacillaceae; genus Thiofaba. The sequence goes on from SDAY01000031.1 coordinate 8,887, forward strand.
GCTTCGGCGTGCGCAACTCCGGCGCCTTCGCAGTGATCGAGGGCTGCGGCGACCACGGCTGCGAGTACATGACCGGCGGCATCGTCACCATCCTCGGCCGCACCGGCGTCAACTTCGGCGCGGGCATGACCGGCGGCTTCGCCTATGTGCTGGACGAGGACAACACCTTCGTCGACCGCTACAACCACGAGCTGATCGACATCCACCGCCTGGTGCCGTCGCAGATGGAGGCCCACCGCCAGCACCTGCGCGGCATCCTCCAGGCCCATGTCGCCGAGACCGGCAGTCCGAGGGCGCGCGACATCCTCGCCCGTTTCGAGGCATGGATCGGCAAGTTCTGGCTGATCAAACCCAAGGCGGCCGAACTGAGCCAGCTGCTCGACACGCTGGCCGCCGCCGCCTGAGGCAAGCCTCCACGACCAAGGCCCTGCTCATGCGGGGCCTTGTTTTTTACGGGCACCAGCCACACTCCTACGTCATACGATCAAGCACCAGGCCGCATGTCCCGCATCCCGCAAAACTTCATTGATGACCTGGTCGCGCGCGCCGACATTGTCGAGGTCATCGGCAGCCGTGTGCCGCTGAAGAAGAAGGGACGCGAGTACGCGGCCTGTTGCCCGTTCCACCACGAGAAGTCGCCCTCCTTCTTCGTCAGCCCGGACAAGCAGTTCTACCACTGCTTCGGCTGCGGGGCGCATGGCACGGCGCTGGGCTTCCTCATGGCCTTCGAACGGCTGGATTTCGTCGAGGCCGTCGAGACCCTGGCCGGGCAGATGGGACTGGAGGTCCCGCGCGAGGGCGGGGATGCGCCGACGGAGAGCCCGCACGCCCCCCTCTTCGCCGTGCTCGAGGACTGCGCCAGGTTCTATCAGGCCCAGCTCAGGCGCACGCCCGTCGCCATCGACTATCTCAAGCGCCGCGGCGTGAGCGGCGACACCGCCGCCACCTTCGGCCTGGGCCATGCCCCCGCAGGCTTCGACACGCTCCTGACGGCGCTCCATGCCGACAGCACCACGGTCGATCAGCTCAAGCGCGCCGGCATGCTCAGCGAGGGCGAGCGCGGCGGACTGTACGACCGCTTCCGCGAGCGGATCATGTTCCCGATCCGCGACCGGCGCGGGCGCGTCATCGCCTTCGGCGGGCGGGTGCTGGGCGACGAGAAGCCCAAGTACCTGAACTCGCCGGAGACCCCGCTGTTCCACAAGGGCCACGAGCTGTACGGCCTGTACGAGGCCCGCAAGGCGCTCGGTCGCCCGGACCGCCTGATCGTGGTCGAGGGCTACATGGACGTCGTCATGCTGGCCCAGCACGGCCTGCGCGAGGCGGTCGCCACCCTCGGCACCGCCGTCACCCGCGAACAGGTGGACCTGATGTTCCGCCACACCGCCCAGGTCGTGTTCTGCTTTGACGGCGACGAGGCCGGCCGCCGCGCCGCCTGGCGCGCGCTGGAGTCCACCCTGCCCCAGCTGCGCGACGGCCTGGATGCCCGCTTCATGTTCCTGCCTGACGGCGAGGACCCCGACAGCCTGGTGCGCAAGGAGGGCGCCGAGGCCTTCCGCGCCCGCATCAGCCGCGATGCCTTGAGTTTCGACGCCTTCCTGCTCGGCGAACTGGCCAAGCAGGCCCAGGACGACGGCAGCCCCGCCAGCCGCGCTCGCCTCAAGTCGCTTGCCCTGCCGATGATCCAGGGGATGCCGAACGGGGTGCTGAAGGATCTGGTGCTCGACGCACTCGCGGGGCGCGTCGGCGTTCCCGTGGACCGCCTTCGGGACGAGCCGCGAGGCGCGGGCGAGGCCCGCCGTGCGCCCGCGACGGTTGCCCCGGCCAACACCGAGGCCGGGCGGAGCACGGTCCTGCGCCAGGCCATCCTGCTGCTTCTCCACCACCCGGAGCTTGCCGGTCTCCGCCCATGCCCCCCCGAATGGGCCGAGTCCCCCGTGCCCGGCCTGCCGCTGCTCAGCCAGTTGCTCCACCTGCTGAGCGCGCGTCCCGTATCGATGGGCGTGATCCTTGAACGCTTCAGGGACAGTCCCCATGCTCAGGCCCTGGATGCGCTGACCCGCCTGCGCCCCCCGCGCGACAGCGAGGATGAGGCCATCCGCGTACCGATGTGGCACGCCATGCTTGAGCACATAAGCGACATGCACAACCGCAAACGTCTCCATGACCTGACCAACCGCCCTTTGTCGGAGCTTCAGGCCACGGAGCGGTCGGAGCTCATCCGCCTGCAAAATCTGCGCCTGACCAAGGGGAGAAAGTAGATGGATCCACGCACTGAGCCTCAGGAACTTTTACGGCTGACACCCCTCCAATTCAGTCGTGAATAGTTTGTCCTTACTTGTTATAATTTTTTGTTTGATTTGACCCGAGGCCCGCACTCGACCATGTCCCACGATCCGCAATCCAGCGTTAAAGAACTCATTGCCCGCGGCAAGGAGCAGGGCTATCTCACCTATGCCGAGATCAACGACACCCTGCCCGAAGGGGTGGTCGAGGCCGATCAGATGGAAGACATCATCGGCATGATCAACGACATGGGTATCCGGGTGTTCGAAACCGCGCCTGATGCCGACGAGCTCACGTTGTCCGACAACGCCGTCACCACCGACGAGGACGCGGCGGAGGAAGCCGCGGCCGCGCTCGCCTCCTCGGTCGACGATGTCGTGGGCCGCACGACCGACCCTGTCCGCATGTACATGCGCGAAATGGGCACGGTCGAGCTGCTGACTCGCGAAGGCGAGATCGTCATCGCCAAGCGCATCGAGAGCGGCCTGCGCGAGATGCTCAGCGCGCTCGCAAGCCACCCGCAAGCCATTGCCGGACTGCTCGCCGACTTCGACCGCTTCGAGGCCGGCGAGGCCCGCCTCGCCGACATCGTCGTGGGCTTCGCGCCGGTCGATGAGCCCGCAGCGGAAGCCGTCGCGGTTTCCGCCGACAGCGACGATGGCGGTAACGACGACGGCGACGATGACGATGACACCGCGACTGACGACGACGAAGCCCCGGACAACAGCCTCGACCCTGAAGCCGTGCGCGCGCACATGCAGTTCCTGCGCGACCTGCACGCCCGCCGCCTGGCCGGCGAGGATGTTCTCGAAGAGATCGAAACCCGCCTGCTCGAGCTCAAGCTCAACCCGCTGCTGACCGAGCGACTGGTCAAGAACCTGCGCCACACGCTCGATCGCATTCGCCAGATCGAGCGCCAGATCCTGGCCCTGTGCGTCAACAAGGGCGGCATGCCGCGCGACCGTTTCATCAACGCCTTCCCCGGCAATGAAACCCGCGCCGAATGGCTTGACGAGCATGTCAGCGACAAGAAATTCGGCGCCCAGCTGGCGAGCCAGCGTGGCGAGATCGAACGCCTGCAGAGGCGCCTTGCCAACGTCGAGCGCGATCACGCCTTAAGCGTGCGCCAGCTCAAGGAGATCAACCGCCGCATGTCGATGGGCGAGGCCCGCGCGCGCAAGGCCAAGAAGGACATGGTCGAGGCCAACCTGCGCCTGGTGATCTCCATCGCCAAGAAGTACACCAACCGCGGCCTGCAGTTCCTCGACCTGATCCAGGAAGGCAACATCGGCCTGATGAAGGCGGTCGACAAGTTCGAATACCGTCGCGGCTACAAGTTCTCGACCTACGCCACCTGGTGGATCCGCCAGGCCATCACCCGCTCCATCGCGGACCAGGCCCGCACCATCCGCATCCCGGTGCACATGATCGAGACGATCAACAAGCTCAACCGCATCTCCCGCCAGATGCTGCAGGAGATGGGCCGTGACCCGACCCCCGAGGAGCTGGCCGAGCGGATGGCCATGCCGGAGGACAAGGTTCGCAAGGTGATGAAGATCGCCAAGGAACCGATTTCCATGGAAACCCCGATCGGTGACGACGAAGACTCCCACCTGGGCGACTTCATCGAGGACACCAGCGTGATCTCCCCGCTGGATTCCGCCACCAACGCCGGTCTTGCCGAGGCCGTGCGCGACGTGATGGCCAGCCTCACCCCGCGCGAGGCCAAGGTGCTGCGCATGCGCTTCGGCATCGACATGAACACCGACCACACCCTCGAGGAAGTCGGCAAGCAGTTCGATGTCACCCGCGAACGCATCCGCCAGATCGAGGCCAAGGCCCTGCGCAAGCTGCGCCACCCCTCGCGCTCCGAGCTGCTGCGCAGCTTCCTCGAAGCCGAGCTGTAATCCTCCCAGGCCCGGACCACCCCGGGCCTATCCCTTTCCGGGCCTATAGCACAACGGTCAGTGCAGGGGACTCATAATCCCTTGGTTGCAGGTTCGAATCCTGCTGGGCCCACCATATGCCCCCCTCCTCGCCCCTGAAAAACCTGTGTTTCTTGCACATGACTATTCATGGCAACCGGGTTATAAAGGCACGCATGATCAACCGCCATGTCACATGCTTGCGAAGGATGCGCCCATGACCCGCTGGCGGTGGATGCTCCTTCTTCTTCCCTTGCTCCTGGCGGCATGCGATACGCCCAAGGACACCCCGGTGGCACTCGGCTACAGCCCCGCTCCGCCCGAAGGCTCACGTCCCACCATCACGCTGGGCGTCCATCCGCTGCACAACCCAGCCAAGCTCTTCGCGCTCTTCGGGCCGATCATCGAGGATCTCGATCAGGCCATTCCGGAAATCAGGATACGGCTCGAGGCATCGCGCGATTACGCCGATTTCGAGAACAAGCTGAAGAACCGCCAGCTTGAACTCGCCCTGCCCAACCCCTACCAGACCCTGACCGCCATCCAGTACGGCTACAGCATCTTCGCCAAGGTCAGAGGCGACGACGACTTCCGCGGGATCTTCGTGGTCCGCAAGGACGACAAAAAACTCAAGCGCATCGAGGATCTCCGCGGCAAGACCATCAGCTACCCATCGCCCACCGCCACGGCGGGCGGCCTGATGCAGCACCTCCATATCCAGGAGCACGGCGTGAACGTACTGCAGGAGGTGGATAACCGCTATGTCGGCTCCCAGGAATCGGCCATCATGCACGTCGCGCTGGGCATGAGCGACGTCGGCTCGACATGGCCGCCGCCCTGGCGCAACTTCCAGAAGGACCACCCGGACCTCGCCAGTCAGCTGGAGGTGCGCTGGGAAACGCCGTCCCTGCCCAACAATGGACTCATCGCGCGGGACGATATGTCCCCAGCGCTTGTCGAGCGCATCCGCAGTCATCTTGTCGCGCTGTCCGACACCCCCCATGGTCAGGCCTTGCTGGCTCACGCCGAGCTTCAAGGCTTCGATGCAGCCGACACGCAAACCTACCAGCCCGTGCGCGAATTCCTCGAACGCTACCAGGCCCAACTCGGTGCATGGCCCGAATGATCCGACTTTCAAGCCTTGTACGCCCCTTACGCGCATCGCTGCGCTACCGCCTTGCACTCAGCATTGCCCTGGTGCATGCGGTGATGATGGCCATTTTCGTTTTCGATCTCACCGATCAAGAGCGCGACCTGCTGATCAAGCAGACCCAGCAAAAAGCCATCACCAGCGCCATGCTGCTGTCCCGTTCAAGTCAGGAATGGGTCCTCTCGCGTGACCTGGCCGGACTGGGGGAGCTGATCAAACCCTTCGATGAAACCGAGGGCATCGAGTTTGCCCTCGTCATGGATCGTGAAGGGCGCGTTCTCGCGCATTCCCAGCCTGACAGGATTGGCCTTTACCTGAATGACTCGATCAGCCGCACGATCATCGCCGATACCTCGACCGTCCCCCGCCTCGTCCAGGACACGCCGACACTGATCGATGCCGTCGCCCCCATCGTGCGGGGAGGCACCATCATGGGCTGGGGCCGGATCGGGGTGAACCAATCCGGCACGACGGCCGCGATGAACCAGGCCGCTCGTCACGGCCTGCTCTATACCCTGGCCGCCATTCTCCTTGGCACCCTGCTGGCGCTGATGATCGCCAGCGACCTGACCCGCGACTTCCGGCGCGTCCAGCAACTGTTTGCGCGGATCGGCGAAGGGGCTCTCGATCAACGTATCGCCGTCCACCGGGGGGACGAACTGGGTTCGCTCATGCTTGGCCTGAACGGCATGCTTGAGCGGCTACAGGATGACGAGCGGCTGCTGAAGGAGACGCGTGAACGCCTGGAACTGGCCATGCACGGCAGCAATGACGGGCTATGGGACTGGAACCTGAAAACCAACCAGGTCTATTTCTCGCGGCGCTGGAAGGCCATGCTGGGTTACGGCGATGAGGAGGTGGGCACGGATCTGGAGGAGTGGTCGAGTCGCGTCCACCCGGATGACATAGCCACCACGAGCGCGGGCGTCCAGGCACACATTCGGGGCGAAACCCCCGCCTACGAGAACATTCACCGGATGCGGCACAAGGATGGGCGCTGGCTCTGGATTCTCGACCGCGGCCTCGCGATTCGCGACGCCCAGGGCGAACCCTACCGCATGGTCGGCACGCACACGGACATCACCCGCCGCATCGAACTCGAACATAGCCTGAGCGAACAGAAGGAACGCCTCGGCATCGTGCTGAAGTCGATGGCGGACGGCGTGATCGTGACCAACAGCGCGGGCAAGGTCGAGTTCATCAACCCCGCCGCCGAAGCCCTGACCGGCTGGACACTGGCCGAGGCCATGGACCAGCCGCTGGATCGGGTCGCCCAGTTTTCGACCGATGACATGAAGCATCCGCTCAACGCCGATAGGCTCCATGCGCAGATCCACGATGGCCTGCATGAATTCGCCGCGCGCCTGCTGCACCGGGGAGACATCAAGTCCCACGCGGAGATCGAATTGAACGTATCACTCATCCAGGCCGAATCCGGTGAGGATGGACTGGTGTTGATCCTGCACGATGTCAGCAAAACCCATCGCATGCTGGAGCAGATGAGCTGGCAGGCGACGCATGACCCGCTGACCAGACTCCCCAACCGCCTTGCCTTCGGCGATCGCCTCAAGACCCTGCTCGATGGCGCCAGGCTCGGCCATGAGCGGCATGTCCTGCTGTACATGGACCTGGACCAGTTCAAGCTCGTCAACGACACCTGCGGCCACCATGCGGGCGATGAACTGCTGACGCACATCGGGCATATCCTCCGCAGCAGCGTGCGTCGGGACGACATGATTGCGCGCCTTGGCGGGGATGAATTCGCCGGCCTGCTGCCGCACTGCTCACTGGACGCGGCCGAATGGATCGCCAACAAGCTGCGCGAAGGCATCCAGAACTTCAGCTTCCACTGGCAGGATCGCGTCTTCAACGTGGGCGTGAGCATCGGCATCGTCAGCATCGGCCCGGAATGGGACTCCGCCGAAGACATCCTGCGCGCCGCAGACATCGCCTGCTATGCCGCCAAGGAGGAGGGCCGTAACCGGCTGCATGTCTACAAGCTCGCGGATGAAGCCACGTCCCGGCGAGTCGAACAGCTCGGCATGGCCGCGCAGATCCAGCTGGCCCTGCGCGAAGACCGCTTCGTCCTCTACGCCCAGCCGATCAAGCACCTGCCCCTACCTGTCAGCGACGATGGCCTGCACCTAGAGGTGCTGGTGCGCATGCTCGGCCGCGAAGGCAAGATCATTGCCCCCGGCCTCTTCATTGGCGCGGCGGAGCGCTACAACCACATGCAAGCCCTTGATCGGTGGGTGATCAGCGCCACGCTGGCGCGCATTCACCTTGCTCTGACGACCCCGGGCTCCCCCCCATTGAGGCATGTAGGCATCAACCTGTCAGGCAACTCACTGACCGACGAAGGCATGATGAGTTTTGTGGAGGAGGCAATCCGACGCTACCAGTTCCCTGCCGGGCTGATCTGCTTCGAGATCACTGAAACCGCCGTCATCAGCAACATGCACAAGGCGCTCGCCTTCATCGATCGGATGAAGGCGAGCGGCTGCACCTTCGCCCTGGACGACTTCGGCTCGGGCCTGTCCTCGTTCGCCTATCTCAAGGCCCTGCCGGTCGACTACCTGAAGATCGACGGGGTGTTCGTGCGCGACATCGAGAGCGATTCGCGCGACCGCGCCTTCGTGCAGGCCATCCACCAGGTCGGCCGCACCCTCGGCCTGAAGACCGTGGCGGAATTCGTGGAAAACGCCGCCATCGAGCGCATCCTGCGCGAGATGGGCGTCGACTACGCCCAGGGCTATGGCATCAGCCCGCCCAGGCCGCTGGACGATCTGCTCGCACCGGCGGGGAACACCCCCGCCACGCGGCTATAATGGCCCGACCCCTCGCAATACAAGGCAAGCGCATGCAGCTCCGCTTCGTGAAGATGCACGGCCTCGGCAACGACTTCGTCGTGCTCGATGGCGTGCGCCAGTCCTTCGACCTGAGCGCCGAGCAGGTGCGCCGCCTGGCCGACCGGCACTTCGGCATCGGCTGCGACCAGCTGCTGATCGTCGAGCCCGCGCCCACGGACGACACCCTGTTCCGCTACCGCATCTTCAATGCCGACGGCAGCGAGGTGGAGCAATGCGGCAACGGCGCGCGCTGCTTCGCCCGCTTCGTGCGCGACGAGGGCCTGACCACGGCGACCGCCATCCCGGTGATGACAGCCTCCGGCCGCATCGTGCTGCATATCGAGGACGACGGCGAGGTGACGGTGGACATGGGCCTGCCGCGGCTCGAACCGGCGGAGATCCCCTTCGCCGCCGAACGGCGCGATATGGCCTATCCGCTGGTCGTGCAGCATGAAATGCATGTCATCAGCGCCTTGTCGATGGGCAATCCGCACGCCGTACTGCGGGTGGAGGACGTGGACACCGCCCCGGTCGAGGCCCTCGGCCCGGCCATCGAGTCCCACGCGCGCTTTCCCAATCGGGTCAATGTCGGCTTCATGCAGGTCGTCGCGCCCGACCACATCCGCCTGCGCGTGTACGAGCGCGGCGCGGGCGAGACCCTGGCCTGCGGCACGGGCGCCTGTGCCGCCGTGGTGGCCGGCCGCCTGCATGGCTGGCTGGTCGACACGGTCAAGGTGGACCTGCCCGGCGGGCGCCTGACGGTGCACTGGCAGGGCGAGGGCCGTCACGTCATGATGACCGGCCCGGCCACCCGGGTCTTCGAGGGGACCATCGAGCCATGAGCGAAGAAGCCGCACCGCGCCTGTCCGCCGGGCAGGTCGCGACCTATCTGGCCGAACATCCGGACTTCTTCGTCGGGCACGAGGCCCTGCTGCCGGGGATGCACCTGCCGCACAGCGCGCCGGGCGCCATCTCGCTGGTCGAGCGCCAGGCGGCCCTGCTGCGCGAGCGGGTCGGCACGCTGGAGCGCACCCTGCGCGACCTGCAAACCCACGCGGAGACCAACGAGGGCCTGGCCGCCCGCATGCACCATCTAGCCCTGGCGCTGATCGCCGCAGCCGGTCCCTGCGAAGTGCTGGAGGCCGCCCGCGTCCGCCTGTGCACGGACTTCGACCTGGAGGGCGCGCTGATCGCCCTTGAGGAAGGGCACCCCCTCAGCGCCCCGTGCATCCTGCCGCCGCAAGGCGCCGCCTGGGCCGGACTGTTCGAGCTGAAGGATGCGCGCATCCTTCGCACCCGCGAGGCATGGCGAGAACTCCTGCTTCACCACGGCCTGCCGGAAACCGCCTCCATGGCGGCCATCCCGCTGCGCGGCGAATGCTTTCGCGGAGCCATGCTGCTGGTCAAGCGCGAACCGCAAGGCTTCCGCCCGGACATGGGCACCCTGTTCCTCGAACAGATCGGTGCGCTGGTCAGCGCGGCGCTGGAGCGGGCGTACCCGGCATGAAGCCGTTTGTAGGGCCGGATGTATTCGGCCATGTCGCATCCATTTTGCGCATCGAGGCCGAATGAACCCGCCCCACTCGCAGCGGCGTCCCGCCCCCGAACCATGACCCCTCCCCCCCAGCTTGACGCCTTCCTCGCCACGCTCGATGCGCGCAACGCCTCGCCCCACACCCGCGCCGCCTACGCGCGCGACCTGGCCGATGCCTGGGGCCATCTCGCCGCCGAAGGCCTGGGCGACTGGACCGAGGCCCAGCCCCATCACCTGCGCGGCTGGCTCGCCCGGCGGCATGGCGAGGGACTCTCGCCGCGCACCCTCGCCCGCCGCCTCGCCGCCGTGCGTGCCCTGTTCCGCTTCCTGCGCCAGCAGGGCTTGGTCGGACATGACCCCGGCGCGGGCCTGAAGCTGCCGCGCGCCACCCGTCACCTGCCCGGCACCCTCGAACCCGAGCCCCTGCATCACCTGCTCGACCAGCCCGCCGACGACCCGCTGGAGGCGCGCGACCTGGCCATGCTGGAGCTGATGTACGGCAGCGGACTGCGCCTGGCCGAGGTCTGCGGGCTGGCCATCACGGACATTGACCCCGGCTCCGGCGAGGTCCGCGTGCTGGGCAAGGGGCAGAAGACCCGCATCGTCCCCATCGGCGACAAGGCCCTCGCCGCCGTGCGCGCCTGGCTGAAGCAACGCCCGGCCTACGCCGCCCCGGGCGAGGTCGCCCTGTTCGTCAGCCAACGCGGCGCCCCCATTGCACCGCGCACCGTGCAGGCCCGCCTTTCCCGGCTGGCGCGCAAGCACGGCCTCGCCGGGAAGGTGCACCCGCACATGCTGCGCCACGCCTGCGCCAGCCATTTCCTGCAAAACAGCGGCGACCTGCGCGCGGTGCAGGAACTGCTCGGCCACAGCAGCCTGTCCACCACCCAGATCTACACCCACCTCGACTTCCAGCACCTGGCCCAGGCCTACGACGCCGCGCATCCAAGGGCCAGGCGGAACAAGGCGTAGGAGCGCCGCCCCCGTTTTACCCCCTCCCCGCTCGCGGGGAAGGGGAAAGGCCACGACCCCGCGGGCCTATCAGCCTGTCGGGAAAAACGCGGGCCAGCGGGATCGCTGGCCCGAAGGGTGACGGGCAGGATGCCCGGCATCCGCCATGACGATGGTAAGATTCTCCATCCCCACACCGACCCCGAACCTCATGGAACAATTCCACGGCACCACCATCCTTTGCGTCCAGCGCGACGGCCGCACCGTCATCGGCGGCGACGGCCAGGTCTCGCTCGGCCCCACCATCGTCAAGGGCAATGCGCGCAAGGTGCGCCGCCTGCACGACGGCAGCGTGATCGCCGGGTTCGCGGGCGGCACCGCCGACGCATTCACCCTGTTCGAGCGCTTCGAGGCCAAGCTGGTCAAGCACGGCGGCAACCTCATCCGCGCCGCCGTCGAGCTGGCCAAGGACTGGCGCACCGACCGCGCCATGCGCCGGCTGGAGGCCATGCTGATCGTGGCCGACAAGACCACCATGCTGACCATCTCCGGCAACGGCGACGTGCTGGAGCCCGAGCACGGCCTGCTCGCCATCGGCTCCGGCGGGGCCTATGCGCAGTCCGCCGCGCGCGCGCTGCTGGTGCATTCCGAACTGGATGCGCGCAGGATCGTCGAGGAAGCCCTCACGATCGCCGCCGAAACCTGCGTGTACACCAACCGCAGCTTCACCATCGAAGAACTCTGATCTTGCCCTGTAGGAGCGGACCTTGGGCCGCGATCCTTCTTGCCCTGTAGGAGCGGACCTTGGGCCGCGATCCTTC
>SDAY01000139.1 GCA_006212015.1 Halothiobacillaceae bacterium
GTTATGGCTTGCTGAATGATTACCCGCTCGAAGACATAAGAACATGGGACACCAACCCGGCGCGTTTCATCCCCCATCCAGACAGACCATAATGAGCTTGCCCACACTGTCCGTCATCCTGATCACCCGCAACGAGGCCGGGCGCCTGCGCGCCACGCTGGAGGCCGTGGCCTGGGCTGACGAGATCATCGTGGTGGATTCGGGCAGCACGGATGGCACGGTCGAGATTGCCCGCGAATTCACCGACAAGATGATCGTCACCGAGGACTGGCCCGGCTTCGGGCCGCAGAAGAATCGCGCGCTCGATCTCGCCACTGGCGACTGGGTGCTATCGATTGACGCCGACGAGCGCGTCACTCCGGCGCTGGCGGATGAGATTCGCGCCACGCTTGCCGCTCCCAGGGCCGATGTGTACGCCCTGCCCCGGCTGTCCTCCTTCCTCGGTCGCCCGATGCGGCATGGCGGCTGGTGGCCGGACCCTATCCCGCGCCTGTTCAGGCGCGGAACGGCACATTTTTCCGATGATCCGGTTCATGAACGGCTCGTTTTCACAGGGAAACCCCTACGACTGTGTACACCGCTGGAGCACGACAGCATCCGCGACCTTGAGCAGATGATGGACAAGATGAACCGCTACACCACGGCGGGCGCGGGGCGCATGGCGAAGGCGGGCAGGCGCGGCAGCCTGGGCGGGGCCATCGGGCACGGCATGTGGGCCTTCATCCGCGTGTATCTGCTCAAGCGCGGGTTTATGGATGGCGCGGAGGGCTTCATCATGGCCGTCTCCAGCGCGGAAAGCGCCTATTACAAGCAACTCAAGCGCATGTATCAGCCATGAATGCCGCCCAGAGCTTCACCGTCGTCGTGGTCAATTACAACGGCGGCGAGATGATGGCCGACTGCGCGCGGTCCCTGATGGAATGCGGGCTCGACCCGGCGCGGATCGTGGTGATCGACAATGGCAGCAGGGATGACTCGCTCGTCCGACTGGAACAGGCCGCCCCGGGCTGCCGCGTCATCCGCATGGGCTGCAACGCCGGATTCGCCCGCGCGGTAAACCGGGGACTGGCCGAGACCGAGACCGAGTTCGCCCTGCTGTTCAACAATGACGCCCGTCTCGAATCAGGCGCATTCGCGGCCCTGGCCGCGCATTTCGACCGGCATCCTCGCGCCGCCTTCGTCGGCGGGCGACTGCTGCACGAGGACGGGAGACTGCAGAACGCCATCGCCCCCTTTCCGCGCCTGCATGCCGAGATCATCCCCAAGTCCATCCTGCGCCGCCTTGATCCCGTGCGCCATCAGGGTCGCCCGCGGGGCGAGACCCCGCTTGAAGTGGAAAGCCTGATCGGCGCCCTGTTCGCGGTACGCATGGAGGCCGTGCGCGACATCGGCCCGCTGGATGACGATTTCTTCTTTTTTCTGGAAGAAACCGAATGGTGTCACCGCGCCCATGCGCGCGCCTGGCAGGTCTGGCATCTGCCAGGCGCACGCGCGGTCCACGCCCAAGGCGGCACGGCCAAGCGCTACAATGCCCTGGCGCGCATCGAGTATCAGCGCTCGAAGCTGCTCTATTACGCCAAGACCGCCCCCGGAATCTACCCGCTGGCCTTCTCGCTGCTGCTATTGAAGGCCGCGACCAACGCCCTGTCGAATGGCCTGTTGCTGATGCTGGGCGGCGCACTGTCCGCCCGCCAGCGCGCCCGCGCCCGTGTTTATGGGCAGGTGTTCGGCTGGTATCTTGCCGGACGCCCCGCCGATGTCGGCCTGCCGGACAAATGCCCAGAGCGCTGATCGCCATGCCCATCCCCATTCTGATGTACCACCAAATCGACACCCCGCCCGCCCGTGGTACGCCGATGCGCGGCATGGTGGTTGCGCCCAAGCGCTTTGCGGCGCAGATGAGGCTATTGAAACTCTTGGGTTATCGCGGCCTGGCTATGGGCGAGTTAATGCCGTTCCTTCGCGGCGAAAAGGTCGGCAAAGTGGTGGGCATCAGCTTTGATGATGGCTATGTGAATACGCTGGAAAATGCCGCGCCGATACTGCAAAAGCTTGGTTTTTCCGCGACCTGCTACGCGGTCAGCCAGCGTCTAGGCGGCTTTAACGACTGGGATGCCGCCATGGGCGTGCCGCAAAAGCCCTTGATGAATGCGGCGCAACTGCGCGCCTGGGTGGCGGCGGGGATGGAGCTTGGTGCGCACACGCGCAATCATCTTGACCTGACCACGCTTGACGACGATACGGCACGCGAGGAAATCACGCGCTGCAAGGCGGAGCTGGAAGAGGCCAGCGGCGCGGCGGTGCAGCATTTTTGTTATCCCTATGGGCGCTTTACCTCACGGCATGTGGAGCTGGTTTGCGAAGCGGGCTATGACAGCGCGACGACGGTTCGGCGCGGTCGGGCGGCGATTCATGGGGATATGTTCAGCCTGTCGCGCGTGCTGGTGGCGCAGGCGACCACGCTGCCGCAATTCGCGCTCAAGCTTTTGACCCGTTACGAAGACCAGCGGGGTTTGCGTTGAAGCCCGAATTGAGATCGTTGCGGATTGCCATCATTACGCGCAATTTCGCCACGCATGGTGGCGGGGCGGAGCGCTATGCCGTGGCCGTGGCCGAACAGCTTGCAGCACGGCACGAGGTGCATGTGTTTGCGCAGGCCATCGAGCATGACGATGCGCGCATGACTTACTATCGCCTGCCGCCTATGCGTAAACCGCGCTGGATGAATCAGTGGCTGTTTGCGCGGGAAGCAGCCCGCCTGACGCGTACGGGTTTTGACATTGTGCATTCGCATGAAAACGGCTGGGCGGGGCAGGTGCAGACGGTGCATGTACGCCCGATGCGGCAAAACCTTTTGCCGCCCGGCAGTGGGCTTGTTCGCCGTGTTGCGCAATGGCTGAAAATCGTTACCAGCTTGCGCTTGATGACTTATTTGCGTCTGGAGGCGGCACGTTTTCGCTGTCCGGGACGCGCCATTGGCGTGGTGTCGGCGACCTTGCGTGACGAAATGGCGGCAAGCTATCCGGCCAGTCACGCCTGCCTGCATGTCGTGCCGCCGGGCGTGATCGTGCCGGAGTGTGTGCCGCCTAAGGAAGAGGCAAGGCAAGCGCTCGGTCTGCCGCAGGATGCTTTTATTTTGTTATTTGTGGCGAATGATTATCGGCGCAAAGGGTTAGATACATTGCTAGAGGCGTTGGCGGCGTTGTATCGCTCCCTCCTCGCGGGAGAAGGTGTAGGTGCGAATTCATTCGCACAAGAAGCGTTCGCTGAGGCTGATGTGCGAATGAATTCGCACCTACAAGTAAAGCCTGCGCATCTCATAGTGGTTGGTGACAGCGCGCAAATTGCGGACTATCAAGTACGTTGTCGCAGTCTGGGCTTGGCGGAGCGCGTCCATTTCCTCGGTCGCCAGAAGGACATGAACCCGGTCTATGCCGCCGCCGACCTGCTGGTCCACCCGACGCGCGAGGACAGCTTCGGCATGGTGGCGCTGGAAGCGATGGCGCACGGCCTGCCGGTCATTGTCAGTCGCGCGCCGTACTGCGGCCTGTCCGCCGCGCTGACGGACGACGAGGCCGTGCTGCTCGACGATCCGACCTCGGCGGATGAGCTGGGCCAGGCCCTGCGAGGGCTGCTTGACGATGCGGAGCGCCGCGCGGCGCTCGCCGACGCGGGCCGCGCGGTTGCGGCACGCTACGACTGGGCGGAGATCGCACGGCAATACGAAAAGCTCTACCTCGAACTGGCCCCGGGGAATCGCTGATGCGCATCCTGATCATCAAGACATCCTCGCTCGGCGACTTGGTGCACATGCTCCCGGCCCTGACCGATGCGGCCCAAGCCATCCCTGGCCTACGCGCCGACTGGGTGGCTGAGGAGGGCTTCGCCGCCGTGCCTGCCTGGCACCCTGCGGTGGAAAACATCATCCCCGTCGCCATCCGTCGCTGGCGCAGGAGCCTTGGCAAGGCGGAAACGTGGCGGGAGATCGGCAAGGCGCGGGCGGCCATCCACACCCGAACTTACGACGCTGTGATCGACAGCCAGGGCCTGTTGAAGAGCGCCCTGCTCGCCCGCTGGGCGCGCGGGCCGCTCTGGGGGTATGACCTCCACTCCATCCGCGAGCCGCTGGCCGCGCTGACCTACCCGCACCGCGCCCGTGTGCCGATGGAGCTGCATGCCATCGAGCGCAATCGCCGCCTGCTAGCCGCCGCGCTAGGCTATTCCATGGATGACCTGCCGCTGGATTATGGCCTTGCCAGCCTGCCCGACCGCCTGCCGCCCGCCGTGGGTGCGAATTCATTCGCACAAGCCCCGCTGCCCGTGCGCTACATCGTCGCCCTGCACGGCACCAGCCGGGCGGACAAGGAATGGCCGGAGGAACACTGGAACGCGGCAGGACGAACGCTGGCCCAACACGGTCTGGCGCTCGTCCTGCCCTGGGGGAATGCGCGCGAGGAGGCCCGCGCCCGCCGCATCGCCGAGGCCGTGCCCGGCGCGCGCATGCTGCCGCGCCTGGGGCTGGATGCGCTGGCGCTGATCCTCGCCCGCGCCGAGGCCGTGCTGGGCGTGGATACCGGGCTGATGCACATCGCCGCCGCGCTGGGGCGGCCCGGCCTGGCCCTTTTCCCCGCCACGACCCCCTCGCTGACCGGCGTGCGCGCGGGCACGAACGCCCCACCCATCGACAGCCTCACCCCGCAAGACGGGCTCGACGCCGAGGGCGTGAGCACCCGCCTGCTGGCCGCCATTCCCCTCCTCGCCTCTCCCATGCATGGGGGAGGGATAGATCGATGAACCCGCTCAAGGGCGCCTACACCGGCCTGTTGAGCGCCCTCGCCCCCCTCGCCTTCGCCCGCCTGTGGCTGAAGGGGCGCGACAACCCGGCCTACCGCGAGCGCTGGGGCGAGCGCCTCGGCCATGGCCCCGACCTGCCCAAGCGCCCGCGCCTGTGGGTGCATGCCGTGT
>SDAY01000140.1 GCA_006212015.1 Halothiobacillaceae bacterium
CGCGGGTATGCGCACCCGCAGAGGTAAAAACGGCTAGGGGCCCCCCCCGGCGCTTTGCCATGTCAGTGCGCCGTGCTCTTGACCAGTCCATGCCGCGCGATCAGCAGCGCCTCGGCAAGGTTGTGGTCAGCCTTCCGGTGGAGCTGGATGCTCGGATACAGACGCGCGGCCATGGCCCGGCTGGCCTCCTTGTCCGTTCCCAGCCCTGCCGACTTCTTCCAGGTGGAAGGCGTGACGGGTTGCCACGGGATGCCCATCGCAGCCAGCACGCCATGAATGACGCCCAAGGTGTGCCCGAGCGAGAAGACGGACGCCACACCCTGCCCGGGTCGTGATGCGACGGCCTCCACCAGGGCGAGGCGGATCATTGGGGCGTGAGGTCGTAGCAGGTGGGTCAGACCTGCCGGGTCGAGTTCGCGCTTGACCTTGCCGCTGCCCCGGTGAACGGTCGGCAGGTCCTCCAGCAGGGACACACGTCCTTGTGTGTCGAGGATGGCGAGCGCCCCGGTCAGGCCGGGATCAATGCCAAGGATCATGCAGCGGCCTCCTGTCTCTCATGTTCGGGATCGGCGGCATCCAGCACGGTCGCCCCGGCCATCATCAGGCCCGCCACTTCCAGCGAGTGTGCCGGTCGGCAGGTCATCAGGTCTCGGGCGATGCGGCGGATGGCTTGGGCTTGGCTGGTCGCCTTGACTAGGTGGGTCGCATCGCCCACGGTCACAAGGTAGATGCGGGCGGCGATCATGCAGCGGCCTCCTGTTCAAAGGTCATGCGCAGCCAGCAGGCGCGGGTGGCGAGCACGTCGCGCATGTTGTAGCGCGCAAGATCAGCGTAGCGTTCGGCTTGCCACAGCTCGAACACGTCTGAACCGTTCACCCCTTCGGCTTTAGGGCTTTGGATGCCCAGCGCCCGACACAGGCGGTCGAGGCTGATCCTCTCGCGCGGCCCGGCCCATGCCGTCATCGTGTCGCCATAGTCCCGGCCATCGCGGTCGAACAGTGAAGGCCACCACGTCGGTGGCTGGATGCCCAGCGCCATGCAGCGGCGACGGACAAAGCCCAGATCGAACATGGCATTGTGGGCGATCAGGTAGGGCGATTCGGGGAAGCGTGCGTCACCGTACCGATTCAGTTGTTCGTCCACAGCGTCCGCCAGCTTGCCCAGCACGTCACGCAGGAAGTCGGTCTCAGGTTCGTTCCGGCTGCGAACATAGGCCACGGGCGGCTGTTCGTCCAGGGCGTAACTGAAGGCGACGATCTCGCCCTCGGCAGCATCCAGCGCCCCCTTGAGGTAGGCATCCATCGCAGCCTGTTCGCCTTGCTCCTCCCACCATGCAGCGATGCTGTCCGCCTTCTTGTAATTGCCGGGCGGCTTCACTCCAGCGCGGGCGATGGAGCGGGCCTCCGTGTGCTGGCTGGGAATGGTTTCAATGTCGAAGTACAGGCGCATGTCAGAAGCCCTCCGCATCGTCAAACGGTGTTTCGGTGGTCGCCTTGGTTAGGGGCAGCGCCTGATATTCCGGGCTGGATGCAATCTGTTCCCGCATCCGCTCGGACAGCTGCTCGAACACGTCCCAATCGGGGACGTTCAAGTCAAACAGTTGCACGTCGTTCACGCCGTCCGGCTTGGGCATCCCCTTCGGCAAGGGCGAAATGCTTGCGATATTTGTGTAGTGCTTGCCGTCCCGTTCGGTCTCGGTCAGGTTCAACAGGCAGGCTTGCCCCAGCAGGCGCTTGAGGTCGAAGCCCCGGGCAAGATCTTCATCCGTGAAGGCCTTGCCGCGCCATTGCACGATGAAGGCCAGCAGCGCGGCCTTGTCGGACAGGCTGGCTGTGAATCGGCGGCTGATCGTGAACGGCTTGCTGTCGGCCATGCGCTCATCGCCCAAAAGCTCGAACGAGAGGGAGAGCTTGCGCTGGTGCTTGGTCTGGCCTTGGTATTCGCTGGTCTGGGTTCCCATGTCAACGATGCGGTAGAGGCGCGCAGGGTGGACGCCGGACGGCGCGGATTCAAACGATGATGAGGATGCGGTCAGGATCATTTCTGGTCTCCAGATTAAGGGGGTGGCGTTCTCGGTCTAGGTCTCGGTCTGGGGTGTTCGGTCAGAAGCTGGCGGGCGGTTCGAGGTCCGCCAGCATCGCCAGCAGGGCCGGATCGGTCGTGTCCAGATCGGTGGCCATGTGGCGCTCGAAGCCGCGTTCATGGATGCCAAGCAGGCGGGTCATGCCACTGCGCACGCGGGCGGACTGGTCGGCTCGCTCCTGCTCCAGGCGTTTTACAAGGTCATGGGCCACGTCCCGCCCGGTCTTGATGAGGTACTCGGGAGAGGCAACCTCCAAGGACTTGTGAAGTTCGTCGGCAAGGTCGAGGCTCAACGGGCCATGCTTCGCCTCGAAGCGGTCGAGCAAGGCGGCGGTCGCCTCCTTCGAGACGCACAGCCAAGATCGGCCATTGGTCAGGCGGTAGCGCGCCGTCAGTCGAGCGATGCGCCGATCCCACATGAAGCCGCGCAGCAACGCGACAAGCTCCGGGAGGTGGAGGCGCAGGGTGTGGCGCTCGGTTTCGGTCAGCGATCCAGGCGGATTGATGCCTACCGCGCCGGTTTCTTCGTTCAAGACAATGCGAATGCCTCGGTCATGGGTCTGAATCAGCAGGTCGCGCAGGGCATCGGCGGCGGCGTACAGGTTGCGGTCGTTCATGGGGTTGTCTCCGATAGGGTGGCAGTTCCGACAAAGGCGGCGGCGTGTGCTGGGTAGGCAAAGCAGATGGATTCAGTCAGGCGTCCGCCGATGATGTGGACGGCGCGGGATGGCAGGGCCGGGCATAACTGCCAGCCGTCCGTCATGTCCGAGTAATCGCTCGATACCAGACGCAACAGGGCGTCACGGTGTTGGGCAACGGCCTGCCGGTCTCCCTCGGTCAGCAGGCTGGCGGGCCGGACGATCAGGCGTCCATCGGGGGTGCGGGTCAGATCGAAGCCGCGCTCGGTCAGGTCGGTGGCGAGGGCGAAGGCGTTCATCAGAAAGCCTCCGAATCGGTTTCAATGCTGGCAGCGCTGTTTTCTGCTAGGGCAGCTAGGGCGCTAGGGCAAAGCCCGTCAGAATGCGGGTTTGCGCCTGCCCTAGTGGTTTCTTGCGGGTAGGGCGCTAGGGCGCGATGCCCTAGCTGCCCTAATGCCTCTTGGCCTTGTAGGGCGGGCTGAAACCCTATATCTGGCGCGGCTTGCCCTAGATGCCCTAGCTGCCCTAGCTGTTTTTGGTCTTGGCTGGTCGGATCGTCGGACAGCAGGCCATCCAGTACGCAGTAAACCCGGATGCGCCCGGCAGGCGTCACAAGCTTGGGATTCAGGTTTGCGTCATTGGTGAACAGGTGTCCGGCGTCCCGGATGGCGCGTGCAATCGTCACCACGTCATGACCGGGCGCGGCCTCGATCAGTGCATCTTTGGAGAACATCCAGCGCCCCCCGGTCACGTCCCGGAACCCGGCGCGGTCGCGTACCTCCACACCACTACTCACGTCCTGAAACCGCGCCCCATGTCGAAGGATGAAGCCCCGCACGGCCTCCAGGATGCGGTCGCCGTCCGTGCCCATGCCATTGCTGCCCCACCGCCCAGCCATGGCCTTGACGGCCTGCCAGACACGACCCGGCTTGATCGGCAGGACTCCGGCGCGGGAGGCGAACGCTCCGGCCCATGCGATCAGGGCGAACCGCCGAAGGGCGCGGGCCTGCTCGGGTGCATGGTGTGGCTGGATCAGTTCGGCGGTCGCCTTGTCGAGGTGGTCACGCACGGCGGCGCGCGCGGCTTGGGCGGTCGGGTAGGTCTGGATGATGGCTTGCAGCATGGCCGGGCCTGCCGCGCCGTAATGGGTCGCACACGCCCGCTTGATGCCTTGCACGAAGGCCGCGCGGTCGGACTGGTCGCCTTGGACGTGCTCGGCAATGTCACTCACTTCAACGTCGATAGCGCGGTGGGTGATGCCTCCCTTCACCGTGCCGTGCTCGGACAGCTTGGCGTGAATGGACAGCTCGCCGGTGCTGATTACAATCGTTCTCCATGCGCGGGGCGCTTTCAGTTGCCTGTCCGCCGACATGGCGGTCTTACCCTGCCCGCCTGCAAGCTGATAGATCAGCTCGGGCTTCTGGTGCCCGGCCCCCAGTTCATCCAGCGGCAAGGGCAGGTCCGAATAGGCTTCGGCCAGGCCTTCCGCGCCGTTGCCCGTCACGTTCCATCGTCGGATGAAGGAGAGGCTGGGGGCGTCGGCAGGATCGGCGGCGCATCCCCAAGGCGAGGCGGCAACCTGGGCGAGCGTGGTCTTGCCGCGCGTGGTCGTACCCCAGAAGTGAAGGACGAATGAATCGCCGTCAGCGAACGGCAACCAGGGCGCGGCCAATCCGGCGCACAAGGCGAACAGCAGGGTGTCGGACGGCTCCAGCAGCGCGGCCATGGCCTGCCAGTCCGCCAGCGTGCCGCCAGCGTGGAGCGTGGCAGCGGTCGGGCTGTATCGCTCGGGCTGGTAGACCACGGTTTCATGCCCGCCAGCCATCAGCACCCGGTCGGGGAACACGAAGGCTAGGCCGCCATCCCGCCGATCCATCCAGCCAAGGCGCGGGGCGCTCGGGATGCGGTTCTCGGGTGCGTAGCTGGCAAGATAGGCCACCATGCGGCGCTCCCGACCCGGGATGATACGCAGGCCCATGTTCGCCAGTTCGCGGGCGAGGATGGCCGGGTCTTCATGCACACGGGCGGCTGGGATGGCAAGCTGGCGGGAGCATCCGTCGTGGTCGGTGAAGGCCAGTAGGCGGCCCCAATCGCCTGCCGTGCCGGTGGTCAAGCCCACTACCCACAGCGGCCCGGCGATGGCTTCGCGCTTGTCCGGCTCGCCATCCTTGCCGGGCCTCACCTCGAACACTCCGGCGGCGGACAGCTCCCAGCCTTGGGGCGCTTTGATACCGTCCCAA
>SDAY01000141.1 GCA_006212015.1 Halothiobacillaceae bacterium
CCGAGTGCGTGGACCTGGCAGGCTGGATGTGCGATGTGATCGACGTCAAGGGCGATGCCGCGACTGTCGAGGCGGTGAAGGGCAAGGTGCTGGCGGTCTGCAAGCGCCTGCCGGTCTACGCCTGAGCCACCTTGTAGGAGCGGACCTTGGGCCGCGATAGATTCCCCGGACGCAGGAATCGCGGCCCAAGGTCCGCTCCTACAGTCCAGAGATCCCGAGCGATGAAATGCCCCTTCTGCGGCGCTGAAGACACCTTGCAGGCGGGGCACTCCCGCCTGCAAGGTCCGCTCCTACAGTCCAGAGATCCCGAGCGATGAAATGCCCCTTCTGCGGCGCTGAAGACACCCGCGTGGCGGACTCCCGCCTGACGCAGGATGGCGCGCAGGTGCGCCGCCGGCGGGAGTGCCCCGCCTGCGGCGAGCGCTTCACCACCTTCGAATCGGCCGATCTGCAACTGCCGCGCATCATCAAGCGCGACGGCACGCGCGAGCTGTTCACCCAGGACAAGCTGCGGCGCGGCATGCTGCGGGCGCTGGAAAAGCGCCCGGTGCCGACCGAGCGGGTCGAGGAGGCGGTCGCCCACATCGAGCGCGAGCTGATGAAGCGTGGCGAGCGTGAGGTCGAGGCCCGCGAGCTGGGCGAGATGGTCATGGATGCCTTGCGCAAACTCGATCAGGTCGCCTACATCCGCTTTGCTTCGGTCTACCGTAGCTTTGAAGACGTGGCGGCCTTCCGCGAGTTGATCGAGCGCCTGCAACAAGACCCGCGCGGTCCATAACCCCGGAGGACGGACATGCTGATCCAGGACCGTAATGCCCCGCCCCCCAGGGGCTTTGCCCTGTTCAACCTGGGCTTCCGCCCCTTCTTTCTGCTTGCAGCCCTGTTCGCGGCAGCGGCCATGGCCCTGTGGGGCCTGGGCCTTTCCTCCGCCCTTTCGTCTCCGCCCAGCGTCGCCTGGCATGGCCACGAGATGCTGTTCGGCTACGCCGTTGCGGTCATCGCGGGCTTCCTGCTGACCGCCTCGCGCAACTGGACGGGGGTGCGCACGCCGCAGGGCGGGTGGCTTGCGGGCATGGCCCTGCTCTGGGCCGTACCGCGTCTGGGGCTGCCCTTCATGCCGGAGGCCGGGTTGCCCTGGCTGATGGCGGCGGACCTGGGCTTTGACCTGCTGCTGACCGCCGTGCTGGCGCGCACCCTCTGGCGCAATCCGGCCAACCTGTGGATCTTCCCGCCGCTGCTGCTGGCCCTGACGGTGGGCAACCTCGCCTGGTGGCTGGCGGCGCTCGGGTTCTGGCCCGGGGGGCATGGCTACGGTCTGGCCCTCGGGGAGGGGGCGGCGATCGGCGTGCTGCTGGTCATGGGTGTGCGCGTCGCGCCGTTCTTCATCGAGAAGCGCCTGAACCTGCCGGTCACCGCGCGCGTGCCGGTGGGCGTCTACCGCACGGGCGCGGTGCTCTATAGCCTGCTGGTCGTGGTCGAGCTGTCGGGCGCATCCTTCGCAGTTTCAGCGCTGGCGGGGGCGCTGGCCCTGCTTGTGGCCTGGGTGCTGTGGCGCTGGCATGCGCCCGGCCTGTGGCGCGAGCCGCTGCTGTGGATGCTCTGGCTGGCGGGCGTGTGGCTGGCCTTCGGGCTGGCGCTCAAGGCCTTCGGCGACCCGCTGGGGCTGGCGCGTCATGCCCTGCTGGCCGGGGCGCTGGGCCTTGCGACGCTCGGCATGATGGCGCGCGTCAGCCTGGGGCACAGCGGGCGGGTGGTCTATCCCGCGCCAAGGGGCACCCTGGCCGCCTTCCTGCTTTTGGCGCTCGGGGCCCTGCTGCGCGTGATCGCGCCGCTGGTCTGGCCGTCCTCGATGGCCTGGGCCATGCCGCTGTCCGCGCTGGCCTGGACGCTGGCCTTCGTCGTCTTTCTTGCCGTGTACGCCCCGATGCTCTGGCGGCCGCGCGTGGATGGCAAGCCGGGCTGAGAGGACATCATGCGCCCCCCCGTGCCCGCCTCGTCATCGCGAGGCCGAAGGCCGTGGCGATCCAGGGGGGGGCGGATCATGGATGGCCTCCCACCACGGCCTTCGGCCTCGTGGCCAAGGGCAAGACCGCTCGCAATGACGACGATGCGCAGTCGATTTATTCACGGGCCCTGACTGTGCGATGCTGCGGGCATGAACGCTGACGACATTCACTACATGGCCCGCGCGCTGGAACTGGCGCGGCGCGGGCTCTGCACCACCCATCCCAATCCCCGCGTCGGCTGCGTCATCGTGCGCGATGGCGAGATCGTCGGCGAGGGCTTCCATGCCCGCGTGGGCGAGCCCCATGCCGAGATCCATGCCCTGCGCATGGCGGGCGCCCATGATGAGCGGGGGGCAAGGGGTGCGACGGCCTATGTCACCCTCGAACCCTGCTGCCACCATGGCCGCACCGGCCCCTGCTCGAACGCCCTGATCGAGGCCGGCGTGGCGCGCGTGGTGTCCGCCATGCGGGACCCGAACCCGCGCGTGGCGGGCGGCGGGGAGGCCATGCTGCGCGCGGCGGACATTAAGGTCGAGACCGGCGTGCTGGAGGCCGAGGCGCGCGCGCTGAACGAGGGCTTCATCCAGCGCATGACGACGGGCCGCCCCTTCGTTCGGCTGAAGTGGGGCGCCTCGCTGGACGGCCGCACCGCGCTGGCCAACGGCGCCAGCCAGTGGATCACAGGGCCGGAGGCGCGGCGGGACGTGCAGTTTTGGCGGGCGCGGTCCTCCGCCATCCTCAGCAGCGCCGAGACCGTGCTGGCGGACGGCGCGCGCCTGAACCTGCGCCTGGCGGCGGAGGAACTGGGCATCGACGGGCCGGTGCGCCAGCCGGTTCGGGTGATCCTTGATCGCGCGTTGCGCCTGACGCCGGAGCTGTCCATCTTCGATGGCCAGGGTGAGATATGGGTCTATACGGAAAGTCGCAACGCCTCGCGCCGTGCGGCCTTGGAGCAGGTGGGGGCGAGGGTGCTGGATGCGCTTCCCGCCACCCTCTCCCCCAGCCCCTCTCCCCTCAAGGGAGAGGGGGGCGGTCACCTGGACCTGTCCTGGATACTTGAGGATCTCGCCCGGCGCGAGATCAACGAGGTCTGGGTCGAGGCCGGCGCGCGCCTGGGCGGCGCGCTGCTGGCCGGGGGCCTGGTCGACGAGCTGATCCTCTATGTTGCGCCGATGCTGCTCGGCCACGACGCCCGCCCGCTGGCCGTGCTGCCGGAACTGGAGCGGCTGGACCAGGCCCCGCGCTGGCAGTGGCGGGACGTGCGCCGGGTGGGGGGCGACCTGCGCTTGACCCTGCGGCCGGGCTGATGCATCAGCCCGTTTGGTGATAAATTGAATTTATCTTTGATTGGTTTCACTTCCGGGGCAGACGCATGATCGAATCCCTCAAGAGCACCCTCGACTTCGCCGTTCTCGGCCTGCTGGGCCTGATGAGCGTGATGATGCTGGCGATGGCCATCGAGCGCTGGTTCTATTACCGCCGCGTGGACCTCGCGGGCTTTTCCCACCCTGACACGCTCAACATCGCCCTGACCCGCAACCTGACCTGGATCTACACCGTCGGCGCGAATGCCCCCTATGTCGGCCTGCTCGGCACCGTACTCGGCATCCTCATCACCTTCTACGAGATGGGGCAGGGCGGTCAGGTGGACGTGAACCACATCATGCTCGGCCTCGCGCTGGCGCTGAAGGCCACGGCGGCGGGGCTGGTCGTCGCCATCCCCTCGATCGTGATCTACAACGGCCTGACTCGCCGGGTCGAGGTGCTGATGGGGGAGTGGCGCGCGCTCAAGGGGGTCTGATCCGATGAGGAAGTTCGACCAGATCAACGTCATCCCCTTCATCGACATCATGCTGGTGCTGCTGGCCATCGTGCTGACCACGGCCACCTTCGTCGCCCAGGGGCGCATCCCGCTGCAGCTGCCGGAGGCCGAGCATGCCGCCCAGCCTTCGACCGACAAGCCGCTGGAGATCAGCATCGACGAGGCGCGCAAGGTCTATCTTGGCGGCGCACCTGTGCACCTGATCGAGCTGGATGCGCAGCTCGGGCAGGCCGCGCCTGACCAGGCCATCCTGCTGCGGGTGGACGCGGCCGTGCCGTTCAGCGATGTCGTCAACGTGCTCGACCTGCTGCAGAAATACCATCTGGAGAAGGTCAGCATCGTCACCGTGCGCAAGTGATGAGACGGGCATCAGGCCGGGTGCGCGCGGCATGGGTCTTGTCGCTGGCGATCCATGGCGTGCTGGTCGCGGCGGTCGCATGGTGGCTGGCGGAGCGGATCGAGCCCGCCGTCGCGCCGCCCCTGCCCACGCCGCTCAATCTCGCCATGTTTCAGGCGCCGGCCCCGGTGCGGCCCGCCCCCGCGCCGGTCGAGCCGCCGCCCGTGGCCGAGCCGACCCCGCCCGAGCCGGTCGTCGAGGAGCCCAAGCCCCCGCCCGAGCCGGTCGCCAAGCCGAGGCCCGAGCCCAGGGTCGCGCCGGCCAAGCCGCATCCGGCCAAGCCCGTACCGAAGCCGGTCGAACCTGTGCCCGCCGTGCCCCTCCCGCCTGCCGAGCCGCCCATGCCGCCGGCCGAGACGACTGCTCCTGCAGCCCCGCCGCCGCCCCCAAGATCCGTCATGCCTGCCGTCGATCCGGGGCTGGAAGCGGCCTACCGCGACCGTGTGCGCCAGGCGGTGGACGCGCACAAGGTCTATCCGCGTCTGGCGCGCAGGATGGGCGAGGAGGGACGGGTGGTGCTGGCCTTCGCGCTGGAGGCCGACGGTCGCCTGATCGGCGTGCGGGTGCTGGAAAGCTCGGGCAGCGAGCTGCTGGACGAGGCCGCCCTGGAGGCGGTGCGCGAGGCCGCGCCGTTCCCGCCCTTCCCGGATGGGATCACGCGCACGCGCTGGGAGTTCACCCTGCCGCTGGCGTTCGCGCTGGGT
>SDAY01000142.1 GCA_006212015.1 Halothiobacillaceae bacterium
GACGCGGCGGATGCGGAAGAAGGAGTGAGCCAGGAATGAAGTACCTCGAACGAATCAGGGTAGTGCAGTTCTTCTTATTCGAGCAGCAGGATATTCCGCTGGGCGACATCACAGGCATTTTTGGCCCAAACGGAAGCGGCAAGAGTTCGCTACTCGACGCGGTGCAGATCGCCTTGCTCGGAGCTAACAGCCGCCGGGTCGCGCTGAATGCGCAAGCCGATGAACAGGCGACGACTCGCTCTTTGCGCGCCTACTGCCTGGGACAGTACGGGGAAAGTCCTGAGCACCGTGCCCGCGACAACGCGACAACCTACATCACCCTGGTCTGGCGAGACACGGTAACGGGCGCCCCGCTTTCCATGGGGGTGTGTCTGTACGCCGCAGCCGACCGTGATGGTCACGATGTGCTCGGGCGGTACATCATGCCCGACATAGAGCTGTCGATGAGCGACCACCTGGAGATTGTGGATGGCGAAGAGCGTCCGCGCACTTGGTCCACCTTCCGCCACCAACTCATTGAGCGTGCCAAAGTTTCAGGTCAAGACCCTTTTTATACAGACTCTGATCGGTACATCAGGGCCGCCTTGCTGGCTCTGCGAGGTACTGGAAGTCCTCCAGTACCGGATGCATTCGTCCGCGCCTTCCGTTTTGCCCTGCGCATGCGCTTCGACAAGAGCGTCGACCACATCGTGCGCAATGACGTGCTGGAGTCACGGCCAACGAACATCAAGAAGTTCAAGGAAGTCACCGAGTCTTTCCGTCACCTGGCGGAGATGGTCGCTCAGGTGGAGGCCAAGATAGCGGACGGTGAGCGGGTCGGCGTCGAATTCGACAAGGCGGCAGATGAGTCACGGCGGGCCGTGACTTGGAATGCGCTCTCGCTCATGGCGGCGAACCAGGTCGCCGTTGAAAAGCTGGAGCAGGCCCGCGCAGCCACGGAGAGCGCCCTGAAAACCTTGAACGCCTGCCAGGACAAGAAAGACAAGCTGGAGGGTGAGGCTGGTGATGCCAAGAGGGCAGCAGAGCGGGCGCGAAAGCAGCGTGAAGAGCATGCGGCCCACAAAGATTACGGCGTCCTGCAAACCGCGATTCAGATAGCGGAGGGTCGGATACGGACGAAGCGCACTGACCTTGCCAACAACATCCAGCTGGTGCGGCGCGCCCTTAACGATGCGGCGCGTTCCGACTTCCTGACGGCACAAGCGCCAGGGCTTCTTGCGGCGGCCAGTGCGCTCGAACAGTTGCGGAGTGAAGTGGCCGACGGCACGGCGACTCGGGAGGGGGTTGAGGCTGTGCTACGTCCGGCCCTAAAGGCGGCGCAGGCCGCATTCAACGAGCTGTTCAGCCAAGGCGGAACGCTCAAACGTAGCCTTGACGACGCACGGGAGGCAGAGCGGCAAGCGCAGGAGAACATGAAGCGCGTTCGGGCAGGTCGGCCCCCGCTGTCTCCCGAGGTTCAGCGCCTGCTCTCGGAACTGGGCGATCACGGTGTTCAGGCAACGCCTGTTGCTGATCTGGTACGGATTGTTGATCCTGATTGGCAGCCAGTCATCGAGGCGTACCTGAAGCGCAACATGGAGGCGCTGCTGGTTTCTGCCGACCAAGAGAAGGAGGCCTTCCGCATCTACCGCAGCCTTAACGTCTATGGTGCCAAGATCGCCATGGAGAGCCGCCAAGCCATCGGCAAGCGGTTCGATCAGGGTTCGGTTGCCGAGCTGATCGACGGCGACAATCCGGCGGCAGTCGCTTATCTGCAACGCCAGTTCGGTGAATTGCGGTGCGCCTCGAGCGACAGCGAGGCACTGTCCGGGCAGCGCACCCTCACCAAGGACGGAATGCTGGTGTCTGGTGGTGAAATCGAGCGATTGCGTCCCGTGCCGCCCGCTCAGTTCCGGATCGGTGCAGGTAGTGCCAACCACCATAGCGCTGTTCAGGACGAGCTGGATCGCGCGCAGAAATCGATTCGGGAGCTTGAAGGCCAAGAGAGCGCATTGAATGGCCTAGTCGACGCACTGCGGCAGGTGGCTCACGAAGATTCGGTCTTGAAGTACGTGGGTGACGCATGGAGCGCCATGGATGAAGCCCGGCATGAAGCGACCAGCAAGGCCGAGCAACTCAAAGGGGCTGCAGACGAGGACTACGTGCGCCTGGGTGCGGAAGAGACGGCGGCATTGCAGCGAGCCTCGGAGGCCGAGACGCGCCTTCGGGAAGTATCGGAAGAAATTGGGGGCACAAGGGCCAGGCTAGATGTGGCCAAGGCCCGAGAAGCGGCGGCTAAGAACGTGGTGGAGACCACGTACGCTGCAGCCACTGAGGCAAAACGGCATCCCGAGGTTGATAAGGACTTCGAGACTCGTCAGTGGGATGCGCTCATCAACAAGTATGACGGCGCGTTCGGACCAATCGAGCAGCACGCAGAAGAGCAACTGGCAGCCTGCCGTCGACGCATGGCAGCGGCCATCAGTGCGGGCACCAAAGAGCTGGGCATCTTCCTGCAGAAATACCGGGAACATGCGCCCCAGGACATTGCTACCGACTGGCTCAAGGCCCCTGCATGGTTGAGAGGCTTGCTGAAGCAGCTCAACGACACGCAGCTGGCCCCGTTCAAGGAGGACATGGATGCGGCCTACCGCACATCGCAGGAAACTTTCCGCAACGATGTGGCCATCGCGCTCAACAACAACCTTGAGTGGCTAAGTGAGACCATGGATCGGTTGAACGCCGTGCTGCGCGAATGCCCAACCTTCTCGAACGGCGAGCGCTACAGGTTCCGGCGCGTGACCCGACCTCAGCTAGAGCCCTTGCTCAAGTTCATAAAGAACGTGGCGGCCCACGGCCCGGCTGATGACCTGTTCGGGGGGCCCGGTGAACTGCCGGAGGAATTCAGGGCCTTGCTCGAGGACAAGGTCGCCCCTGGAGCCACCGGCGTTCGCAGCCCCTTGGATGACTATCGTGAGTTTTTCGAGTTCGACATCGAAATCCTGCGCGAGGACCCCGTCACCAAAGCGCAGAAAGTCGTTGGCCACCTCAGCAAGCGGCTTGGCCCGGGGTCCGGCGGTGAACATCGTGCGCCGCTCTATGTCATTGCCGGCGCCGCGCTGGCGTCCGCCTATCGCCTCGACCGCGGGCAGAAAGATGGCCTGCGACTGATGTTGCTGGACGAAGCCTTCAACAAGATGGACCCAACGAACATCATTGCCACGATGCGTTATATGGAAGAGCTTGGTCTGCAGGTCTTCATGGCGAGCCCTGGCGAAAACCTTGGCATTCTGACGGCGTTCCTGCACCGCTACTACGACATTATGCGTGATGTAGACAACAATGCCGTGATGATCGAGGGCCGTGAGGTGGCGCCGGAGGCGAGAGCGCTGTTCCGTGCAGATTTGCCGGAGTTCAACCCAGGGCTAGTCGAGCAGGAGCTTGCGACCATGCGCCGTGCCACGGGGTACATCACGGTCGCGGGGGTGAGCTGACGCGATGGATGTGCGCGCTCGAAAACTGCTAGAAAAACTGCTCCGGGATAGTGACAAGGCCGATGCGGGCGTCCGTTCGCGATCGGCAGCCCTCACTTCATCAAGCCTCAAGGCCTACCGTAGCGAACGATCCTTGCAGGCGAAGGAGTCTTTCGAGACCACGATGCAAGCCGCCCGGGCGCAGGGTGCCATCAGCCTTGCCTGGAGCGATGCACAGGAAAGAAACGGTTTCATCACGCGAGTGGATCTTGTCGATCCGCGAGCTTTGGCGGCGTTCCTTGGTCATACGCCTCTGGTTGACGTATTGGCTGACGCCGAAGCGCGTTTTGCACCGTACCTGGAGCGATTCCCCGTGCTGAATGAAGTCCTGCAACGCTGGAGTCAATTACGCACCGTGAGGTCGTTGACACCGGCTTCAGTGTCGGACTGGCTGGATGCAGTAAAAGTTATCGACTCAGCGCGCGAGACGCCCCCTGCCGCAGGCGCGATGCCAATTCGCGAGGCGAGCTACCGCCTTTTCAAGGACAGCAAACGGATAGAAAAGCTGGCTGGTCCCGTGGACGTGCTCTTGTGTGGAAGCGTAGAGTCCGCGCCCCGCGCGTCCGCAGCGGTATGGGGTGAACTCGGCCTTTTCCGCGAACAACATCCCGCGCTGCTCGCCGGTAATGTCGTCGTCCGGCGAGAACGAGTGACGGCCTGCCTGGATATGCCGTATAGCGGACTACCAGCCGACACGGTGCTTGGATTGGACAGCGTTCCACATCAGGTCATGTCCATCGAGAACATGACCACGTTTCACAGTGAAGCCAGGCGCAGAAACACTGAGAACGTGCTCATTCTTTACACCGCAGGGATGCCGTCGCCGGCTTGGCGAACAATGTATGGCCGCATCCTTCGGGATGTGCCCGAAGGAACACCGATCTTCCACTGGGGCGATGTTGACGAGGGGGGATTCCGGATTGCCGCGGCACTGGCGCGAGAAGCACGCGCAGCGGGTCACACATTGCTCCCTTGGAATATGCATCCCGACGATGTTCCTAGCGATGTGCGGTGCAAGGCGACCCCTTATGTTCTGGGGCGCATTCAGCATTTTGCAGCGGCAGCGGGATGGTCAGAGCTTGGGAAGGCCGTTGTCGTAGCTGGCTTCACAGTGGAGCAGGAGGGCCTAGTTTAATCAGATGCTTTCCTTCCCTATATCGCGTTATCGACGAGCTTGAGACCTTCATCTCCAACCCCATATTGTAAATCAGCGTGCAAAAGTGAGCAGGAAACCGGGGGAAACAGCGTCCAAATTTGACCACTCCCGGATGTGCCACACTCCGCCGTTTGGGCGGAGGTCCTCCTGGAGTGCTTTGCATGGAAACCATCGCCAAGATCCGCCGACGCCATCTGGTCGGCGGGGAGAGCATCAGCTCGATCGCTCGTGCCC
>SDAY01000143.1 GCA_006212015.1 Halothiobacillaceae bacterium
GAAGGCTTGAACCCCATCGATAACTGCGTCTGGATCATCGTCCGTTCTTCAAGACTCAACTGTGTGTACTTTTTTCCCATGCAACATTATCTCCTGAAAAGGGTTGCACTTGGATTTTGAGCGCGCCATGTATAATTCACCGCCCACACTCCTGATTCCAATCTTAATGAGACTTCCCCGACGCCTCCTCGCCCTGTTGCTGCTGTGGACCTGGAGCATCTGCGCGGTCGCATCCACAGGCCTGCTCGATGTGCTTGAGCTCGCCAAGATGCATGACCCGGAGCTTGCCTCGGCCGAGGCGGCGCGCCGGGCCGGGCAGGAGGCCTTGCCGCAGGCGCGTGCCGCCCTGTTGCCGCAGCTGAACGCCAGTGCCGGCGTGAATCGCACGCATCGGGAGCTGGAATCCACCTCGTCCACCACGCAGAACTACACGAACACATCCGGGGCGCTGTCTTTGCGTCAGGTGCTCTACGATCGCCAGAAGTTCAGCACGCTCGATCAAGCCGAGGCGCGTGTCGCGCAGGCCGGACTGCAGTGGGCCAAGGCCGAGCAGGATGTGGCGCTACGCGCTGCCGAGGCCTATTTCAACCTGCTGTTCGCCGAAGATTCCGTGCGACTGGCCCAGGCCAAGATGGCGGCCATCACCGAACAAAAGACCCAGGCCGAGCAGATGTACAAAGGCGGCGTGGGAACGATCACGGACATTCAGGAGGCCCAGGCCCGTTTCGATCTGGCCGTGGCGGAAGAACTGGCGGCGCAAAACCAGCTGCGCAACCAGCGCCAGGCGCTTTTCAAGCTGACCGGACGACGCCTCGAAAGCGTCGCTCCGATCATCGCCCCCTTGCCACTGAACGCACCCGAACCCAATGCCCTGGAGCCTTGGCTGAATGCAGCCCGCGAGGGGGCGCTGGAGGTGCTGCTGGCCGACAAAGGCCGGGAAGTGGCCCAGTTCGATGTCGAGCGCGCACGGAGCCAGCATCTGCCGGTGCTGGAGGCGGTGGCGAGCACGCAATGGCAAGGCAACACCGACCTGGGCTACGAACAGGACCATCTCTCGTCCATGGGCCTGCAGGTGTCGATCCCTCTGCTTGCGGGCGGGCGCGTCACTTCGCTCACCCGGGAGACGCTCGCACGCCTGGATCAGGCGCTCGCGGAGACGCGATTGGCCCAGGCCGAGAGCGAGCAGCGCGCGGCGGAGGCCTTCCATGGCGTGAATGACAGCATCGCACGGGTGCGCGCGCTTGAGCAGGCAGTGCGTTCGAGCGAGGTGGCCCTGGATGCCGCGCGCATCGGTCTGGATGTCGGCTACCGTACCAGCGTGGATGTGCTGAACGCGCAGCAGCAGATGTTCAATGCCCGCCGCGATCTGCAGCAACAGCGTTATACGTTTATCATGCAGCGCCTCCAGCTGAAGGCCGCTGTCGGCGCCCTTCGCATGGAGGATGTGGCTGCCGTGGACCAATGGACCCATAAAAACCCATGAAATCAAAAACCAAGCAACAACAGCACGCCCTCCGGCGCGTTCTGAGCGAGCATCGCCGCGTGTTCATCGCGGTCGGCGCCTTCAGCATGGTGATCAACATCCTCATGCTGGTGCCGTCCATTTACATGCTGCAGATCTACGACCGCGTGCTGGCCAGCATGAACATCTCCACGCTGGTGATGCTCACCCTCATCACGATCGGACTCTATGTGCTGATGGGTGCGCTGGAATGGGTGCGCAGCCAGACGCTGGTGCGCCTGTCCAACCAGCTCGATGAGCGCCTGTCGGGGCGCGTGTTCGATGCGTCCTTTGAGTATCAGCTGCTCGGCCGGGGCGGAAACCCCGCGCAAGCCCTCGCCGATGCCAACAATCTTCGCCAGTTTGTCACCGGTCAGGGCGTGTTTGCGTTCTTCGACGCCCCTTGGGCGCCCATCTACATCGCCGTGATCTTCCTGTTTCACTGGCAGATGGGCGTGCTTGCGCTGGCGGGTTCCTTCATCCTGATCGGTCTTGCGCTGGCCAATGAGGTCGCCACGCGCAAGAGCCTCTCCGAGGCCAACGGCCTTGCTATCAAGGCCAATGGCCTGGCGCAGGGCAATCTGCGCAATGCGGAGGTCATCGAGGCCATGGGCATGCTGCCCGGCATTCGCGAGCGCTGGTCCCGCATCAACCGCCGGGTGCTCGGCCTGCAGACCGAAGCGAGCGTCAGCGCGGGCAGCATCTCGGCCACGACCAAGTTCTTCCGCATTGCCCTGCAATCCCTGATCCTTGGCCTGGGCGCGTATCTCGTCATTCAGAACGAGATGACGGCAGGCATGATGATCGCCGGCTCGATCCTGCTTGGCCGCGCCCTGGCGCCCGTCGAGCAGCTGATCGGCGCATGGAAGGGATGGGTATCGGCGCAAGGCGCTTACCGCCGCCTGGAGGATCTGCTGCAGAACTTCCCCGAACAGCCGCCCCGGACATCGCTGCCAAGGCCGAAAGGCGAGGTGCGGGTGGAAAACCTGCTCGCCACACCCCCGGGCGGTTCCGTTCCCGTGATCAAGGGCGTCAATTTTGCCGTCCCGGCAGGCGCGATCCTGGGCGTCATCGGCCCCAGCGCTTCGGGCAAGTCCACGCTCGCTCGCCTGCTGGTCGGGGTATGGCCCGCGCAATCCGGCAAGGTGCGCCTGGATGGGGCCGATATCCATGACTGGAACAAGATCGAACTCGGGCCGCATCTGGGCTACTTGCCCCAGGACATCGAACTCTTCGACGGCACGATCGCGGAGAATATCGCCCGCTTCGGCAAGGTCGACCCGGATGCCCTGCTCAAGGCCGCCCAGCTGGCCGGGGTCCATGACATGATCCTGCGCCTTCCCAAAGGCTACGACACGCCCATCGGCGAGGCCGGGCAGATGCTGTCCGGCGGACAGCGCCAGCGCGTCGGACTTGCCCGGGCGGTCTACGGCGACCCTGCGCTGGTGGTGCTGGATGAGCCCAACTCCAATCTGGACGACGTGGGCGAGCGCGCGCTGGTGCAGGCGGTCCTGACGCTGAAGAAGCAGGGGGCGACGGTGGTGTTGATCACCCATCGTCCGAGCATCATCGGCGCGGTCGATCTGGTTCTGCTGCTCAAGGAGGGCGCCGTCGCGGCCTTCGGCCCGCGCGACCAGGTGCTTTCCGCCCTGCAGCAGGCCCAGCAAGTCGCATCGCCCCCCGCCTCCGCCGAGGCCCTTCCCCATCCCGCCCCGAATACCCCATGAACGATCTTTCAAATGTGACCGGCACGCCTCAAGGCGAGGATGCCGGCGATCCGGCCATCCTGAAGTCCAGCCCCGCATCCATCATTCGCCTGGGGGTGCTGATCATCCTGCTGGGCTTCGGCGGCTTTCTGGCCTGGGCGGCCCTCGCACCGCTCGACTCGGGCGTCACGGCCTCTGGCACGGTCGCCGTGGAGAGCAAGCGCAAGACGATCCAGCACCTCTCCGGCGGCATTGTCGAAGAGATTCTGGTGCGCGATGGCGATCATGTGAAAAAGGGCGATGTGCTCATCCGCCTCAATCGGACGCAGATCGAGGCCCAGTTGTTGATGACGCGCAACCAGCTGATCGCCGACCGCGCCATCGAGTCGCGGCTTCTGGCCGAGCGCACGGGCTCGACGCCCGCCTTTGCCGCGCCGATCCTCGCCGACAGGAGCAATCCGGTCGTCGCCGAGGCCATCGAGACCCAGTTGGCCCTGTACAAGACTCGACGCAAGGGACTTGAGGGCGAGTTGTCGATCCTCGACTCCAACCTGAAAGGCCTGCGCCAGCAGATCGAGGGTTTGCAGGCGCTGGAGAGGGGGAAGGCCGAGCAGATGGCCTTGCTGCGCGAGGAGCTGGACTCGCTGCGCTCGCTGTTCGAGAAGGGCTATGTCCCCCGCAACCGGATCTTTGAGCTGGAGCGATCCGTCGCGGAGATCTCCGCTCAACGCAGTGGGGATATCGCCAACATCGGCCGGGCCCAGTCGTCCCTCAATGAGGTGCAACTGCGGAAGCTTCAGAGTGAACAGGAGTTCCGCAAGGATGTGGAAACCCAACTGACCTCGGTCCAGAAGGAGGCCGCAAGCCTGGCCGAGCGACTTGGCGCCATGGAAGACGAATTGGCCCGAGTGGAGATCCGCTCACCGGCGGACGGCATCGTCGTCGCGCTCAAGGCGCATACGATTGGCGGCGTGATTCGCGCGGGCGAACCGATCCTTGACCTGGTGCCCGAAAACGACATGTTGATCATCGAGGCCCGCATCCAGCCGCACCTGATCGAGAAGGTGGCCCCGGACCTGATCGCCTTGGTACGCTTCGTCGCGCTCGATACGCTCAACCCCGTGGTTGAGGGCAAGGTCACCGGCGTATCCGCGGACATCCTGACCGATGCCCAGACCGGCCTGCCCTATTACTCGGCACTCATCATGGTTCCCCAGGATCAACTGCTCAAGCTGAAATACGAGCGAATCAATCCGGGAATGCCTGTCGATGTGGTGATCAAGACGGGCGAGCGCAGTCTGCTGGAATATCTGCTCAAGCCCCTGCTTACGCATGTGTTCATGGCGTTCCGCGAGCGCTGACATGCGCCCCAGGGGGCTGTCCGTCAACACGAAAAGACGTTCAAGCAAGCCTTTACACCTTCACTGCAGGGAGTGCCGCAAGCACGGTTTCTGTTGCGCCTGGGGCTTGCGCCCTCCTCTCATTCCATGAATGCGCTATGAAACGTAATCTTGTTCTACGCTTGGCGGTTCAGCCTCTTTAGGATTCTGGATCATGCCCTTCGGACGTGGCCTTTTACGCAGACATGCCAATCTTCTTGAGCTGGCCATCCGGGGCATGGACGTCGCCGTGATTGTTGCATCCGGATGGCTGGCCATGGGGTTGCGCACCCC
>SDAY01000144.1 GCA_006212015.1 Halothiobacillaceae bacterium
GGCCTTGGGCGTCCAGATAGACAGGCTCAAGGCGGAAGTTGCGTGGTGGTTCCTTCAGTAGGTGAACGAGAAGTGTCTTGATCAGGGGGGCGTCCAGGCCCTGGTGGAGTCCGCTGATGTCCAGCAGGAGTTGACGCGGGCGGATGCGGGGGGGGAAGTCGTTGTGGACGGCGTGGGCCAGGCGCTCCAGGGACGCTGCGTCGACGTGTTCCATGCCCGGCAGGGCGGCCATGCGGTCGATGATCTGTTCCGCTGTGGGGCACGCCATGCCGTAGGCGGCTTCGATCACGGCCTGGTAGTGCCGGGCGCAGGCTTCGGGGGTGTGGTGTGTATGGATGTGCCCGGCAGCCCTTGTGCCCAGTTCATGCCGCATGGCGGGGGCCTGTCTGAGGGCGAGCAAAGCCTGGGCGAGTTCATGGATGGTGAAGTCGTCGGGCACCATGGTTACGGCACCTTCAGGCAGGTCGGCCATGCTGCCATGGGCATTGACGAGGGTGGCCAGTCCGTGGTTCATGCAGTCCAGCACCGCGGCAGAGGTTTCCCCACGGCTCCGATGCCTGAGCTGCACCCCCACGTCGGCGGCCCGCAGGTAGTGTTCGTAGGTGGCCTGATCGGTCCAGCCCGTGATGCGGATGTTGCCCCGGGGCGCGTGTCCCTTGATGGCTTGCATGAGTCGTTGGCCGTATTCGCCCTCGTCGGCTTGTCCGACAAAGATGAGGTGGGCCTCAGGGTCGTGGAGCAGTCCGCTCTCGATCCAGGCCTCGAGCAGTCGATCACCCAGTTTGCTTGGGCTGGCGAAACCAAAGCTGCATACCACGAAGGCTCCGGGAGCGATGTTGAGTGCGATGCGGGCCTGTTCGCGTGCATGGGGCGGCATCTGCGCGGGAGCGCGAACGAGGGGGATGGTGTGCAGCGCCTCGTCGCCCTGAGGGCCATACCATGTGTGCAGGAGCCGTGTGGCCTCCGGGCTATGGGTGATCAGGGCGCGGGCCTGCTGCAGGACGTCGAGATTGCACGGATAGCGCCAGATCAGTTCGGCCATGTCCTCGCCGCGCATGCGTTCGCTCAGGGCCGGATAGCCGTGGCTGGCATAGAGGCTGCTGGCGAAGTGATGGCTCCGGTCTTGGGCATATTCCCGGTAGGCCTGGATGCCGGAGAGGAAGAAGTCATGCAGGACGACTACACCGGGCAACTGCTCCATGAGGTCGAACATGTGGGCATGGAAGGCAGAATTGCCCATCTGGTAGACGATGCGGTCATATTCATGCCGGTGTTCGAGCAGGTGCTGGATGCCATGCACGGGCCAGGCGCTGTCGAGTCGGGATGTGTCGACCGTGGGTTGGTCGACAATCAGGTGAATGTCGTAAAACGGGCTCAGCGGGGGGAGCAGCAGGGCGCTGTATTCGCTGATGCCGCTGCGCGCGGGCGGCAGGGGGGAGACAAAGGCCAGCCGGGGGCGGTCGGTGGGCATGGGCGCCGCGTGCGCCGGACGCGTGTCGCTGGCGCCTTGGGCGTTGATGGCTTCGATGGCGCGCCGGGCGGTGCTGTCCCAACTGAATCGTTGTGCCTGCTCTGGACCATGACGGGCCAGGTCTTCCCGAAGCGCATTGTTTTCCAGGACTTCGCGCAGCTTGGCGGCGATGGTTTCGGGGGTGCGAGGGTCGAACAGTGCATCCTCCCTGCCGATCACCTCGGGAAGACTGGTGGTGTTGGAGGCGATGACTGGCGCACCGCAGGCCATGGCTTCCAGGGCGGGCAGGCCGAAGCCTTCGTGCAGGGACGGGAAGACGAACAGCTTGCAGAGATTATAGAGCTCAAGCAGGTCGTGGTCGGGGATGTATCCGGTCAGTATCAGTGCGTCTTCAGGCAGGCCGCACGCTTGGGCTGCGGCCCGTAGATGTCGCTGCTCGGCCTCGTTCATTGTGCAGACAATGGCGAGCTGGTGGCCGTCACGCAGTGAGTGGGGCAGTAGGGCAAAGGCGCGTATGAGTCCGCCGATGTTCTTGCGATGGTCGGCCCCTCCGGTGTAGAGGATGCATTCACGCGTGAGGCCGTAGTGCTGTCGCAGAGTCTGTTGGCGTTCCGGCGAGACGTTGACCGGCTTGAAAAAGGTGTCGATGGCGGAGGAGATGTTGATGACCCGCTCGGGGGCGAAGTTCAGGTGCTCGATGGCCTCGCCGCGTGAGGATTCGGAGATGGCGAGAAGTAGGTCAGCGCGTCTGAGGTGCTGGATCTTGTCGTCGTACCAGAGGGCATGCGCCGGATGGTCCAGATACGGTGAGCGCAGGATGTAAGGAATGAGGTCGTAAAGGATGACAGCGACAGGGTAGTCGCGCCGAGGATCCACGCTGGTGATCGCATCATCGCCCAGGCCTTCAAACAGGCTGGTGATCAGCAGCCAGTCTGGATCGAGGCTTCTGAGGTAGGCGTGGTAGTGCTCGGTCACGGCGGCGTTGCGCAGGCTGTTGGCGGGATCCAGACGGTTGATCGGTCCCGTGGGATGCCACACATGGATGTTGGCTGTCGCGAGCAGGGGAGCGAATCGGTCGATGATCGCTTCATCATTTTCGTCAAAGATCCCGTTGAACAGCAGGTGGATGTCGTTTTCAACGTTGCCGCGCAGAAAGGCTTCGGTCAGCGACTGGGTGTAACGCCCAATACCGCGATTTCGGCTTTGGGCCTGAGCCCCTTGCATATCGATGACAATTTTCATTTTGAAGGATGATTTATGGCTTGCTTGAGCTGCTGCGACAGTCTGGCTGCGCGCTTGGAGATATGCTTTGCGGGCAGCGGGGGGGGGGCGTGTGTAGGGCCAGGGTTTCGCAGGTAGTGCGCCAGGCGGCGCAGGGTCACGGCTTTCAGTAGGCCCGTGCGCTGGGTGACGGCCCATACGACCGATCGGAGTGCCCTTGATCGGGTCAGTGGCAGAATCATCCGCCTCACGGCACGGTGCAGCACCCGGTGAGATACTGAGCGGATGTCGGGTGAGGCGGATTGCTTGACCAGGGAGCGCACGCCACGCATGCCGATCAACGCCATTCGCAAAGGCGTCGTGATGCGCCAGGAACGGCTGTTCTGCATGCGTTCGACGTGGCTCTGCATGTGTTCGACGTGGCTCTGCATGTGTGCGTCGTGGCTCCGGGCGTGTACGAGCTGGCCTTTCAGTGCACTAATGATTTCTTGTTGCTCACGATTCTGCTGTTCCGCAAAATTCAGCTTTTGAGTGGTGGTGTCTAGGTCGTGGCGGACAATGAAACCGTGCGCTTCCGCTTTTGATGCGAGAACCTCCGCAAGAAAAACCTTGTGACGGAGCACGTTGGAAAAACTGTTCGATGCTGTTCCGCTGATTTGAAACTCATCGAAGATGTTTGGCGGTGCCTGAAAGGCGGGCAGGAGTTCCTGGTGTTGTCGGGAGAGATAAAATCGATTGATGCCGTCAGAATAGACATGCTGGTATCCCTTTTCAAGGATGGATGGTTCCCATGTCTCGTGCATTGATTCTCGCGTGCCTGGCTGCACACACTCCATAACGATGACCCAGGGGCGCATGGGCGAATTTTTCCAGCCGGCCATAACATCGGCTTCCATGCCTTCAACATCGATCTTTAGCCAGTGGATGTCTTGCGCCTCAATGGCGTCAAGTACATCATCCAGGGTGATCATGTCGACCGTGGTTTGGCGATATGGGCGTCCATGACGTTGGTGCTCCTCGGCCAAGACGTCCGAACCAGTGGAAAGCCCGGTTTGATGGAATTCATGAAAGCTCAATGTCCCGCGGGAAGCGCCTATGGCGACTTGCCACACATCCTCTCCATCACGTTGCGCGCTCAGCAGGTTTGCGTAGTGCTCAACCGGGTCGATGTGCAAGCCCCTCCAGCCCTTTTCGTAAAAGGCCATGCTCACGGAGTCGATAATGGGATCCTGGGCGCCGATGTCAATGTAAAAGCCATGGGGAATGTGTCCTGTGGCGCGCCACAGGATCACGTCTTCAAAGTTCTGTGCGTAGGAGGTGATCATTGAGCGCTGACTTCTATGCGGGGCTGCATCCAGTTGCAGCCTGCAAAATGGTGGCGGTTGATGTTGGTTACCGTGAAAATATGGGCCAAATCACGCCATTCATAGTTGTTGACTAGGTGTGTGTCGCTGCTGACCAGCGCGGTTTGGATGGAGTAACTGCCAGGGCCGAGATTGGCCTTGAATCTGCAATTGTAGGTGACAGTTTGACCCGCTCGTAAGTCTTCGATGACCTGCCCGGTATGGTGGGTGTTTGTGCCATACATGACTTGACCTAATCGGTCTTTGATGCCGTAGCCCATGACAAGTCTTGGGATGGGGTGATGAATGGCTGCGGTGATTCGGAGTGTGACCCATTCCCCTACATTGATCATTTCGATGGGGGTGTCGTGTTCGTTAAGAATGAGCACCTGAATAACCTGCGCCTCGCCCGTGCCTGAAACAGTTTGGATGGACCCGTCATCCTGTTCAGTCTGCACCACCTGGGTGTTGGCCTTCTCTGCAAGCAGGGCATTGTAGTAGTCCATGACGGCTTCCGGAGGGCCTTACATGATGATACTTCCGCTGCTCAGGAGGATGGCCCTGTCACAGATGCCTTGAATGGCTTGCTGGTCATGAGATACAAAAAATAAGGTTGTGCCCTTCCGTCTGAATTCGCGGATGCGCTGGAAGCATTTGTGCTGGAAGTAGGCGTCTCCGACCGAGAGGGCTTCGTCAATGATCAGGATGTCCGGGCGAATGGCGCTGGCCACGCTGAAGGCCACGCGCATTTGCA
>SDAY01000032.1 GCA_006212015.1 Halothiobacillaceae bacterium
TGCTCCAGCCGGGCCGCCCCAACGCAACATCCTGTTGCGGCGGGGCTGAATAGGCCCTCCATGGCCTATTCACCAGGCTTCCTCATATCAGTCCATGGCGACCCCAAGGGGGAGACTTCCCTTCGCCCGCCGTTACCCAGCAAACCTTCATTTTCCGGACAGTCGTGCAGGCCTCAAGCCCCAGCCATCCGCTCCGCCAGCGCCTTGCCGTTGCGGATGCAGTCCGACACCGACACACCATCCCGCCAGTTGGCCCGCGTGTAGAGCCCCGGCAGGCCGGCCAGCGCCTCGTCCACCCTGGCGATGCGTCCCAGATGCCCCAGCTCGTACTGGGGAATGGCGCGCGGCCAGCGGTTGACATGCGCCATTGACGGCGGGGCGCGGAAGCCGAGAATGGGGCCAAGGTCGGCCAGCACGCGATCCAGAACCCGCTCATCGGTCCACGCACCGACCTGCTCATGCTTGCGCCCGCCGATGAACACGGTGAGCGAAACATGCCCGTTCGGCGCCCGCCCGTCGAACAGGGTGCTGGAGAACAGCGCGCCGAGCGTGATGCGGTTTTCCCTTGAAGGGATCAGCACGCCAAAGCCGTCCAGCGGATGAGCGACATCCTCGCGCCGGAAGCCCAGCGCGACCGAGGCCACCGGCGGATAGGGGATCTCGCGCAGGGCCTTCACCCCCTGTTCGGTGAACATGTCGCGCGAATCCGAGCGGGTTTCCAGCAGATTCGCCACCCCGTCCGCAGGCAGGGCAAGCACCAACTCCTTCGCGCTGTAGACGCCATTCGGCGTATCCACATGCCAACGGCCATCGGCATGCCGGATCGACTGGGCGGGCGTATTCAGGTGCAGGCGATCGAACATCGACGCCAGCAGCGCATCGACCAGCTGGCCGAGGCCCCGCTCGAACGACAGCATGTGACCGATGGGCCCGGTCTGGACCTCGGTCTTCCTCGCCTTGAACGCCTTCTTGACCGCACCGATCAGCAATGAGCCATGGTCGCGCTCCAGCGCGTAGACCCTGGCGGTGGCGGCGCGCACGGACAGCCGCTCCGGGTCCCCCGCATAGACGCCGGAGACGAAGGGATCGATGGCCCAGTCGAGGAACTCCTGCCCCAGGCGGCGGCGGACGAAACCCGCCACGCTCTCTTCGTGATCCGCGCGACCGATGAAGGGCTCCAGCAACAGGCGCAGCTTGCCCTTGCAGGAAAACAGGCGGGTGGTCAGGAAGGCGGGCGGCGAACCCGGCAACTGCACGGCGCGACCATCGCGCACGACATAGCGGCGTTTGGCCTGCGGATTGGCCTCGCGCGCCGCCTCGCGCAGCCCCAGGCCGTCGATCAGCTCACGGATGGCGGGGTGATTGTCGAGCAGGGTATTGGGCCCGGCCTCCAGCAGGTAGCCCTCATGCTCAAAGGTGCCGATGTTGCCCCCCGCGCGGCCCGAGGCCTCGATCACGGCCACGTCACGCCCCTGCTGGCGCAGGAAAAAGGCCGCGCTCAGACCGGAAATGCCCGCCCCGACGATCAGCGTTTCAACGTCCATACCCACGCCCTCATGTTCCCGAATTTGAGATTGCCCCACTGTGCCAGAAGCAGCCCACCAAGCACCAGCAGCGTGCCGAACATGGCCAGCGGCGTCAGCACCTCGTCCTGAATCAGCCAGCCCAGCCACAGCGCCAGCACCGGGGCGATCAGGGTCACCAGCCCCATCAGCGAGGCGGGCAGGTGACGCAGCGCATGGAAAAACAGCATGAAGCCGAACACCGAGCCGAACACGCCGAGATAGACGATGGAACCCCAGCTTCGCAAGCCCAGTTCATCCGGCCACTGACCATCGAACACCGACCAGGCCATCAGATACAGCGGGGCGGAGACCCACAGCGCGCCGACGCTGGTCACGCTGCCGGAGATGGGGGCGTCGATCCTCTTCACCAGCACCGTGCTCAGCGCATGCATGAAGGCGCTTGCCAGCATGGCCAGCACCGCAATGCCGCCCACGCCATCCAGAGAAATCTGGTCATGAAAGATCAGCGCCAGGCCGCCGAAGGCCACCAGCAAGCCGGCCACCCAGCGCAGCGTCAGGCAACGCTCGCGCAACAGCCAGGCCGCCAGCAGGCTGGTGAAGAACGGCGCGGTGCCAAACAGCACCGAGATCATCCCGCTTTGCAGATACTGCGCCGCCCAATAGGTGCTGAGCATGCCGCCGAAGATCGCCAGGCTGCCGGCCAGGTAGGCCAGCATGGCGCGAGGCGCAAACGACATGCGCAAGCCCAGAAACCACAGCACGGGGATGGCGACCAGCGCACCCAGTGCCATGCGTGCCGTCACCCCGAACAGGAAGCCGGCCTCCTGACCGCTCCACTGGATGCCGAGCGGGGTGGTGGCCCAGATGATGACCACGGCGGCATAGGCCAGCCCGAGTTGTCCTGAGGTGGGTGATGACAAGGGCGGCTATCCGACCCAGAGCGTCTTGATGTTGGTGAAGGCGCGCAGGCCCTGCACGCCCAGCTCGCGTCCGAGCCCCGAGGCCTTGACGCCGCCGAATGGCAGGCGCGGGTCGCTCCTGACCATGCCATTGACGAAGGCCGCGCCGCACTCAAGCGCTCGCGCCAGCGCCTCGCCCCGCGCCACATCGCGCGTCCAAATGCTGCCGCCAAGACCGTAGCGACTGGCGTTGGCCAGTTGCAGGGCGTGCATGTCATCGCTCGCCACGGTGACGCTGGCCACCGGGCCGAAGATCTCCTGATCGAAGGCGGTCATGCCCGGCTCGACATCCGTGAGCAGGGTCGCCTGCATGGACGCATGCGTGCCCGGGATGGCGACACCCCCCATCCGCAGGGTCGCACCCTCGCGCACGCTCGCCCGCACCTGTTCGAGCACCTCGTCACGCAGGTCGGCACGCGCCAGCGGGCCCATGTCCGTGTCCTCGTGCATGGGGTCACCCTGCCTGAGTGTCGCCATGCGCCCAGCCAACCCCTCGGCGAACGCATCGGCCAGGGTCTGGTGAACGATGAAGCGCTTGGCGGCAATGCAGCTCTGCCCGGCATTCTGGAAACGTGACCGCACCGCCTGATCGAGGGTGAAATCCAGATCGGCGTCCTCCAGCACGATGAAGGCGTCCGAACCGCCCAGTTCCATCACCACCGGCTTGAGCGCGCCGCCCGCGACCGCCGCCACGCGCCGGCCGGCCGACTCGCTGCCGGTCAGGGTCACGCCATGCACACGCGCATCCTCGACCAGCGCGGCGACCCGGTCGGCCCTGACCAGCAGGGTCTGGAACACGCCCTCCGGCGCGCCCGCGTCGCGGAACAGGGACTCCAGCACCAAGGCGCACTGCGGCACGTTGGAGGCGTGCTTGAGCAGGAAGGTGTTGCCCGCCATCAGGATCGGCGCGGCGGCGCGCAGCACCTGCCAGAAGGGGAAGTTCCACGGCATGATGCCCAGCACCGTGCCCATCGGCTCATACAGCACGCGGCTGTCCGTCGCATCCGAGGCGACCACCGCGTCCGCCAGCATGGCTGCGCCGTGGTCGGCATAGAACTCGCAGACCCAAGCACTCTTGAGCACCTCGGCCCGCGCCTCGCGGATCGGTTTGCCCATCTCCTGCGCCATCAGCGCGGCATA
The DNA here is from genome assembly GCA_006212015.1 of Halothiobacillaceae bacterium. GTDB lineage: Bacteria > Pseudomonadota > Gammaproteobacteria > Halothiobacillales > Halothiobacillaceae > Thiofaba. The sequence goes on from SDAY01000032.1 coordinate 3,626, forward strand.
GGCGCCCTGGCGCTCGCGCAGCAGGCGGGCGACCTCGACCAGCAGCGCCGCACGCGGCGCCGTACCGCCCTCGCGCCAGATGCGCGCGATGCGGACCGCCCGTTCGAGCGCGCGCTCGATCCGCGCGTCGTCATGCCCGGGCAGGGCCGCCAGCCGCGCGTGGGTATAGGGATTGATCGAAAGGAAATCCATGCCGCCTCCGGGACCAGAATCATGGCGGCAAGTATACCCCCGTGCCGTGGCGGGCATGCCCCACGCGAACCGGCGTGCATGCCCTGGCATCATCGGCCTGATTGAATGGGCGGCTTCAGTGGATGGGTAGAAGCGCCCTCCAAAAGATAAGGCCGGGACATCGCGCAATGGATGCCCCGGCCTCATGCCCGTTCCTGTCAGGCGTCAGAGTTGCGCCGGCAGGTGATCCCGGATTTGCTCGGCGGGGAAGTGCGTCAGCTCCTTGCGCAGTTCACCCACGACCTTGTCATGCACGGCCTTGTCCAGGTCGGCGCGCAACAGGCCGAGGAAATGCGGCGGCGTGACGACGTAGAGGCGATCATAGGAGGCGATCTCGTGCTTGAGATGCTCCGCGATCTCCTTGGCGAAACGGATCGCTTCCTCTTCCTTCGGCGTGACCTTCTCATCCATGCCGAACTTGCTGTGCATGCCCGAGACACTGCTCATGCCCGGCGCATCGCTGGCCATCTCGCTCGCCTTTTTCAGGGAGTCCGGATGGCTCAGGTCCTTGAACTCGACCAAGGCACCAGCCGGGACTGCGCCGGAGGGGGCGAACTGGGATCCCTCATGTGCACCCGGATTCTCTTCCACGGAAAAGAAGCGCGCACGCGCCGCATCGGCGACTACAACCCAAGTTTTCATTGCTTTACTCCCCTTCTCTTGTAGGCACTTCAAGCATAGCCCAACCCTCTCGGGCTCGCAGCGTGCGGGCACAAAAAAGCCCCGCGCATGGCGGGGCTCGTGGTCAGCTGACGAAGGCGTCAGGCGATGATTACATCATGCCCATGTCGCCCATGCCGCCGCCGGCGGGTGCGCCACCGTCTTTCTTCGGCAGCTCGGCCACCATGCACTCGGTGGTCAGCAGCAGGCCGGCCACGGAGGCGGCGTTCTGCAGCGCGGAACGGGTCACCTTGGTCGGATCCAGGATGCCCATCTCGATCATGTCGCCGTACTCGCCCGTGGCGGCGTTGTAACCGAAGTTGCCGCTGCCCTCGGCGACCTTGTTCAGGATCACGGACGGCTCGTCACCCGCGTTGGCGACGATGATGCGCAGCGGCTCTTCCATCGCGCGCAAGGCGATTTCAATGCCGACGTCCTGGTCGTGGTTGCTGCCCTTGATGTCCTTGATCGCGTTGCGAGCGCGAACCAGGGCCACGCCGCCGCCCGGAACCACGCCTTCCTCGACCGCCGCACGGGTGGCGTGCAGGGCGTCGTCAACGCGGTCCTTCTTCTCCTTCATCTCGACCTCGGTGGCCGCGCCGACCTTGATCACCGCAACACCGCCGGCCAGCTTGGCCACGCGCTCCTGCAGCTTCTCCTTGTCGTAATCGGAGGTGGTGGTCTCGATCTGGGCACGGATCTGGGCGACGCGGCCGTCGATCTCGTCCTTGGCGCCGGCGCCGTCGACCACGGTGGTGTTGTCCTTGGTGACGACGACCTTCTTGGCCTGGCCCAGTTCGGTCAGGGTGACCTTCTCGAGGGTCAGGCCGACTTCCTCGGAGATCACCATGCCGCCGGTCAGCACGGCCAGGTCCTGCAGCATCGCCTTGCGACGGTCGCCGAAGCCCGGGGCCTTGACCGCGGTGACCTTGAGGATGCCGCGCATGTTGTTGATGACCAGGGTCGCCAGGGCTTCGCCCTCGATGTCCTCGGCCACGATCAGCATCGGACGACCGGCCTTGGCGACCGCTTCCAGCGCCGGCAGCAGATCACGGATGTTGGAGATCTTCTTGTCGGTCAGCAGGATGTACGGGGTTTCGAGCACGGCCTGCATGTTCTGCTGGTCGTTGACGAAGTACGGGGACAGGTAGCCGCGATCGAACTGCATGCCTTCGACCACGTCCAGCTCGTTCTCGAGGCCCGAGCCTTCCTCGACGGTGATCACGCCTTCGGTGGTCACGCGCTTCATCGCGTCGGCGATGATGGAGCCGATGGCATCGTCGGAGTTGGCGGAGATGGTGGCGACCTGGGCGATGGCCTTGTCATCGGTGCAGGGCTTGGAGATGGACTTCAGCTCGGCGGTGGCGGCGATGACCGCCTTGTCGATGCCGCGCTTGAGGTCCATCGGGTTCATGCCGGCGGCGACCGCCTTCATGCCCTCGCGCACGATGGCCTGGGCCAGCACGGTCGCGGTGGTGGTGCCATCACCGGCGATGTCGGCGGTCTGGGAAGCGACTTCCTTGACCATCTGCGCGCCCATGTTCTCGAACTTGTCTTCCAGCTCGATTTCCTTGGCGACGGACACGCCGTCCTTGGTCACGGTCGGGGCGCCGAAGGACTTCTCCAGCACCACGTTGCGGCCCTTCGGACCGAGGGTGACCTTGACCGCGTTGGCCAGGATATTGATGCCGTTCACCATCTTGACGCGGGCGTCCGCGCCGAAACGTACGTCTTTAGCTCCCATGAGAGAAGACTCCTGTATTGATTACGTATTGATTTGGAAGGGAAATTATTCGATGACCGCGAGGATGTCATCCTCACCCATCATCAGCAGCTCTTCGCCATCGACCTTGACCTTGGTGCCGGCATACTGGCCGAACAGGACCTGCTCGCCGACCTTGACGCCGATCGGGCGGATTTCGCCTTTTTCGTTCGACTTGCCCGGACCGGCGGCGATGATTTCGCCACGGTTCGGCTTCTCGGCGGCGCTGCCCGGCAGGACGATGCCGCTGGCGGTGGTGAGTTCTTCCTCGACACGCTTGATCAGGACGCGATCATGCAAGGGACGGATCTTCATGGTGCGATCTCTCTTGACTGACTTTGGATAAGTTTGTGGATAGCGCTAATTAGCACTCGATGCATGCGAGTGCCAATCATAGGGACGCTTTTGTCGAGGTCAAGACCCCGGGCCTGAATCAGTTCAAATCCCGTCCAGGGTTTGATCGGGGTTCGAGGGCACGGGCTGGCCCGTCGGGGGCGCGTGTTCCGCCATGATGACGCGGTCACGCCCCTCGCTACGGGAGCGCTCGATGGACTGGAGGGTGCGTGAGGCCATCGCGTCGAAATCCTCGTCCAGCGCGGGATCGAAACTGACCACCCCGAGGCTGGCGGCAAGCGGCACGCCAAAGGGCAGCATGCCGGCAATGGACTGACGCAGCCGCTCGCCCACGCGCAAGGCATCGGCGGGCGAGCAGTGCGGCAGCGCAAGGGCGAAACGGATGTCGCCGATCCGGGCCGCCAGGTCGCTTTCCCGCGCCCCCTCGCTCAGGACCGCCGCCGTGAGCCTCAGGACTTCGTCACCCGCGGCATGGCCGTAGTCATGATTGATCTCGCCCAGCCGATCGACATCCAGCAGCACCAGGCTGAACGAGCCGCCCGTGCTTCTCGCCATCGCCACATACTTGGAGCCCATGCTGAACAGCATGCGGCGATTGTGCAGCCCCGTCAGCGGGTCGGTCACCTCCAGCAGATTGATTCGGGCGCGCTGCGCCTCGACCCGCACCGCGAGCCGGTTGGCGATGATCAGGTTGCGCGCCCGCACCAGCAGTTCCTCCTCCATGACCGGCTTGATGACGTAGTCGTTGACGCCCAGGCGGAACAGTTCACGGCGGCGTACCGGATCATCGAAACCGGTCATGGCGAGGATGGGCAGGGTGAAATCGTCGTAGCCCTCGCGCCGCACATGCCCCACCAGGGCCAGTCCGCTCATGACCCCTTCAAGCACCAGGTCAGTGATCATCAGGTCATAGCGTTGCATGGGGATGCGCTCGAGGGCCTCCTCGCCGCTCTGCACCCAGTCGACCTGGAGCCCATGCGCGGTCAGCATGCGCTGGACCACGTGAGCGACGGTGCGGGAGTCCTCGACCAGCAACACCCGCTTGCCATAGACATGCTGCCCCCGCGGCCCGCGGCGCTCGGCATCACGTGTCTTCAGGTACTGGACCAGCCGTTCCGGGTGGGATGGGTGAAACACCTCGGTCACGCCCAGCCCGAACAGCGCCTCGTGCTCGTTCACCTCGGCCGCGTCCGACAACAGCAGGATGGGGGCATCCCCCGGCAGGGCGGCACGCAGATCGCGCACAAGAGCGGTCAGAACGGATGCCCCGATGGCGCTGGACACACAGCACAGGGACACGCCAAGCTCATCCACCAGCGCAAGGGCATCCTCCGCGGAAACACATTCGATGGGCTGAAAGCCCGCCCGCTGGCAGGCGCGCCCCATCAGCTCACGATCCGCACGCGCAGGGGACAGCACCAGGGCATAGAGCTCGGCCCCGCCGTCCGGCGCGTCCTGACCCTCATCGAGCGTTGCGTGGGTCTCTGTCATGGCTTATTCCTCCAGGCGGGGGGCGCGCAAAACGACACGGTTGCGTCCTTGTCTCTTGGCGTCATACAGCGCGGCATCCGCGCGGGCGAACAGGCTATCCATCGACTCTGGCTGGCTCGGGTCGAAACAGGCGACGCCCACACTGAGGGTCAGCCTGATGCCGCCAATATCCAGGCTTTCGGCGGCCCGGCGCAGGCCTTCCGCCTTGCTGATCGCATCCTCGACACCGCAGTTCGGCAGCAGGGCGACAAACTCTTCGCCGCCAAAACGCGCCACCACATCGCTCTTGCGGAAGCGGGAGCGGGCAAGGAACAGCTCGCCCATCGCATGCAGCACATCGTCGCCCCGCGCATGGCCATGCTGGTCGTTGATCTTCTTGAAGAAATCGATGTCCGCCATGAGCATGCAAAGCGCATGGCCCTCGCGTTCCGCGCGCGCCAGATAACGCGAGGCCGCTTCGACATAGAGGTGGCGATTGCTCAGCCCGGTCAACTGGTCGGTGGTGGCCAGCTGGCGCATGCGCTTTTCCTGCGACTCGACCCGCTCGAACAGGTGACGGGCGATCAGCAGGTTGCGCACCCGCGCCATGAATTCGTCCTCGCTCAAGGGCTTGGAGACATAGTCGTTGATTCCCGCCCTGAACAGCTCGGCCTTGCGGATCGGGTCATCGAACCCCGTCATGACCAGGATGGGCAGCTTCACATAGTCCTGCTGGTTCTGACGCAGGTAGCGGACCAGCGAAAGGCCGCTCTCCCCGCCTTCGAGGACCAGATCGGTGATGACCAACTGGTACTTGTTCTGCCCGTACAGTCGGCGCGCATCCTCGACCGAGGTCGCGCTATCGACCGTCATGCCGCACTGGGTCAGCATGTCCGTGACCATATGGATGAACACCTGCGAATCCTCGACCAGGAGAATGCGCGACCCCTGCAGTTCACTGCACTGCTTCCGGTCAAGGAAGTCCTTCAGATAGACCATCAACTGGGGCATGCGGGAGCGCTGGAACACATCCGTGATCCCTGCTGCAAAGGCCTCCTGAATGAAGTCCTGCGGGTCCTCGGAGGTCACAAGCAGCAAGGGCGCGCCGCGCGCAACCAGCGGACGCAGGCCTTCGGCCAGTTGCAGGCCATTCATGTCCGGCAGGCGATAGGCCAACAAGCCGATATCCGGCTTGGCCTTGCGCGCCATCTCGCTGGCGTCGGCGCCCGAACGGGCAAGCAAGGGTTCAAAGCCCGCCTCCTCAGCCACCTGCCGGAGCTTGGCGCGCGAGGTGCCGCCGGGATCAACGATCAGGGCCCTAGGCATCGAAACAGAGGAGAACGTCATGCTCATCCACCGGATGGAAATTCTTGCCAGTATAAGCTGTGCGCCTTCAATGAGAAGCGAAATGACGGGGCAACAAAACCCCGCCCCATACCCCATGCCTCGTGTCGGCTTTGATCGGCCCCGCACATCATGGAGAATGCTCGGCATGCCCAGGCACTGCATGATCATCACCACGCTCCCGGATCGAGCCACGGCGCTTGCCGCAGGGCGCGCCCTGCTCGAGGCCCGGCTTGTCGCGTGCGCCCAGATCGGCGGGCCGATGACGTCGCTTTACTTATGGAAGGACGCATTGCATGCCGCTGAGGAATTCGAACTTCGCCTGAAAACCCGCCGATCGCTCGGCCCCGACATTGAAGCCATGCTGCGCGAGCAGCATCCGTATGAACTTCCGCAGATCACTTATGTTCCGATGGAAGGATCTCGCGACTATCTCGAATGGGTGGACTCATGCCTCGCTTCCTGAGCCTTGTGCTCGCACTGCTTGCCTTCGCCAACCTTGCCCACGCCGATGAGCCCGATCTTCTGGCCCCCGAGCAGGCCTTCGCCTTCACGGCGAAAGCGGAGAACGCCGACCGGCTGAGCGGTCATTTCGAGGTCGCGCCAGGCTACAAGCTCTACCGCGACACGATCCGCTTCGAGGTCACCGGTGCCCGCGGGGTGAGCGCCGAACTGCCCAAGGGCGAATCCTACAAGGACGCCTTCCTGGGCGAGGTCGCCATCTACCACGGCGGGGTGGACATCCCCCTGAAGCTTCAGGGCGACAGCCTCGGCGGCAAGACCGTCACCCTGACCGCGCACAGTCAGGGTTGTGCCGAGGCGGGCGTGTGCTACCCGCCCATCGACCAGACAGTCACGCTGACCCTGCCGGGCAGCGGCATCCAGGGACTCAGGGACCTAGCCAAAGAGATCGAGGGCGCCAGCCCCGCCGCGACCGGCGAGCCGCTCGCCCCCGAGCAGGCCTTCCAGCTCGGCGGCACGATGGACGGCGACACCGTGCGCCTGCACTGGACCATCGCCCCGCATCACTACCTCTACCGCGACAAGCTGGCCGTCCAGGTCGTCGCGCCCGCCGGGGCGACCGGCCAGCCGGTCCTCCCGCTGGGCGAAGAAAAGATTGACCCCTACCTCGGCAAGGTCCGCATCGTCCACGACGCGCTGGATGTCGCCGTGCCGCTGCAGGGCGTCGCCGCCGGCCAGACGGTCAGGCTGAACGTCACCTTCCAGGGCTGCGCGGAGGCCGGCATCTGCTATCCGCCCATGGAGCAGGTCGTCGAACTGACCGCAGGCGCGGCCGCCCAGCCGGCCAGCACGGCCCCAGCCATGGCCCTGAGCGAGCAGGACGCCATCGCCGAGAGGCTCAAGAGCGGCAACGCCTGGTTCGCCATCGGCCTGTTCTTCCTCGCGGGCCTGGGTCTCGCCCTCACCCCCTGCATCTTCCCGATGATCCCCATCCTCTCGGGCATCATCGCGGGCCAGGGCGAGCACATCACCACGCGCCGCGCCTTCATGCTCTCGTCGATCTATGTGCTGGCGATGGCGGTCACCTACACCATCGCGGGTGTGCTGGCCGGCATGTTCGGCAGCAACCTGCAGGCCGCCTTCCAGAATCCGTGGATCCTCGGCAGCTTCGCCCTGGTGTTCGTCGCGCTGGCGATCTCGATGTTCGGCTTCTTCGAGCTGCAAGTGCCCTCCGGCCTGCAAAGCCGGCTGGCGGAGATCTCCGGCAAGCAGAAGAGCGGAAGCTACGCCGGCGTGATCGTCATGGGCCTGCTCTCCGCCCTGATCGTCGGCCCCTGCGTCGCCCCGCCGCTGGCCGGCGCGCTGATCTACATCGGCCAGACCGGCGATGCCGTGCTCGGCGGCGCGGCCCTGTTCGCCCTCTCCATGGGCATGGGCCTGCCGCTGATCGCGGTCGGCACGCTCGGCGGCAAGGTGCTGCCGCGCGCCGGTGCATGGATGGACACGGTCAAGGCCGTGTTCGGCGTGCTGATGCTGGGCGTCGCCATCGGGCTGGTCGCCCGCGTGCTGCCGGATGCCGTCACCCTGTTCCTGTGGGCCGCGCTGCTGATCGGCTCGGGCATCTACCTCGGCGCGCTGGAACCCACCGCGCACCCGACCTACCAGACCTATCACGCCAGCCGCGAACTGACTGGTCACATGGAGCCGGTCGGCAAGGAAAGGCTGGGCTGGAAGCGCCTGTGGAAGACCCTCGGCACCCTCCTGCTGGCCTGGGGCCTGCTGATGCTGGTGGGCGTGGCGACAGGCGGGGGCACCCCGCTGCAGCCGCTCAAGGGGCTGGCCGCAGGCTCGGCGGGCACGGCGCAGGCCGCCGCGCCCGCCGGGCTCGTGTTCCAGCGCGTGGCGGACGAGGCCGCGCTGGATCGCGCCCTGGCCGACGCCAGTGCCGCCGGCAGGCCGGTCATGCTGGACTTCTATGCCGACTGGTGCGTGAGCTGCAAGGAACTGGAGCACGACACCTTCACGGACGCCGCCGTCCGGCAGGCCGTGGCCGGCGCCCTGCTGCTGCAGGCCGATGTCACCGCCAACAACGCCGCCGACAAGGCCCTGCTCAAGCGCTTCGGCCTGATCGGCCCGCCCGCCATCCTGTTCTTCGGCAAGGAGGGCGAGGAACGCCGCGCCAGCCGCCTGGTCGGCTACAAGGCGCCCGCCGAATTCGCCCCACACGCCAGGGCCGCGCTGCAATGAAACGACGCAATATCCCCCTGATCGCCATGACGCTTGTCGCCAGCCTCCTGACCGGCTGCGGCGATGACACGCCGCGCACACCCGAACAGGCGGCGAAGAAGGTGCTCAAGGAAGCGGCCCGTCCCGTCATCGACACCCCCGCCCCGGCCTTCAGTCTCGAACAGCTGGACGGCGGCATGTTCGACAGCCCGGCGCTGGCGGGCAAGGCCACCCTGCTCAACTTCTGGGCGCCCTGGTGCCCGCCCTGCGTGCAGGAGCTGCCTGAACTCGCCAGGCTCCACGAGTCCATCAAGGGCAAGGGCGGACAGGTCATCGGCATCGCCATGGCCCGCCCGGAGGATGTGCGCGCCTTTGTCGCCGATCACCCCCTGCCCTATCCCCTCCTGCTCGGCGGCAGGACGGGCGCCGACCTCGCCCGGCAGATGGGCAATGCCCACGGCGGCCTGCCCTATTCGGTGGTGATTGATGCCGAAGGCGTGATCCGCGCCGCCCACGCCGGACGCCTGACCGAGGCGCAGGCCATGGCGATGCTGGACAAGGCGCTCAAGTAGGCATTTCCTGACCGTTCGCGCCCGTTCTGGACAATTCCAGACCTTCAGCGCACAATTGGGCACATCGAAAAACCTTTCGAGGTGCCCGTGCGCCCCATGGATGGGGCGCCGCCCAATCGCGTAAGCGATTGAAATGGCGTGAGTTCATTACGGGTTTCCCGCAATGAACGTCCTCGAAAAATCCCATGGAAGGGGTTTTTCGAGGTTCCCAATTTCCAAATTCAACAACGGCGCGGAGTCGATGGCCAAGCTGCTGCTGCTCAATGGTCCCAACCTCAACCTGCTGGGCGTGCGCGAGCCGGACACGTACGGCTCGAACACGCTGGATGACATCGTCAGCCGGCTGCGCGCCCTTGCCGAGGCGGAGGGTCATCAACTCGACCACCTGCAGAGCAACGCCGAATCCGCGCTGATCGAACGCATCCACGCCGCCCGCACGGACGGCACCGCGTTCGTCATCATCAATCCCGCCGCCTTCACGCACACCAGCATCGCCCTGCGCGACGCGCTGCTGGGCGTCGCCCTGCCGTTCATCGAGGTCCACCTCTCGAACGTGCATGCGCGGGAACCGTTCCGTCATCATTCGTATTTTTCCGACATCGCCGCGGGCGTGATCGCAGGGCTTGGCGCGCAGGGCTATGAACTGGCCCTGCGCGCCGCGCTGGCGCGTCTCCCGCAAACCCCACACTGAACCGAGGTCTTATTTCATGGATATCCGCACCATCAAGAAACTGATCGAACTTCTGGACAGCTCCGGCGTGGCCGAGATCGAGGTCAAGGAAGGCGAGACCTCCGTGCGCATCAGCCGCATGCCCGCCCACATGCCTGCGCCGCAATACATCATGGGCGCGCCCATGGGTGCCGCAGCGGCAGCCCCGCAAACGGCGGCGACCTCTGCAGCCCCGGCCGCCAAGGCCGAGGAAGGCATGTCGGGCCATGTGGTCAAGTCGCCGATGGTCGGCACCTTCTACCGCGCCGCCTCGCCGGACGCCAAGCCGCTCGCGGAGGTCGGCCAGCAGGTCAAGCAAGGCGACACCATCTGCATCATCGAGGCGATGAAGATGTTCAACCAGATCGAGGCCGACAAGTCCGGCGTCATCAAGGCCGTCCTGTGCGAGAACGGCCAGCCGGTCGAGTTCGACCAACCGCTGATCATCATCGAATAAGGCGGCCGCCATGCTCAACAAGGTTCTCATCGCCAACCGTGGCGAGATCGCGCTGCGCATCCTGCGCGCCTGCCGCGAACTCGGCATCAAGACCGTGGCGGTCCACTCCACCGCCGACCGCGACCTCAAGCATGTGCGCCTGGCCGACGAGTCCGTCTGCATCGGCCCGCCCAGGTCCGCCGACAGCTACCTGAACGTCCCGGCCCTGATCGCCGCCGCCGAGGTCACCGACGCCGACGCCATCCACCCAGGCTACGGCTTCCTGTCCGAGAACGCCGACTTCGCCGAGCGCGTCGAACAGAGCGGCTTCATCTTCATCGGCCCGCGCCCGGAAAACATCCGCCTGATGGGCGACAAGGTCTCCGCCAAGGACGCCATGAAGTCGGCGGGCGTGCCCTGCGTGCCCGGCTCCGCGGGCGCATTGGGCGACAACGCCGAGGAAAACCTGGCGCTAGGTCGCGAGGTCGGCTACCCGGTCATCATCAAGGCGGCGGGCGGCGGCGGCGGGCGCGGCATGCGCGTGGTGCACACCGAGGCCCACCTCCTGTCCGCCATCGAGATGACCCAGGCCGAGGCCGGCGCCGCGTTCGGCAACCCGAACGTGTACATGGAGAAGTTCCTGGAGCACCCGCGCCACATCGAGATCCAGGTGCTGGCCGACACCCACGGCAACGCCGTGCATCTGGGCGAGCGCGACTGCTCCATGCAGCGCCGCCACCAGAAGGTGCTCGAGGAGGCCCCCGCCCCCGGCCTGACCCCGGCGAAGCGCAAGGAGATCGGCGAGCGCTGCGCCCAGGCCTGCATCGACATCGGCTACCGCGGCGCGGGCACCTTCGAGTTCCTCTACGAGAACGGCCACTTCTACTTCATCGAGATGAACACCCGCGTGCAGGTCGAGCACCCGGTCACCGAGATGATCACCGGCGTGGACATCGTCAAGGAGCAGCTGCGCATCGCCGCCGGCCTGCCGCTGTCGATTCGCCAGCAGGACGTGCGGATCCACGGTCACGCGATCGAGTGCCGGATCAATGCCGAGGATCCCGCCACCTTCGTGCCCAGCCCCGGCAAGATCACCGCCTTCCACGCCCCGGGCGGGCTGGGCGTGCGCTGGGACTCGCACATCTACGCCGGCTACAGCGTGCCGCCCCACTACGACTCGATGATCGGCAAGCTGATCTGCCATGCCGATGACCGCGAGACCGCCATCGCCCGCATGAACGGCGCACTGTCGGAGCTTGTGGTGGAGGGCATCAAGACCAACACCGCACTGCACATCGACCTGATGAGCGATGCCGCCTTCCAGCAGGGCTGCACGGACATCCACTACCTGCACAAGAAACTGGGGCTGTAAGGCTTCCCCTCGCTTCGCCCGCCCGGAAAGCGAAGGTTTGATGAACAGAGCCTGGCGAAGGGGGGGCTCCCCCTTGGGACCGCCATGGACTGATCTGTGGAAGCCTGGTGAATAGGCCATGGATGGCCTATTCAGCCCCGTCGCAACAGGATGTTGCGTTGGGGCGGCCCGGCTGGAGCAGGTCAGGCCATGGCTTGCCCGAAGGGCGGTCCCGCGGGGGCGTGTTCTTTTGATTACTTTTCTTGCACGAACAAGAAAAGTAATTCGCCCGGCCGCGATGCAGTCTGAAGGAAGCCTTTAACTTAACGCCGGGCGAAATGCGGCCACCACACTTCCAAGGCCACTTTGAACCCTTTCCAGTCGGTGTCGTGGCATTTTTCGCCCGCCATACGGCAAGCGCTTCGATCCGGGCGGTTCGCACGCGGGCGAGCCCCTTTTCTTGCTCGTCCAAGAAAAGGGGCGAAAAGAAGGACGCCCCCACGACCGCGCCCCTTCGGGGTGCCCGTGCCCGACATGCTCATCGAAGGGTCGGCCTCACGGGGCTTCCTGCCCCGGACGGCCTCAAATCGCATCCATGCGATTTGCCCCTCCGCTGACCACGTCGGTCGCGGCGCGGCCAAGGGGGAACCGGCCCTTCGTTCGTCGCTGCACTATCCATCAAACCTTCCTTATTCAGACACACCACATCATGCCCTGGCACCAGATCACCCTCACCACCCCCCGCGATCAGGCCGACTCCCTCGAAGACACCCTGCTCGAACTCGGCGCCGTCTCCGTCACCCTGCAGGATGCCGCCGATGTGCCGGTGCTCGAACCCCTGCCGGGTGAAACCCCACTGTGGCCCGAGGTCAATGTCGTCGGCCTGTTCGAGGACGAGGCGGACACGGCTGCCGTCGATGCCGCGCTCATGGCTCAAGGCATCGGCGGCGGAACATGGCTCCGTGTCGAGGATCAGGACTGGGAACGCGCGTGGATGGACCAGTTCCAGCCGCTGCGCTTCGGCCCGCGCCTGTGGATCGTGCCGAGCTGGCTGGACGCCCCGGACCCCGAGGCGGTGAACATCCTGCTCGACCCGGGCCTTGCCTTCGGCACCGGCACCCACCCGACCACGGCGCTGTGCCTGGAATGGCTGGACGGCGCCGAGATGGCCGGCAAGACCGTGCTGGACTACGGTTGCGGCTCCGGCATCCTCGCCATCGGCGCGCTCAAGCTGGGCGCGACCCGCGCCTGGGGCATCGACATCGACCCGCAGGCCCTCACCGCCACCCGCGACAACGCGGCGCGCAACGGCATCGATCCCGAGCGACTGCACACCGGCCTGCCCGGCGCCCTGCCCCGGGGCGAGACATTCGATGTCCTGCTGGCGAACATCCTGATGGGCCCGCTGATCGAATTGGCGCCCACCCTGAGCGCGCATGTGAAGCCGGGCGGCGCGCTGGTGCTGTCCGGCCTGCTGGCCGAACAGGCCGAGGGGGTGATGGCGGCCTACGCCGGGGACTTCGACTTCGACCCGCCCGCCCTCAAGGACGGCTGGGCACGCTTGAGCGCCATCAGGCGCTAATCCGCCCCTGCCGTGGGCGCGCGCCTGCTCGCGATTCGACCACGTCATCGCGAGCAAGCGCGCTGCTGCATGGTGGTCAGGGTGATCGCGGGCTTACGCCAGCTTCGCGTTGGCAAGCTCGCGCCTACATGGGGAGATCTGTGCAGCCATCCGGGCATCGTCGAGTCATCGCGAGCAAGCTCGCTCCTACGGCGACTCTTTCACAGGCATGGCCTGGCCGGTCCGCTGTTCCATCAGCAGGCGCTCCAGCCGGTCGAAGCGCGCCTCCATCTCCTCCAGCCGTTGCAGGATCATCAGCTCGTGCCTGACCTCCTCGCGGCTGATCTCCTCGGAGGATTCCTCCACCTGCAGGCCGACGAGGACGGCGGCGACGTTCGCCGTCACCATGGAGAACACCACCACGCCGAACAGGATCAGCACCACACCCAGCAGCCGCCCTTCGGCGCTGACCGGGGTGACGTCGCCATAGCCGACCGTGCTGATGGTCACCACCGCCCACCACAGGCCATCCCATATCGTCTTGACGTTGGGATCGATGCTGGCGACCAGGGTGCCGATGGACACGACCAGGAACAGGGCGATGATCAGGGTCGCGGCCAGTGTATGCCGGGCCAGCATGCGCAACGAGCGCCGCGTCATGCGGATCAGCATCACCACCAGCAGGAGCAGCCGCAGCACCCGCAGGAAGGCCATCGCGGCGGCCTGCTGCATGAACAGCAGCGGCAGGCCACCCAGCACGATCAGCAGGTTCATCCAGTTCTGTGTCCAGTACAGCCGACGATTGCGCACCAGCAGGCTGAGCACGACGGCCTCCAGGAGGATGGCGCCCCAGACCATCAGGTCGAGCGCCTGCAACAGCCCATCGGAGATCAGACCCTTGGCATCCGCATACCAGGCGAACGGCAGCCACAGGGTGGCCAGCGCGACGGGAATCTCCAGTCGCCGCGCCCAGCGGCGCGCGGTCTCGTTCTCGTGCTTCGCCACCCCCGCCACGCCGAGCAGTGCGGGCAGTCTCCTCAAATCGATCTTCACTTGAGCCGTCCGGTCCGTGCGATGCGCGGCAGGTCGCCCGCCCGCCCGGTCGCCCGCCGGGTGAGCAGGCGACGCAGGGGCGGAAGGTCATTGGCCATGCGCAGGGCCAGCCCGCGAAGCCAGGGCAGCGGCCCGCGCGCCGGCTTGAACAGATGATGAAAGGCATCCATGGCCGACTGCATCAGCAGGTTGTCCCCGCGTCGCTGGCGCTCGTAACGCTGCAGCACATGCAGGGCGCCGATGTCCTCGTTGCGCGCCCGCGCCGCGACCAGCACCTCGGCCAGCGCCGCCACGTCCATGAAACCAAGGTTGACCCCCTGCCCCGCCAGCGGGTGAATGGTATGCGCGGCGTCCCCCGCCAGCACCAGGCGCGGGCGGGCATAGGCCTGCGCATGGCGGCGGGTGAGACTGAAGCTGCCGCGCCCCAGCAGCGCCTCGATGCCGCCCAACTCGGACGGGAAGGCGCGCAGCAATGCATCGAGGAAGGTCCGATCATCGAGCGCCTTCAGCCGGGCGACTTCATCGGGAGGCAGGTACCAGACCAGCGAGGCATGCGGCCCCGGCAGCGGCAGCAGGGCCTGCGGCCCGCTCGGGGTGAAACGCTGCCAGGTGATGTCCTGCTGCGGCGCGGCGGTGCGCACGGTGGCGACCAGCGCCTCGACATCGTAGTCCCACTGGGTCAGGCCGATATTGGCCAGTTCGCGCACGCGGGAACGCGCGCCGTCCGCGCCGACGACCAGGGCTGCACGCACGGTCACGCCATCCGAGAGGCGGGCCACGACACCGTCATCGTCGACCCGCAACGCATCGAGCCTGGCGGGACAGTGCCAATGAATGGACTCCACCCCTTCCGCGGCCTGCCAGAGCGCAAGCTGGAGCAGGCGGTTCTCGACGATATGGCCCAGAAAGGGCTCGCCAATGTCGCGGCTGTCGAAGTCGGTCTCGCCCGGCCCCTCCCGATCCCAGACCCGCATGCGGCGGAAGGGCGCGGCCCGGCTTGCAAGCACATGCCGCCATGCGCCGACCGCCTCCAGCAGGTTCTGCGAGGCGAGGCTGACGGCGGAAACGCGCAGATCGAGCGGCTGCTCCGGTGCGTAGGGTTCGGGGGCCCGCGCCTCGACCACATGCACATCGAACCCCTGCCGCCCGAGGGCGCAAGCCAACGCAGCGCCGACCATGCCGCCGCCAATGATCAGAACATCCGCGTCATACCTCATATGCAACCCTCAGCACTAAGGAAATGCTGAAAGAATCCATCCATGGATTCTTTCAGCTCGCCTGGTCCCTTCTCTTGGTCCCTTCTCTTGGTCCCTTCTCTTGGTCCCTTCTCGCAGTCCCTTCTCGCAGTCCCTTCTCGCAGTCCCTTCTCGCAGTCCCTTCTCGCAGTCCCTTCTCGCAGTCCCTTC
>SDAY01000145.1 GCA_006212015.1 Halothiobacillaceae bacterium
GTACGCCGGAGCAGGCAACCCGTTCCCGTGGATGAGCGAGGTCATCGACCTGAAGAAGGAAAAGAATTTCTTCGAGACCCGGGTGACGGAGTATCAGACGGGCGGGGCGTTGAGCTGGGATTGATGCATGGAGTAGCAAGGCCGGGGAAACCCGGCCTTGTCGTTTTTGGGGGGGCGTGTCATGAGTGGAAACATCGTCATATTCAGGGAGGGGCTCTTGCTCATCCTGGCGTTGCTCCTCTCGGCGTGCAGCCCTGCATGGCAGGATGCCCGCCGCTTCCTGAATGATCTTGCCCGTGGCGCTGATGCCGAATCGCCGAGGGAGATGCTGGCCTACGCCATCGGCGAGCACCGCTATCTGGGGGATCTCTATCGGCCCGCGGGGCTGCCGCAGGCCGGGGTCGTGCTGGTGCCCGGGGTGGCTGAGCAGGGCCGTGACGACCCGCGTCTGATGTCCTTCGCCGGGGCGCTGGCGCGCTCTGGCTTTCTTGTGCTGGTGCCCGAGATCGGCACCTTGCGTGAACTCAAGGTCCGGCCTGATGACGCACGGTCAGTGTCCGATGCCTTCCTGTACCTGCGCAGCCGGCCGGAACTCCATAAATCATGCCGGACAGGGATCGTCGCATTCAGCTATGCCACAGGCCCCGCCGTGCTGGCTGCCATGCAGCCGGAACTGCAGGATGAGGTGGATTTCGTCCTGGCGGTCGGCGGTTACTTCGATCTCCCCGCCGTCGTGACCTATCTGACCACAGGCCATGTGCGCGAGGGGGCAGCGTGGGTCCGTCGTTCGCCGAACCGTTACGGCAAGTGGGTCTTCGTTTTCGGCAATCTCGACCGTCTTGAACGTGCCGATGACCGGCGCCAGCTGGAATGGATTGCCCGCGATCGCCTTGCCCATGGCGGGGAGGTGCCGGAGGGGCTGGCGCTGGGCGACGAGGGACGGGCGGTACTGGCATTGCTGACCAATCAGGCCCCACAACGCGTGGCGGGACTCATGGCGGCCCTGCCAAGGGGCGTGCGTGAAGATATCTCGGCCCTTGATCTGGCCAACAAGGATATGTCACAGCTGCGTAGCCATATGATCCTTGTGCATGGCACCGACGACGACCTCATTCCCAGTGAGCAGAGTGTGGCTCTGGCTTCCGCCTTGCCGAGCGGGCAGGCCGAGCTGTTTCTGGTGGACGGATTGGCCCATGTCGATCTCAGGCCCGAGGGGCTGGACAGCATTCAACTGCTGCGCGCCGTCAGGGCGCTGATGGAACAGCGGGAGCCTTGCCATCGGCCCGATGGGAAGCGGCCTGTGCAATGAAGCTGGCGTTTCGCCCCATCCGGCGACTTTTGCAGCCAGTTCGCCTCAAGTCTGACAGGTTGCTAACTTCGATGATGTCTCTCCCCCCGATGAAGGAGCCCGCGATGAACCACGAGCCTGACCGCATGACCGGCACCCTCAAACTCTTCGCCCCAGGCGCCAGCCGCCCCTTGGGCGAGCGGGTCGCGGCCATCCTCGACATTCCGCTCGCCGCGCTGGAGGAACGCTCGTTCGAGGACGGTGAGCACAAGGCTCGGCCGCTGGAGAGCGTGCGCGGCGCGGATGTGTACGTGCTCCATTCCCTCCATGCCGATGCCGAGCAGAGCGTCAACGACAAGCTGGTGCGCCTGCTGTTCCTGATCGGCACCCTGCGCGATGCCGGCGCCGAGCGGGTGACGGCGCTGGTGCCCTACCTCTGCTATGCGCGCAAGGAGCGCAAGACCAAGTCGCGCGACCCGGTGGCCACTCGCTACGTAGCCTCCATGTTCGAATCGGTGGGCGTGGATCGTGTGGTGACGCTGGACGTGCACAACCTTGCCGCGTTCCAGAACGCCTTCCGCTGCCGCACCGAGCATCTGGAGGCGACGCGCTTGTTCGTCGATCATTTCGCGCCCTTGATCGGCGCGCGGGAGGCGGCGGTGGTCTCGCCGGACGTGGGTGGGGTGAAGCGGGCCGAGGCCTTCCGCGCGGCGCTGGAGCGCAGGCTGGCCAGGCCTCTGGCCGGCGCCTTCATGGACAAGCAGCGCAGCGCGGGCGTGGTGTCGGGCGAGGGGCTGGTGGGGGATGTGGCGAGCAAGGTCGTGATCCTGCTTGACGACATCATCGCCAGCGGCACCACCATGGCCCGCTGCGCCGCGGCCTGCTGCGTGGCGGGCGCGATCGAGGTGCATGCTGTGGCCAGCCATGGGGTGTTCGTGGGGGCCGATGCACAGCTTGCCGGCGCTGCGCTGGACAGCATCGTCGTCACCAGCTCGATCCCGCCGTTCCGCATCACCGACCCGACCCTGCGCGAGCGGTTGGTGGTGCTGGAGGCTGCCGGGCTTTTCGCCGAGGCCGTCCGGCGGCTGCACGAGGATGGCTCCCTGGTCGAGCTGATGGAGTGCTGATCTTCGCAGCCTTCCGGACTTGAGGCGAACTGGCTGCAAAAGCTGCGGGCCGGTCCATATTTCGCCGCTTTCTTGGGCAATAGTCCCAGCTATTGCTCGGCAAAATCGTCATTGCTGTCCTCGGCCGGCAACTTTTTCGCTTCAGCCTCTCAAGTCCGACAGGTTGCTCGGGCTCAGAGCGCCTCGGCGTGGCGGGCCGCGATGGCCAGATACTCGCCGGCGCGCTGCAGCCACGTGGCCTCGTCGGCGGGTCTGCCGTCGCGGGCATGCCAGACCGCGAGGCGGGCGCGCAGGGCTGCGCGGAAGCTCAGGTAGAAGCTGATCAGCCGCTGCGGCGGGTGGTCGCCGGTGCACTGGCGATAGCTGTCGAACACGATGCCGCCGATCCAGGCCGCCTTGAGGTGCTCGCACTCCATGGCGAGGAAGGCCAGTTCCTCGACCGGGTCGAGCAGGCGGAAATCGCGCTTGAATTCGAGGCCGTCGATGAACACCGGCTGCGGCAGCAGGCAGATGTGCTCCGGGCGCAGGTCGCCATGGGCCCCGATGATCCGGCCCTCCGCCACGCGGGCGGCGAGCAGCGTGCCATGCATGACGAGGAAGTCGCGCTGGGCCCGGAGCACCTGGGTGATCCGCTCCGGCGGGAGGGGCGGGGTGGCCGTGAGCAGCGCCTGCCCGTTGGTGTCGATGTCCGCCCGATAGCGCTCAAGGTAGGCCTCGGGGGTGAGGGGCTCGGCGAGGGCCTGCCGGTAGAAGGGGCAGAGCACCGCCATGAAACGGCGCACGTCATCTTCCCGCACCTCGCCCGCCATGATCATGGACTTGAGCATCCGCTCGCCCGGCAGGCGGCGCATCTTGACCAGCCAGTCGAGCACGCGGCCCTCGCCTTCGACCCGGACCACCCCGTCGTGGCCGCAGCGCAGGGGCACGACGTCGAGGTAGACGTCCGGGGCCAGCCGCCGGTTCAGGCGCAGCTCCTCCAGGCAGTCCCGCTCGCGCGCCGCCAGGGTGGAGAAGTCGAGAAAGGCATGGCGGACCGGCTTCTTGAGCTTGTAGACATGCCGTTCCGTCATGAACACCCAGGACATGTGGGTCTCCACCACCTCGATGACCGCCGTGGGCTCAGGATAGGTGTCGGGGCGCCGCAGGGCGGCCACTTTGTCATCGATGTCCATGGGCTTGCGCAAGCTCTGATCAGGTCTACTGTTTTGGGAAGCGCTGAATGTCGGCGCTTCCCGCTTGAGGCAGGATGCCTCAACACGAACAACGACGTAAGTCGTTGATTCGTGGAGGCCACTGCGAATTCACTTCGCAGTGAGCCGAGCTGAATAAAGCCAAGGATGGCTGTATTCAGCATGTACTTGGCGGATCAGGCCGGCAGCGTCATGGCGAGCGGGGCGACTGGGCGGGCAGCTTGCGATAGACCCATCCCCCCGCATACAGCGAGACCCCAAGCACCAGCAGCACGCCGACCCGCAGCAGGGGCGTGGTGTCGGCCAGATCGAACAGCATGATCTTCAGGCTCGCCAGCAGGAACAGCAGCAGGGACGACTGTCCCAGCGTGCGATCGCGCAGCCTGAACCCCGCCGCCAGCGCCGCGCTGGCCACAAGCAGCCAGGCGACCGAGACCAGTGCGGGCGTGTCGATCAGGTGGCCGGCGGTGGTCATGGCGGACAGGTGGGCCACGGCCAGCAGGAGCTGCGCCCAGTGTTCGACGCCCTTGTCGCCCCGCATCACCCAGTAGGCGACGTAGCTCAGGGCCGGATAGAGCACCAGCAGCAGGGGGCTTGCGGGCACGGCGGTCATGTTTTCGTTGAGCAGGATGCGGGCCATGTTGAACAGCAGGATCAGGCCACCCGCGAGCATGAAGGGCCACGGTTCCAGCAGGCCCGTCGCGCCATCCTTGCGGCGCATCAGCCAGGGCAGGGCGGCCAGCAGGGCGAGGCCGATCCACGGGGTGAAGCCGTCCGGGAGGATGTTCAGGTAGACCGCATGGACCAGCACCAGCGCGGCATAGGCGCTGACCAGGGTACGGCCGGCCTTGCTGTCCGCGCCGAGGCGGCCGCGGGCCAGCAGGTAGGCGACCAGCAGCGCGGCGGCGGTGCCGAGTGCGATCCACGGCGCATGGTCCGGCAGGTGACGGTCGAGCAGGTCGTACTGCAGGGCGTAGAACAGCAGCAGGGCCGGGAAGTGGAACACGGCCTCGGTGGTGCTCATCGGCTGGCCCTGTCGCATCGAGAAAGTCACGGCGGCGGCG
>SDAY01000146.1 GCA_006212015.1 Halothiobacillaceae bacterium
CTGCGGCTGAAAAATTACGACTATGCCCAGGCCGGGGCGTATTTCATCACCATTTGCACGCAGGATAGGGCGTGCCTGTTCGGCGACGTCGTGGATGGGGAAATGCGCTTGAATGAGATCGGACGCATGGTGATTGCCGAATGGGACATGTTGCCGGAAAGATTTCCAAACGTGGTATTGGATGTGTTTGTGGTCATGCCCAATCACGTTCACGGCATCATTGTCATCACGTCCACCGCAGACGTAGGGGCAGGCCTTGTGCCTGCCCCAAATGGGTCGCCCCCCCCAAATGGGGCAACCACAAGGGTTGCCCCTACGGTTGGGGATGTGGTCGGTGCATTTAAATCGCGGGTAACCGTTGAATATGTGCGCGGCGTCAAAACATCCGGCTGGCCGCCGTTTCGCGGGCGTCTCTGGCAACGCAATTACTACGAACACATCATCCGCGATGAAGCCTCGTTGTGCGGTATTCGGGAATACATTGCGAACAATCCATTGCAGTGGGCGCTGGATCGGGAGAACCCGGTGAATGTAGAGGCGGGCCTTGTGCCTGCCCATGACGGGACAACCACCCAAAATTTGGCAACCACAAGGGTTGCCCCTACGGCGTGGGGGGATGTCTGATGGCCTTTCTCTCCGAAGCCCAACTGGAAACCGCGCTGCTGGCGCAGTTGGCCTTGCTGGGCTACGCCTGCGCCTCGGAGGAGGACATCGGCCCCGATGGACACAGCCCGGAGCGCGAAAGTCACGATGAGGTGGTGCTCAAGCAGCGGTTCGAGGAGGCCGTGGCACGCCTGAACCCTGCATTGCCATTGGAGGCGCGTCAGGATGCCGTGCGGCGCGTGACGCAGTCGGAACTGCCCAACCTGCTGGAAGAAAACCGCCGCATCCACAAGCTGATGACGGAAGGCGTGGACGTCGAGTATTACGCGAATGACGGCACGCTGACGGCGGGCAAGGTCGCGCTGATCGACTACGAAAACCTGGAGCAGAACGACTGGCTGGCGGTGAGCCAGTTCGTGGTGATCAACGGCCATAACAACCGGCGACCGGATGTGGTGGTGTTCGTGAACGGCTTGCCGCTGGGCGTGATCGAGCTGAAGGCGCCGGGCAGTGCGGGGGCGCATCTGCTGGGCGCGTTCAATCAACTGCAGACCTACAAGAAGCAGATTCCGGCGCTGTTCAACACCAACGCGCTGCTGGTCACCTCGGACGGTATTGCGGCAAGGGTGGGATCGCTGTCGGCAGACCTTGAGCGTTTCATGCCATGGCGCACCACGGACGGCAAGGATGTTGCCCCGAAAGGTGCGCCGGAACTCTCGACACTGATTGAAGGCGTGTTCGAGCATCGCCGCCTGCTCGATCTGCTGCGTGATTTCACCGTCTTTGGCGAAACGGGTTTGGGGCTCGCCAAGATCATTGCGGGCTACCATCAGTTCCACGCGGTGCGGCACGCGGTGGTGTCCACCATCCGGGCATCAAACCCCGTGCAAGGTGTGGCCGAAGACCCCGCCGACTACGGCTTGCCGAGTGTGAAGGCGCAAAGCCCGGGTGACAAACGCGCGGGCGTGATCTGGCACACCCAGGGTTCCGGCAAAAGCCTGCTGATGGCGTTCTACGCCGGGCAACTGGTCAAACACCCGGCCATGGCCAACCCGACGCTGGTGGTGCTGACCGACCGCAACGACCTCGACGATCAGCTCTTCGCCACCTTCTCGATGTGCCGCGACCTGATCCGGCAGACACCGGTGCAGGCCGAGAGCCGCGACGATCTGCAGAAGGTGTTGAGCCGGGCATCGGGCGGGGTGATCTTCACCACGCTGCAGAAATTCGCGCCCGTAGGGGCAGGCCTTGTGCCTGCCTTTGGTGATGACAGGGCACCCTCAAGGGGTGCCCCTACGGCATTGACCACGCGCCGCAACGTGGTCGTCATCGCGGATGAGGCGCACCGCAGTCAATACGGCTTCAAGGCCAAGGTGGACGCGAAAACCGGTGAAATCTCCTACGGCTTCGCCAAGTACCTGCGCGATGCCCTGCCGAACGCTTCTTTCATTGGCTTCACCGGCACGCCCATCGAGGCGGACGACGTCAACACGCCAGCGGTGTTCGGCAATTACATCGATGTCTACGACATCAGCCGTGCGGTTGAGGATGGCGCGACCGTGCCGATCTACTACGAGTCGCGGTTGGCGCGCATCGAACTCGACGACGAGGAGAAGCCGAAGATCGACGCCGAGGTCGATGATTTGACTGAAGGAGACGAAGAGGCCGATCAGGAACGCTTCAAGAAGAAGTGGTCAACCGTCGAAGCCCTGGTCGGCAGCGACAAGCGCCTTGCCTTGGTGGCCAAGGACATGGTCGCCCACTTCGAGGATCGCGTGGCAGCCCTCGACGGCAAGGCGATGGTGGTGTGCATGAGCCGCCGCATTTGCGTCAAGCTCTATGACGAGATCGTCAAGCTGCGTCCGGATTGGCACAGCACCGATGACAACGCAGGCGCGGTCAAGATCGTGATGACGGGGGCTGCGAGCGACCCTTCGGCGTGGCAGCAGCACATCGGCAACAAGGCCCGGCGTGATCTGCTGGCCAAGCGTGCGCGCGACGCATCAGACCCGCTCAAGCTGGTGATCGTGCGGGATATGTGGCTGACCGGCTTCGACGCGCCGTGCATGCACACGATGTACGTGGACAAGCCGATGCAGGGTCACGGCCTGATGCAGGCCATTGCGCGGGTGAATCGCGTGTTCCGCGACAAGCCTGCCGGACTGATCGTGGACTACATCGGCATCGCGCAGAACCTCAAAGCGGCGCTGGCGCAGTACTCCAAGAACGATCAGGACAAGACCGGCATCGACGAAGCGCGGGCCGTCGCGGTCATGCTGGAGAAGTACGAGATCGTGCGGGACATGTACCACGGCTTCGACTACCTCTCCGCGATGAGCGGCATGCCGCAGGAGCGCTTGGGCGTGATGGCGGGGGCCATCGAGTGGATTCTCGACATGCAGCAGAAGCTGGCGGCGAACGAGAAGACCAAGGAAGGAAAGAAGGACGCTCATCGGCGATACCAGGACGCCGTGCTGACGTTGTCCAAGGCATTCGCCCTGGCATCCGCCTCCGACGAGGCCCGAGACATTCGTGAGGAAGTCGGCTTCTTCCAGGCGATCCGTGCCGCGCTGGTCAAGAGCAGCACGGGCTCCGGCGTGACCCAGCAAGAGCGCGAGTTGGCCATCCAGCAAATCGTCAGCCGTGCGGTGGTCTCGACCGAGATCGTGGACATCCTGACCGCTGCGGGCATCAAGAGCCCGGACATCTCCATCCTCTCGGACGAATTCCTCGCCGAAGTGCAGCAGATGGAGAAGAAGAACCTTGCGCTGGAAGCCTTGCGCAAGCTGATCAACGACGGCATTCGCTCACGCAGCAAGGCCAACGTGGTGCAGACCAGGGCGTTCTCGGAGCGATTGGAGGACGCGGTAGCGCGCTACCACGCCAACGCCATCACCACCGCCGAGGTGCTGCAGGAGCTGATCCAGCTGGCCAAGGACATCCGGGCGGCGCGCCAGCGTGGCGAAGAGCAAGGTTTGTCCGATGAGGAAATCGCGTTCTACGATGCCCTGGCCGAGAACGAAAGCGCGGTGCAGATGATGGGCGACGACAAGCTCAAGCTGATCGCCCACGAATTGCTGACGAGCCTGCGCGAGAACGTCTCGGTGGACTGGGCGCACCGGGACTCTGCCCGAGCCCGGATGAGAGTGCTGGTAAAGCGCATCCTGCGGAAGTACGGCTACCCGCCCGACCTTCAGGACATGGCGGTGCAAACAGTGCTGCAACAGGCTGAAGTCTTGTCGTCGGTGTGGTCGATGTCGCATCGCTGAACGACCTGATCAGCACCGGCCAGAGGCGTCAGTTCACTGAAACAGGAAAAGAAGAAAACCGAGAGATATGGCCCGCATCGAAAACCACACATACAGCATCGAGGAAGCCTTCAGGGAGTGCTTCTACATCGTCCCGGACTACCCGCGCAAGTACGCTTGGACGGACAAGGAAGTGCATCAGCGACTGGAGGGCATCGGCGAGCAGATCGATGCAGGAATCTGACCATGCTGAAGAAGCCGATCAACGCCAAGCTGGCTACGTTTCCTGCGTGGAATGCTGCATCCATCGAGAGGCGCCACGCACTGCTTACCATCTTGATGCAGGATGTCTGGAAGACGACGCCTATAAAAGTCCTGAATCCGCGGTCAACAGGTTGTCACTGATTGTGGACAGGCGGGACACGGATTCAGGATGGATTCTGGAACCCCTGAAGGCTCGGTCTCGCACCAGTTCACGGCGGATCGCCCCCAATGCCCTGTGGGTGTCGGACTTCACCTACGTCAGCACCTGGCAGGGCTTCGTCTTTGTTGCCTTCGTCATCGACGTCTTCGCCCGTCGCATCGTCGGCTGGAAGGTGTCCGGCGCGGCCCGCACCGATTTCGTGCTGGATGCGTTGGAACAGGCCCTGTACGCCCGGCGTCCGTTCGAGCAAAGGCCGCTGATCCACCACAGCGACCGGGGCGTCCAGTACGTCTCGATCCGCTACACCGAACGCCTCCAGGAGGCAGGCATCGAACCCTCCGTCAGCAGCGTCGGGGACGCCTACGATAATGCCCTG
>SDAY01000147.1 GCA_006212015.1 Halothiobacillaceae bacterium
CGGGCTCGATCTCGGCGGGGGTGACATCAATGTCGTTGACCGCGTCGCGCACGACGATGTCGACGGGCTTGCGCACCGGCTTGGGGTGAATGACCGCCTGGACCCAGCACTCGCCGGGACGAACGGCAGGCTGTTCCGTGGGCGGGGATGAGAGGGGCTTGGATTTCGTGGGGGCCGCCTGGGTAAGCGCAGTTTGTTCTTTATCAGCGTCGGCGGTTTTTGCCAGTGGCTTCGCCGGCTCCCTGGTGGCTTCGGGTTTTGGTGATGTTTTGGGTGCTGCCGCAGCTTCAGTGCTGGCCAGAGGCTCGCTGTTCGGGATGATTGTGCATCCTGCCAGGCTCATGCCCAGAATCATCGGGATCAGAAGAGTGGTCTTTTTCATCACGTCATGCCTTGGCTTCAAGGTTTTCAAGGGTATCGAGGCCATCAGGGCGGAGTGGCGTGCGGTGTTCATGCAGCGTGCTCGGTTTCGGCAATCAAGGCGCGCACGCGCGAGTCAACCCCGATAACCACGGGCAGTCGAGCCCCCGCGCATGTTACCCGGTTTGCTGAAACTAGTAATGGTCGCCATGTGGCTCATGTTGCCGTTGCGTGGGTCGTTCGCATTTCCCGGAGGCAAAAAAAACGCCGGACAAGTCGGCGTTGCTGTTGAGTAGCGGCCATGCCCGGCTCGTGGCGAGCCAGGCATGGCCTGCCATCGGGGTCAGGGTGCCTTTTTCGGCGGGGTGGCCACCAGAGCGTCGGTGATGCCTTGCGCCCAAGCACGGTAGTACTTGGCGGTGAAATGCTGACCATCCACGGTCTTCCATTCGTTCGGCTGGGAGAACTTGGTCGAGTCGATGTAGGTGCAGGGGGCGACGTTCTCGGCCAGGAATTCATTGGCACGCTTCACCAGTTCGGGGTCCTTATTGAAGCGCTTGCCGCCCTGGCCCCAGGCCGGTCCCGCCCAGTAGCACTGCGCGCCGGTGTCCTTGATGAGCTTGGTCAGCGCGGTGACTTCCTGATAGGCCCAGCTTTTCGGGAATTCGGCGCTGGCATAGGAACCGACGGTGTCGCCGATCACGACGAGGATGACATCGGTCTTGTCCTTTTCCATCACGCCCTTGATCGCGACGCCTTCGGCATTGCCGAGGATTTCGGTGGCCGTGCCGTTGCCGATCCGTTCGGCCTTGCCGCAGTCGGTGCTGGTCGGGTTGATCCATTTCATCGGGGATGCGCCGCACACGCCGATGGAGTGTACGTTGGCGCCCTGCTCCGTGAGGTTCTCGTGCAGGGGGTTCATCAGGTAGTGCGGGGTGGCCATGTGGCTTTCGCCAATGACGAGAAAGGTCAGTCCGGCGAGGGCTGCTGCTGTTGCCATGAGGTATCTCCTTGAGTGGCGCGGTGGCTCGGGTTGACGTTGCGTTTACTGGATATGGGTCTGCAGGTAAACGCTTCCGTAATAATCTGTGTATTCGGGGGCCGTCATGCCGCCGAGCTTGAAACCGATCTTCCAGTCGGGTGCGAGGCTGTAGTCGCCGGCGATCGTGCCCAGCCAGACATGTCCTGTGCCCGAGGAAGCAGGGTATTTGTCGGGTTCCTCGCCGGTCAGGGGATTGCCCGGGGCCGCGTGGTTCCAGTTCCAGCGCCGGCTGTAGCCGCCATCGGCGCGCAGGTCGAGATCGCCGAGCTTGGTTTCGTAGGTGAACATGGGGCCGACGCGGATGTACAGCTTCGGACTGAAGTACCCGCCATGCCCGTAGTCGAAATTGCTGAGCGTCTTGCCGAAATAATCGACCTTGAATTCGGGGCCAACCTTGAGCCCAGGTACGGCGGCCAGGGGGGTCAAGGCGTTGATGTACAACTCGGCCTTATCATTCTTGGCAACATTATAACCTTCAAGTTGCGAGCGTGTGACATAGCCCATGATCTTCCAGTCATCGAAGTGCGTGCCGCCGCTCAGGGCCAAGCCGCTCTCCACTACACGCCCCCAGGCTCGCTGAAGCGGGTCCAGCGTGCCGACCAGCGCGAGCATGGTTTCCTCGTTGCTGCGGCGGAACAGGCGCGCATCCAGGCCCCAGTCCGGGGTGTAGCGCGCCAGGCCGATGTGGCCAAGCCAGGTCGGTTCCACCACCCCGCCCGTGTAGGTCTTTCCAGCGCCCATGCGGATGACGTAGCCATCTTCCTCGAGGCGGTGCATCCAGCTCAGGTAGTAGCGCTGCCCGCTAAAGGATTGCTCTTCGTTATCACCCTTCTGGTGTTCGACATCCAGGCTGACCCGATCCTTTTCACCCTGCCAGGCCACGCTGGCGAGCGCGCCGTGCTGATGGAAGATGCCCTTGCCCGGATCGCCGATTTTGTCACGGAACTTGGGTTCCACGCGCACCGTGACGCCCGGTTTCTCGCTCTCGGAGGAGGGGGCGGTGTTGGCCACGCCGATGCGCCCGTCCGGGCCGATGGAGAAGCGCTGCCCGCCCAGCTTGATGGCGGCCTGGACGTCCGGCGAGAGCATCTCCTTCAGCGGGCCTGGCTTGGCCTCGGCCTTGGCCAGCAGCTCGTCGTGCTTGTTGAGACGATGCATGGCGAAGGCGTAACCCTGCGCGTTCGACGGCCCCGGGTTCTTGTCGTAGACCTCGCCGAAGGCCTGGGCGGCCACCTCCAGCTTGCCGAGGCGGTATTGCGTCCAGGCCAGAAGCTCGATGCCGCTGGCGGGCAGGGTGGCCCGGTTTTCGACCAGCAGGCGCTCGGCCTCGGCGTAGTTGCCCTGGTCGAAGACCACCTTGGCCTTGCGCACGCTGTAGCTGGCGTTGATCCGCTTGCGCTCGGGGGACTTGGGTTCCATGGTCTTCAGCAGCTTTTCCACCTCGTCCAGCTTGTCGAAACGCAGCAGGACGTTGCCGAGGATTTCGTTGAACTCGTCATCCTCGACCAGTTCCGCGGCCTTGCGGGCAGCCATGATCGCGGTCTTCTCGTCGTTCAGCCGCATGGCGGTGTAGGCCATGGCGCCCATGGTGCCGAAATCCTCCAGACGCACGGCCTCGTCCCAGATCTCCTTCATCATGCGCAGCGCATCTTCATGGCGCTCTTCCTTGGACGCCGCGGCAATGGCGTTCATGGCCTGGTCGTATTTCTTCAGGCGGTCGTCGCCACGCGCCTGCAATTCGGCCAGGCTGGCGCCGTCCGGGGCGGACGCCGGTTTCGCCGGCGCCGCGCCGGCTGCGGATGCGACCGGCTTGTCCCCGGGCTGCGGGCTGGGTGCTGCCGCCTTGGGCGTGGGGGCGGAAACCTTGGGCTTTGTGGTCGTCGCGGAGGGCGGGCTGGCGGGTTGGGTGCCCTCGGCGGCTTTGGCCTTTGCAGCGGGCGGCGAGGTGGCTTCGGCAGGCTTGATGAATTTCACGGCCGTGTCCAGCGGCTTGCCATGAATCCGTGGAGTGTCCGTTCCTTCCCGTTCGACCTGGGCAGGGGCGATGGACTGCTCCTGCATGCGCGGTTCGATCATCCGGGTGACCGTAGGGCGTTCCAGTGGGGCGACTTGCTCGAGGTTCGAGGGCGCGGGCGTGCGCTCGACCTCGGCCTGGACGGGGGCGGCATGCAGGAGGACGAGCGGAGAGAGGGGGAGCAGGTATTTCATGGCATGGCTTTGGGTTGGGCCAGGATGAGCTGGGCAAAGACGGCAAGCGTGCTGCCGTAATAGTCACGAGGGTCGATGCGCGGGGCCGGGTCGGTGGCCTTTCCCGCGCAGGCGCTCAGCAGGTGGCGAACGGCGTGTTGCGAAAGTCCGAGCGGCGTGACCGACCGGTCGCCGTTGGCAAGATCGAACCAGGCGGGAGCCTGGAGGTTGGGCCAGGCCTGCAGGAAGCCTTGCGCCAGGACCGGATCCTTCAGGCCCGCCCAGCACAGGTACAGGGGGATGCGGATGGCCTCGTACCCCATTCTGCGCTTGGCGGGCATGTCGGGAAGCCCCAGGCGCTGATCATTGTACAGCACGATCCAGTCCGGGGGGAGTTGATGGGGGCCGAAGCGCGCAAGGGCCAGCAGCGCCATGCCGGATCTCGCCAGCGATTCCCAGACCGGATCGGGGTCGATGCGCGCGATGGCCTTGAAGGCGGGGTAGACCCAGTAGGCGGGGTTGAGGGTCAGCCCGGCATCCGTCTTGAACCCCGTGTGTCCCGGGATGATGGCCGGTCCGAACGGTGCGGAATGAATGAGGCTGGCGCGGATGCGCTGTGCGATCGCGCGGGCCTCCTCCTGCCACTCGGGGCGCTTCCAGTGTTCACTCCCGCGTACCAGGGCCCAGGCGATCAGCAGGTCGCCATCGGTGGCGTTGTTCCAATCCTGGACATGGGGGTCGCTGTTCGGGGTCCAGCGCCAGCCGAACAGCTTGTCCTCGCGCTGCAGGTTCTTGCGGGTCCAGTCCCAGATCTGTTCGAAGCTTGCGCGGTCATCCGCGGCGATGGCCAGCAGCATGCCATAGCCCTGACCCTCCGAGTGGCTGATGCCCTGGTTGCCCGTGTCGACGATGCGCCCTTCCTGCACGAAGGCCTGCTTGTAGCTGGCCCATTCGGTCGCGGGCAGCGCGGCGGCCTGGACCGCGCAAGCGGCCCAGCCCAGGCATCCAGCCAGAAA
>SDAY01000033.1 GCA_006212015.1 Halothiobacillaceae bacterium
GCCCGCGATGACGTCGCTGATGTGTAGGAACGGCGCCCTCGCCGCGATCAGGGCCCGCGTGCGAATGAATTCGCGCCCGCCACCGATGGCTTGTGATAAACCTGCCGCGCGAGGTCTAGAATGAAGATCAAGCATCCCAGCCGCGAGCGACTGCCATGAGCACAGCCCTTGTCCCCACCGAACTGCCCCTGGTCATCTGGTCCACGGAAGACCTTGGGGCCCTGCGCTGGGCCCACCAGCGGCTCGAGCACCCCTCCTTCGCCGCGCGCCTGAGCGATGCCATCGGCGGCCCGCTGGACAAGGTGGCCGGGCTCTTGCCCCTTCGCTGGCAGCGACGCCTGCAGAGGGGGGTGGAAAATATGCTGCTGAGGATGTTGGACGGGGTGACGAGCTCCATGGAGCGCCTGCCTCCGCACCCAGCCCACGATGCCATGCATCGCGTCCTGGTGATGGGCACGGGGGCCGCAGGCGGCTTCTTCGGACCCGCCGCGGTGCTTGCCGAACTGCCCGTGACCACGGCACTGATGCTGCGCTCGATCGCCGACATCGCCCACAGCGAGGGGGAGGACCTGAGCCATCCCGCCGCGCGCCTGGCCTGCATCGAGGTCTTCGCCCTCGGCGGGCGTTCGCACGAGGATGACGCGGCGGAGACCGGCTACTACGGCCTGCGCCTGGCCCTCGCCCTGCACTTGTCGCATGTGACCAGCTACGGCATCGGCACCCGGGTTCCCGGCATGATCCGCTTCGCCCAGGCGGTGGCCGCGCGGTTCGGCGTGGTCATCGCGGACAAGGCCGCGCTGCAGGCCGTGCCGGTGGTCGGGGCGGCGACCGGCGCGCTGCTGAACCTGCTGTTCCTGCGTCATTTCCAGGACGTCGCGCGCGGCCACTTCATCCTGCGGCGGCTGGAGCGCAGCCACGGCATGGAGGTTGTCCGCCGCGAGTATGAGCGCCTGAGCGAGGAGGAGGCGCGGCAGGCCCGCCCGTTCAGCCATATGGAGGGCTGGTGAGGTCGCCTTCCGCCCGCCTGAGCTGGCTGCTGGCCCTGCTCGCCGCCCTGGGGGGGCAGCGGGTCCACGCCCAAACCGAAGCCGGGGCGACCCCGGACAAGCCCCGCATCGAGGTGGTGCTGGAGGGGGCGCCCGAGTACCTGCAGCCGGGCTTGCGCGCCGCGCTGTCCGCCGAGCGGCAGAAGGCCAGCCCTTATCTGGACGACCTGCTGGCCGACCACCTCGCCGTCCGTGCCGAGGACGAGGCGCTGGAGGCCCTGCAGGCCTCCGGTTTCTACCACGCCGAGGCCAGCGCCGAGGCCCGGCCCAGCGACACGGGCTGGACGATGACCCTCAAGGTCACGCCGGGGCCGATCACTCTGATCCGCAAGGTCTCGGTCGAGCTGGCCGGGCCGGGCCGGCAGGATGCCGTGCTGGCTGCCCGCATGCGTCATTTCCCGCTGGTGCCCCACGGCCCGCTGGTGCACAACCCCTACGAGGCGTTCAAGGACCACTGGCTGAAGCTTGCCCGCGAGCGCGGCTTCCTCGATGCCCGCTTCACCCGCCACGAGATCGTCGTCGATCCCGAGGCGAACACCGCCGACGCGACCCTGGTGATGGAGAGCGGCGAGCCCTACCGCTTCGGCGCCACCACCTTCAGCCAGGACGGCGAGATGCGCTTCGACGCGGCCCTGATCGAGGGTTACAAGCCCTGGCAGGGCGGCCAGCCTTACCGCCTCCCCGCCCTGCTCGACCTGCACCGCGCGCTGTCCGACACCGGCTATTTCGCCCTGGTCGACGTCAACCCCACACCCAACCCCATCACCCACACCGTGGACGTGGCGGTGCGGCTGGCCGCCCGCCCGCGCACCCTGTACAGCTTCGGCCTCGGCATCGGCACGGACACCGGCCCGCGCGGCTCCATCGAGATCGAGCGCCGCTACCTCAATGCCCGCGGCGACCGCCTGTTCGGCAGGCTGCGCGGCTCCCGCATCGACGCGGAGGCCGAGGCCGAATACCGCCGCCCGTGGCTGACGCCCCTCGCCACATCCTGGCTGGATGCTGGCGGCAACCCGCGCACCGACGACCTCGGCGCGGCGGTGATCCACAGCCGCGAGAGGGTCGAGGATGTCGAGACCGAGACCCTCAAGCTGCGCGCCTCGGCCAATGACGTGCGCGGCGCCTGGCGCCGACAGGCCGCGCTGACCTACCTGGTCGAGAACTACCGCATCGAGGGCGAGCCCGAGGAGCGCGGCCAGATGTTGCTGCCCGGCCTCAAGCTCGGCTATCGCCCGCCGCGCGACGAGCGCGGCGGCGGCTGGAAGCTGGATCTCGAGACACGCGGGGCGCTCGGCGGCCTGCTGTCCGACACCTCCCTGCTTCAGGCCCGCATGGATGCCGGCTGGATCCTCCCCATGCGCGAGCGCGACCAGCTCCTGCTGCGCGGCAGCCTGGCAGGCAGCATGGCGGAGGATTTCGACAAGGCGCCGGTGTCGCTGCGCTTCTTCGCCGGCGGCGACCTGAGCGTGCGCGGCTACGGCTACAAGTCGCTCGGCCCCGTCAACGACGAGGGCAAGGTGGTCGGCGGCAGGCACCTTGTCGTGATCAGCGCCGAATATGACTGGATGTTCGCGAATCCATGGGGCATGGCCCTGTTCGTGGACAGCGGCAACGCCTTCGACGAGCGCCCCGAGATGAAGACCGGCGCGGGCATCGGCCTGCGCTGGCGCTCGCCGGTCGGCCTGGCGGGCCTGGACCTCGCCCACGGCTTCGACAACCCGGACGACGACTTCCGCATCCACTTCACCCTGGGCGCCGAGCTGTGAGGCCGCTGCGCTGGCTGGGCGCAGCCCTGCTGCCGCCCCTGCTCGCCATCGCGGGCCTGGCCGGCTGGCTGCTGGGCACGGAATCCGGCCTGCGCTTCGCCGCCGGGCAGCTCGAGGCGCGCGGCTGGCTGAGCGCCGAGGCGGTGCGCGGACGGCTGCTGGGCACGCTGGAACTGGAGCAGGCCGCGCTGCACGCGCCGGGGCTGGACCTCGCCGTGGAACGCCTGCGGCTGGACTGGCGCCCCGAGGCCCTGCTGCACGGCCAGCTGCATGTGCGCGAGCTGACCGCGAGGGGCGTCCGCATCGGCCTGCCCCCGACCGAAGCCGACGGGCCCGCCGAGCCCTACGGCGGCATGATCCTGCCGCTGGGCGTGCGGATCGACCATCTGCGGGTGGAGCAGGTCAGCCTTGCGCAACCGTCCCCCTCCCCATCGGTGGGGAGGGTTGGGGAGGGGAAGGCCGCCGACCCACCGCTCATTCACCATCTGGAGGCCAAGGCCACGCTGGAGGGCGGCGTGCTGAGGCTCGCCCGGCTCGACCTCGACACCCCCTGGGCCACGATGCAGGCCCAGGGCAGCCTCGATCTTGCGCCCACCGGCCCGGTCGATCTGGCGCTGGAATGGACGGCCCCGCGCGAAGGGCTGAAGGCGCCGCTCGCGGGCAGCGGCCGGCTGACCGGCACGCTGCAAAGGCTCGCCCTAGACCAGCGGATCGGCCAGCCCACGACCGCCCGCCTTGTCGGTGTCATCGAGCCGTTCAGCGAAAATCTCGACTGGCAGGCCGAACTGACGGCCGAGGCCCTCGCGCCCGAGCGGCTGATCGACGGCCTGCCCACGCTGGGCGCCTGGGCCACCCGCATCGACGCGACGGGCGACATGGACGGGGCCCGACTGCAGGCCCTCGAGCTGACCCAGGGCGAACGCAGGCTGCACGGCGAGGGCCGCGTCGACTGGACCGGGGCGCTGACGGTGGACGCGCGCCTGGACTGGCTGGCGCTCGCCTGGCCGCTGACGGGAACCCCGCGGATCGAATCGCCGAGCGGCCGGCTCGCCCTGACCGGGACGCTGTCGGGCTATGCGCTCGACGGCGCGACCCGGCTGATCATGCCCGGCCAGCCCCCGGCCGATGTCACGCTGCAGGGCAAGGGCGACCTCGAACACCTGAACCTCGCCGCCCTGACCGTCCGCACCATGGATGGCGAGATCCTCGCCAGGGGCGACCTGCGCTGGACGCCCGCCCTGAGCTGGCAGGCCGACCTTGTCGCCCGCAATGTCCATCCCGAGGCACTGCTGCCCGCCTGGCCGGGCGCGCTGCATGCCACCGCCCGCACCCATGGCGAGATCAGGGACGGCCAGCCGCAGGCGCGCATCGAGGTCGAACGCCTGCACGGCACGCTGCGCGGCTACCCGTTCGAGGCCCGCTTCATCGGCGACCTGAAAGGCGCGGAACTCGCCATCGAACAGTTCGAACTGCACTCCGGCCAGAGCCATGTCACCGCCACCGGCAAGGTGGGCGATGCGCTGGACCTGCAGGCGAAACTGGATTCCCCCGACCTCGCCGAGCTGCTCCCCGGCGCGGGCGGCGCGCTCAAGGGCGAGGCCCGGCTCGCGGGCACGCTCGAAACCCCGCGCCTCAAGGCCGACCTCGAAGGCCGGATGCTGCGCTGGCAGACATTCGCTCTCGACCGGGCCACGCTCAAGGCCGACGGCGCGTTCGAGGGCGACCAGCCGCTGGACCTTCTGCTCGACGCCTCGGGCCTGCGCCGGTCAGGCCTGCCCCTGCTGGAGTCCGCCCGCGTCACGCTGGGGGGCAGCGCCGCGAGCCACCCGCTGCGGATCGACATGAGGCAGGGCCGGCGCGGGGCGGACCTGCATCTGGCGGGTCAGGGCCGCTGGGACGGCGCGCTGGAGCGCCTGACCCTGAGCGAGGGCAAGGTCGGCAACACCCCGCTGGGCGACTGGCGCAGCCTCGCGCCGGCCGAGCTGGTCGCGGGCGCGGACCGGATCGAGCTGCCGCGCTGGTGCTGGGGGCAGGGCGAGGCACGGCTCTGCCTCGAGGGCCGCCGCACGCCCGAGCAGGCGATGAGCGCGGGCCTCGACCTGAGCCGTTTCGACCTTGCCGCACTGGACCGCTGGCTGGCGAGGAAGCCGCTGCGCCTGAGCGGAACCCTCGCGGCCGAGGCTCGCCTGGACGCCCCGATAAAAGGCCCGATGATCGTGACCGCCAAGGCCCAGGGCGAACAGGCCGTCATTCGCGTACCGGGCAACAAGCGCGGCGAATGGCTGGACATGCCGCTCGAACAGGCCCACCTGGACATCCGCATGGGCGGCGGCGAGGGCCGGCTGGACGCGGCGCTGCGGATGAACGCCTCCAACCGCATCGAGGCCCGTATGCGGCTGCCCGGCCACCGGCTGGAAGACGGCGCCGCGCCGGACCAGCCGCTCGAGGGCGTCGCCGAGATCCACTTCAACGACCCGCGCATGCTGGCCGGCCTGGTGCCCCCGCTGAAGGACCCCCGGGGCGTGCTGGCCGGGCGCGTGAACATGGCCGGCACGCTCGGCCGACCCCTGCTGTTCGGCGGCGCGCAGCTGTCCGAGGCCAGCGTGGTGCTGCCGGATCTCGGCATCCGGGTCGAGGACGGCCAACTCCAGCTCAACGCCGGCCCGGATCACCGCATGACCCTCAAGGGCGGCGCGAAACTTGGCGAGGGCCTGCTCGCCATCGACGGCACGGCCGACCTCGCCAACCTGCCCGACTGGCGGGCCGAGGTGCGACTGAAGGGCGACAACCTGACCGCGCTGCGCCTGCCCGAGGCCAGCCTGCAGGCCTCGCCCGACCTGCGCATCCGCCTGAAGCCCCGCGAGACCCGGCTGGAAGGCAAGGTGGTGGTGCCCGAGGCGCTGTTCGACATCGCGGGCGGTGGCCCGGCGGCGCCAAGCATCTCCGACGACGTGCGCATCCTCGGCGAAGAGGACGAGGCCGGCCGCGCCCATGCCATCCACACCCGCCTCGAGGTGCTGCTGGGCGACACGGTCCGCGTGCGCGGCAGGGGCTTCAATGGCCGCATCGGCGGACGGCTGGTCGTCATCGACCGCCCCGACCTGCCGGGGCCGATCGGCCAGGGCGAACTGACCATCCCCGAGGGGCGCTACAAGGCCTACGGCCAGGACCTGCAGATCGAGAAGGGGCGCATCATCTACGCCGACACCCCGCTCGATGACCCGGCGCTGGACATCCGCGCGGTGCGGCGCGGCATCCAGGACAACGTGGTCGCCGGCGTGCGCATCACCGGCCGCGCCAGCAAGCCCGAGCTGGTCATGTTCTCCGAGCCCGCCATGGAGCAGGCCGAGGTGCTGGCCTACCTGGTCACCGGCAAGTCGCTGAAGAAGGGCACGGGCGGCGATGCCTCGCTGATGATCCAGGCCGCGCGCTCGGCGGGCTTCGCCGGCGGCGACCTGCTGGCCGGCCAGATCGGCAGCGCCTTCGGCCTGGAGGAGGCCGCGATCGAGAGCGACACCGGCACCAGGGAACTCAGCCTGGTGCTGGGCCGCTACCTCACCCCGCGCCTCTACCTGCGCTATGTGCAGGGGCTGGAGGCCGGCCTGCAGACCTTCGTCCTGCGCTACGAGCTCACCCGCCGCATCCATGTGCAGGTGCAGAGCGGGGTGAAGGCGGGGGTGGATGTGTTCTACAGTATCGAGCGCTGAAAGCCTGTGAATAAATCGACCTCGCCCCGATGTCTGCTCCGAAGACGTCGCCGCGATGAGGGTGCCTCAAGCCTCCCGGATTCCGCTGCGCTGCATCCGGGCTCGACGATGCCGGATCAGGCAGGGTGGTGGCGAAAAACGCACAAGCGCTGAGAGGCATGCGTCGGAAAAGGACGGTTTGCCGGACAGCACCGGGCGGAAAAGCTTCCTTTCGCGAACCCATCGCCCGATGGGTTAATCTTGTGCCGTCATGATCACCTGTCACCATTACGCGGCCGGCCGCTGCCGCTCCTGCACCCTGATCGAACAGCCGCTCTCCGAGCAGCTGCGCGCCAAGCAGCGGGCCTGCCTCGACGCCCTTTCCGCCTGGCCCGAACTGCACTGGCTCGGGCCGGTCAGCGGGCCGGTCAGCGGGCCGGAGGCCGGCTTCCGCAACAAGGCCAAGATGGTCGTCAGCGGCACGGCGGACGCGCCCGTGCTCGGCATCCTCGATGCACAGGGCCGGGGCGTGGACCTGCGCGACTGCCCGCTCTATCCGCCCGCCATGCAGGCGGCCTTCGACCCCATCCTCGATCTCATCCGCGCCGCCCGCCTGGAACCCTACGACGTGCCGGCCCGCCGGGGCGAGCTGAAGTACGTGCTGCTGACCCGCTGCGATCAGTCGGGCGAGATGATGCTGCGCCTCGTGTTGCGCTCGCGCGGACCCATCGAGGCGATCCGGGCGCGCCTGCCCGATCTGCTGGCGGCGCTGCCGCTGCTCCTTGTCGTCTCGGTCAACCTGCAGCCGGAGCACAAGGCCGTCGTCGAGGGCGACGAGGAGGTCGTGCTGACCGAGCGGCAGACCCTGACCATGTGGCTCAACGGGCTGCCGCTGCACCTGCGCCCGCGCAGCTTCTTCCAGACCAACAGCCATGTCGCCGCCGCGCTGTACCGCGAGGCGGCCGGGTGGGTGGGCGAGATCCGCCCCAAGGGCATGTGGGACCTGTTCTGCGGCGTGGGCGGCTTCGCCCTGCACTGCGCGCGGCATGTGGACGGGCCGGTCACGGGCATCGAGGTCAGTGCGGAGGCCATCGACAGCGCGCGCCAGACGGCAGCGGAGCTTGGTTTGGGCAACACGCATTTCCGCGCCCTGCAGGCGGCGGATTTCGCCCTTGGGCAGGCCGAGGTGCCAGAACTGGTGCTGGTCAATCCGCCCCGCCGTGGCATCGGCGCGGCGCTGTGCGCCTTCCTCGACGCATCGGCAGCAGACTGGCTGATTTATTCCAGCTGCAATCCGGCAAGCCTTGCGCATGACCTTGCGCGTTTGCCGTCATTCGAGCCCGTTCGCGCCCGATTGTTCGACATCTTCCCGCATACCAGCCACAGCGAGGTATTGGTGCTGCTGCGTCGAAAAACGCCTTTGTAGGAGCGGACCTTGGGCCGCGAAAGAGTTGCATGCCCCAACCGCGGCCCAGGGTCCGCGCCTACGAGCTGCAGGAGAGCATCGAACAACCCGCCTTGTGCCGCGCCCATTCCGGCCGCCTGGCGGCCAGCGCCGCGTGCTCCGGCTGGTCGTCATAGGGTCGGCGCAGCACCTGCTGCAGGGTGTGCAGCATGGCAAGGTCGCCCGCCTCGGCCCGCTCGATGGCCTGCTGGGCGAGGTAGTTGCGCGGCACGTATCTGGGGTTGGCGGCGCGCATGATGCCCCCCCGCGTCTCGTCGTCATGTCCATCCTCCGCGCGGCGCTGCTGGTAGCGGCGCAGCCAATCCAGAGCTGTGACCCGCTGTTCCGCATCCAGACCCTCAGGCAGGTAGCCGGCCTCGCTGAAGGGTTTCAGCAGGGTGTCCTCGTCCGCGCCCAGGGCAGGCAGGTCGATCAGGGTGCGGAACAGGATCGTCCAGTCGCATTGCGCCCGCCGCATGATCTCCAGCAGGTCCTCGAACAGCCGGTCGTCCTCCGCGCCCCGGTGCGCCTTCCAGCCGAGCTTGGCGGCCAGCATCCCGCGCCATGTCGTCGCGTAGGCCTCGCCGTAGACCGCCATCGCTTCCTGCAGCGGCTCGACCGTGCCGACCAGCGGAATGAGGGCCTCGGCCAGTCGGGCGAGGTTCCAGCCGGCGACCTCGGGCTGGCGGGCGTAGGCGTAACGGCGACCTCGCGCGTCGGTGGTGTTGGGCGTCCAGTCCGGGTCGTAGTCCTCCAGCCAGCCGTAGGGGCCGTAGTCGATGGTCAGGCCGAGG
The DNA here is from genome assembly GCA_006212015.1 of Halothiobacillaceae bacterium. Taxonomy (GTDB): domain Bacteria; phylum Pseudomonadota; class Gammaproteobacteria; order Halothiobacillales; family Halothiobacillaceae; genus Thiofaba. Next base: position 8,737 of record SDAY01000033.1, read on the forward strand.
ATGGACATGTTGTCGGTGTTCATCACCCCGTGCACGAAGCCCACCCGCATCCAGTGCGCGACCATCACGGCGGTGCGGCGGCAGACCGCGCGGAACAGGGCGAGGTAGGCCTCCGTGCCCGGCGGGCCGAGCTCGGGATAGTCGTGGCGCAGGGTGTGGTCGGCCAGCTGGCGCAGCAAGGCGTGATCCTTGCGCGCGGCGTGGATCTCGAAGTGGCCGAAGCGGGTGAAGGAGGGCGCCACGCGGCAGACCACTGCGCCGGGCTCGGGGCGCATGTCGCCGGTGTAGAGCATGTCGCGCAGCACGGCATCGCCGGTGGCGACCAGGCTGAGGGCGCGGGTGGTGGGGATGCCGAGGTGGTGCATCGCCTCGCTGCACAGGAACTCGCGCAGGCTCGAACGCAGCACGGCGCGGCCGTCGGCGCTGCGGGCATAGGGCGTGGGGCCGGCGCCCTTGAGTTGCAGGGTCAGGCGCTGGCCGTCCGGGTTGACGACCTCGCCAAGGTTGATCGCCCGCCCGTCGCCCAGCTGCCCCGCCCAGTGGCCGAACTGGTGCCCGCCATAGCAGGCGGCCCAGGGCTCCATGCCGGGTAGCAGGGCGTTGCCACCGAACACCTCGGCGAATTCGGGGCGGGCGCATTCGGCGGGGTCGAGGCCGATCCACGCGGCGACCTCCGATGCGCAGGCCAGCAGGCGCGGCGCGCTGACGGCGCCAGGCGTCACCCGCGAATGTGCGGCCGCATGGACCTGGCGCGGCAGGTTGCAGGCCTCCGGGTCGCCCGGCAGCTCGTTCAGGAAGCGGTTGTCGAAGCGCAGGTGTTCGAGGGTGCCGGGCATGCTGGGGTTCGGAGTGGTTGTCATGGTCACAGCCTAGCCGAAGCGTCCGCCGATTGAACCGGTCAATCCGTGCGGGAACGGCGCTGCGCATTGAAATGCAAGGGAAATTCCCCATCTTGACGGGCATTGCCGGTGAATATCCGGTACAGTACGCACCCCCACTATTCATGCCTCCCTGTCCTTGAGGCGCATTGAACATGTCGTCATCGCGAGGAGCGAAGCGACGTGGCGATCCATGACGTGCTGATTCTTCAAGCGTTCTGGATTGCTTCCCACCACAGCCTTCGGCCTCATGGCTAAAGGCAAGGTCGCTCGCAATGACGCGAGCGCAGGTTCAGTACGTCGCCAGGGGCTTGGTCTTCACTACGGAATCCCCACATGCTCGCGACCGCCAACATCACCATGCAATTCGGCCCCAAGCCGCTCTTTGAAGACATTTCGGTCAAGTTCGGCGACGGCAACCGCTACGGCCTGATCGGCGCCAACGGCTGCGGCAAGTCGACCTTCATGAAGATCCTCGGCGGCGACCTGGAGCCGACCTCCGGCAACGTCATGCTCGACGCCAACGAGCGCATCGGCAAGCTGCGTCAGGATCAGTTCGCGTTCGAGGACTACAGCGTCATCGACACCGTGATCATGGGCCACGCCGAGCTGTGGGCGGTGAAGAAGGAGCGCGACCGCATCTACGCCCTGCCGGAGATGACCGAGGAGGACGGCATGAAGGTCGGTGAGCTGGAGGGCGCCTTCGCCGAGATGGACGGCTACACCGCCGAATCCCGTGCGGGCGAGCTGCTGCTCGGGCTGGAGATCCCGGTGGAACAGCACTACGGCCTGATGAGCGCGGTGGCGCCCGGCTGGAAGCTGCGCGTGCTGCTGGCGCAGGCGCTGTTCGCCGACCCGGAGGTCATGCTGCTGGACGAGCCGACCAACAACCTCGACATCAACACCATCCGCTGGCTGGAGAAGGTGCTCAACGCGCGCAACAGCACGATGATCATCATCTCCCACGACCGTCACTTCCTGAACAGCGTCTGCACCCACATGGCCGACCTGGACTACGGCGAGCTGCGCGTCTACCCCGGCAACTACGACGAGTACATGACCGCCGCCACCCAGGCCCGCGAGCGCCTGCTGAACGAGAACGCCAAGAAGAAGGCGCAGATCGCCGAGCTGCAATCCTTCGTCAGCCGCTTCTCCGCGAATGCTTCAAAAGCGAGCCAGGCGACCTCGCGCGCCAAGCAGATCGAGAAGATCCAGCTGGCCGAGGTCAAGGTCTCCAGCCGCCAGAACCCGTTCATCCGCTTCGAGCAGGACAAGGGCCTGTTCCGCCTGGCGCTGGAAGTGGAGAAGCTCAGCAAGGGCTATGATGGCACGCCGCTGTTCAAGGGCCTGGATCTGATGGTGGAGGTCGGCGAGCGCATCGCCATCATCGGCCCGAACGGCATCGGCAAGACCACCCTGCTGCGCACCCTGGCCGGCGAGCTGGCGCCGGATGGCGGCAAGGTCAAGTGGTCGGAAAACGTCAATCTCGGCTACTTCGCCCAGGATCATGCCGACGATTTCGCCGACACCATGAGCCTGTTCGACTGGATGACCCAGTGGCGCCGCCCGCAGGACGACGAGCAGGCGGTGCGCGCCACCCTCGGCCGCCTGCTGTTCTCGCAGGACGAGATCAAGAAGTCGGTCAAGGTGGTGTCCGGGGGCGAGCAGGGCCGCCTGCTGTTCGGCAAGCTGATGCTGCAGCGCCCGAACGTGCTGCTGATGGACGAGCCGACCAACCACCTCGACATGGAGTCGATCGAATCGCTCAACCTGGCGCTGGAAAACTACCCCGGCACGCTGATCTTCGTCAGCCACGACCGCGAGTTCGTCTCCTCGCTGGCCACCCGCATCATCGAGCTGACCCCGAACGGCATCGTCAACTACAGCGGCAGCTACGACGAGTACCTGCACAGCCAGGGCGAGGAATAAGCCGGCTGTTGCGTGCATGCAGCGTTGGGTTGTTGTTACGGAACCATGACGCGCCCAAGACCCTCCAACTGCGCAACATGGCTGGGCTGACTGGCCCAACCTTGGGTGCATCTTGGATGAAGGACGCGGGCTCAACCCCGGGAGTGGTCAAGGCATGAAGAGAATGATCTGGCTGGGCTTGCCCGTGATCGCGCTGACCGGCTGCGCCGGTCCGGGGTATGTCCACGAGACCTACCATGAGGCCCCTTACTACGGCGCGCGGCCGTATTACGGTCGGGATGTCTATATCCAGCGCGAGACCTACTATCAGCCCCACTACGAGCCGAGGCCGCGTGTGGTGGTGGTCGAGCCGACACGAACCATCGTGGTGCGCCAGCCCGAGCATCGTCATGTCGAATACCATCGCGTCGACCAGGATCAACACCATGAACGGCATAACGACCGGCACGAGATCCGGCATCCGCCGAGCCATCCATCGACTCAGCGGACCGAGCAGCGCCATGAACGTCGCGAGGACAGCCCGCAGCGCCGCGACGTCGCGGTCAGGCCCATCCGTGTCGAGCGCGAGCATGGACGTCAGCCGGATCCTGCCCAGCGGCTGGGCGCGCAGCCCCCCGTTTCGCAGGACGGGCCGCGCCGCGACAGCCGGCGGGACCATGACGAAGCGCCCGAACAGCGTCCGCACTGACCGGCAGGTTGATGCCGCAGGCATGGTTCGCCCGCCTTCAGCGTGGCGGCATGCCGGGCGCCTGACCGCAGGGCTCCAGCGCTTGTGAAAAATCTTGGCGAGCCCCCCGAACGCGATCCATGGCGGCGCATCATTCGGCCCGAGGACGGGCCTCCTGCATGGAGGAGCGGCGCCCCCGCCGCGATAGGGCCGCCCGTAGCGACGTCCTCGCGGGGGCGCCTCCCACGCTCACCATGATTGACTCACAAGCTCTCCGTCGGCGCTTCCACAACGTGCGGATGCAATGTACTCTTTCGGTGGGAGGCTGGGGTGTTTCGCGCTTTCATCGGCCCTTGGCCGCGGGGCGGGATCCCGCAGGAAAATCGGAACGCCTCCTGCCGCTGTTTGGAACCGAATGGAGTCTTACATGGACAACGCATCGCATCCGGCTCGCTCGAGCCATGGCGTTCACGCCGAACACACCTCAATCATCGCCCGCCTCTCTTCGGAAGGGGCGCCGGCATGAGCGAAAAAACAAGATCATTCGAAGACATCAAGATGGTCGTGATCTCCCTCGCCCTCCTGGCCGTATTCGCGTTCGCGTGGGGCTACGGCTACGGGCAGTTCGAGGCGGCTCACATGATCATGCGCGGCGCGTATGCAACCATGGTGGCGCTGGGGTCGGCGCTCCTCTTCGCCGGCGCGCTGCAGATCGCAGGGGTCTTTGAGCCCAAGGACGATTGACGGGCATTCAACCCGCGCAAGGACGGCTAGCCGTTTAGCCACGCCGTCCATTCGGCGAACAGGCGCGGGTCCCCCGCGCAGATCGCCGAGCGCTTCTCCAGCGTGTTGTTGAACACCGCCTCGCCCTCCAGCGTGCAGCTATGGCCGCCCGCCTCCTCCAGGATGACATGCCCGCCGGCGTAGTCCCACAGACCCTGCTTGCCATGCAGGTAGACGTGGAAGCGTCCTGCGGCGACCCAGCACCAGTCCAGCGCGACCGAACCGATGGAGCGCTGCGAGCCGTAGGGGTGCTCGGTGACGATCCGCGTGGCGAGCGCCTTGTCGAGCCGCTTGAGGTCGATGCAGGCCAGCGTCTTGCCCAGCGGGATGTCGGTCACGGGCGGGGCGATGCGCTCGCCGTTGAGCCAGGCGCCCCGCCCGGTGGCGGCGCTGAAGGTCTCGTCGCGCATCACATCCATGACCACGCCCAGCACCGCCTTGCCGCCGCGGATCAGGGCCAGCGACGGGCCGAACAGCGGCACGCCGGCGGCGAAGTTGCTGGTGCCGTCGAGCGGATCGAGGATCCACAGGCCGCTGTCGGCGTGCCGCATGAGGCCCTGCTGCTCCTCCTCGCTCATCTCCTCGCCGAGGAAGGGGATCTCCGGGAAGCGTTCGGCCAGCTCGCGCTGCACGCGCGCCTGCATGGCGAGGTCGGCCTCGGTCAGCCAGGAGCCGTCGGTCTTCAGATGGCGTTCGACCTTGCGGTAGCGGGTCAGGATCTCGTCCAGCGCGGCCTGACGGAGGAGGGCTGCGACGGCGCGGTGATCGGGGAGGGGCATGGCGGAGTTCTCGAAAACGTATGGAAAATGACGGTTTGCCGGACGCAGGCGCCTTGGGGCTTGTGAATACATCGACCGCGTACCCTGATCACGCCCCCGAACATGATCCCGGGCGGCGCGATGACGCGGCAGGCGCAGCGCCCCGTTCGCCATGATTTCTTCACAAGCCCTCAGAGTCCGTGAATTTTTCGCTCTGCAGGCGGCCCGCCCCCGGGCCGAATGATGCGCCTCCTTGAATCGCCTACGGAGCGGAAACGGGGTGCGGTCGATGGATTCACAAGCGCTCAGCCCCCGCCGATGGCCCGCACCACCTCGACCCGGTCGCCCTCATGCAGGAGATGCGCGGCATGCTCGCCGCGCGGGACGATCTCGCCGTTGACCTCCACCGCCAGCCGCTGTCCGGTCAGGCCGAGCTGCTCGATCAGGGCGAGGACGGTCGCGCCGTCGTCGATGGCATGGCTTTCGCCGTTCAGCAGGATGTTCATGATGGTTCGTTTCCGGGGTCTTCGACGGTCACGCGCAGCACCTCGTCCAGGCTGGTCTCGCCGGCCATGACCTTGCGCAGGCCGTCCTCGCGCAGGCTGGGCTGGGTCTTGCGCACATGGGCCTCCATCGCCGCCTCGCTCGCGCCTTCGTGGATCATGCGGGCGAGGGTGGCGTCCACCGTGATCAGCTCATGGATGCCGGTGCGGCCGCTGTAGGCGCGCGCCACGCAGTCGCCCTGCCCGCTGGCGCGGTGCAGGGTCAGCGGACGGGCCGGGTCGAGGCCCAGCATGGCGCTCTCGGTGGCGGTCGGGGTGAAGGCCTCGCGGCACGCCGGCAGCAGGCGGCGCACCAGCCGCTGCGAGACCACGCCGATCAAGCTGGAGGAGAGCAGGAAGGGCTCCACCCCCATGTCGCGCAGGCGGGTGATGGCGCCGATGGCGGAGTTGGTGTGCAGGGTGGAGAGCACGAGGTGGCCGGTGAGCGAGGCCTGCACCGCGATCTCGGCGGTCTCCAGGTCGCGGATCTCGCCCACCATCACCACGTCCGGGTCCTGGCGCAGGATGGCGCGCAGGCCGCGCGCGAAGCTCATGTCCACCTTGGTGTTGACCTGGGTCTGGCCGACGCCGTCCAGGTCGTACTCGATCGGATCCTCGACGGTGAGGATGTTGCGCTCGCGCGAGTTGATGCGGCTCAAGGCCGCATAGAGCGTGGTGGTCTTGCCGGAGCCGGTCGGGCCGGTGACCAGCAGGATGCCGTGCGGACGGTGGATGAGGGCCTCAAGCCTGGCGCGGGTGCGCGCGTCCATGCCCAGCTTCTCAAGGTCGAGCCGGCCGGCCTGCTTGTCCAGCAGGCGCAGCACCACGCGCTCGCCATGCGCGGAGGGCAGGGTGGAGACGCGCACGTCCACCGGACGGCCGGCCAGCCTCAGGGCGATGCGGCCGTCCTGCGGCAGGCGCTTCTCGGCGATGTCGAGCTGGGCCATGACCTTGATGCGCGAGGTGATCAGGCTGGCAATCGCGCGCGGCGGCTCCAGCACCTCGCGCAGCTGGCCGTCCACGCGGAAACGCACCACCATGCGGCTCTCGAAGGTCTCGATGTGGATGTCGGAGGCGTCCTCGCGGATCGCCTCGGTCAGCAGGGCGTTGATCAGGCGCACGATGGGCGCATCGTCCTGCGCCTCCAGCAGGTCGGCGGGTTCGCCCAGTTCGCTGGCGGCGCGCGACAGGTCCAGCTCGCCCAGCGAGTCCATCGCCTCGCTGGAGCCGCGCTGGTAGGCGCGGGCCAGCATCTGCTCGAACAGATCGGCCCCGATCTCGCGCAGCGCGAACGGTTGGCCGATGGCCCGCCGCGCCTCGCCCAGGGCGGCGGGCGTCAGGCCCGGCCGGTGCAACAATGCCAGGCCGTCGCCGTCCTGCTGCAGCAGCAGGCCATGGCGCTTGGCGAAGCCGTAGGGCAGGGAGGCGGTCATCACGGCGTGGCGGGCGGCGGTGTGGCGACGCCGCCGGGCAGGTTGATGCTGTAGCCGTCCAGCCGGGGCAGCAGCGGATACTCTCCGGGCACGGCGAAGCCCAGCGGGTTCTGCGCGAAGCGAACCTGCTGCTCGCGGAAACCGTCATATTTTTCCGCCGTGTAGCGGTTGGCCGACGCGCGATCACGCAGCACGACCGGACGGATGAAGATCATCAGGTTGCGCTTGCCGCGCGTGGTGCTGCGGTGCCTGAACAGCTCGCCGAGCAGCGGGATGTCGCCGAGCAGCGGCACCTTGCTGGCCTGGTCGTTGACGCTCTCGTCGATCAGTCCGCCCAGCACGACGATGTCGCCGTCCTGCGCCAGCACCACCGTCTTCACGTTGCGCTTGTTGGTGATCAGGCCGGCGCTGCTCTGCGAGCTGGTGTCGATGCTCGACACCTCCTGCTCCAGCTCCAGCCGCACCGCGCCTTCCGGGCTGATGGACGGCTTGACCTTGAGCTTGACGCCGATGTCCTCGCGATTGACCGTCTGGAACGGCGTGGTGGGCGTGACGCCGCCGCCGGTGCTGGCGTAGGAGCCGGTCAGGATGGGCACGTTCTTGCCCACCACGATGCTCGCCTCCTGGTTGTCCATGGTCAGCAGGCTGGGCGTGGAGAGGATGTTGTTGTTGGCGTCCCCGGCCAGCGCGGAGACGATCACGCCGAAGCGGGTGTTGCCGGAAAAATCGCCCACGCCAATGTTCATGCCGTCGCCCAGCGTCGAAAGGGCAGCCCCGGTCATCGCCGCATTGCCGCCGGCCGCCGCGCCTGCGACGGCGGACAGCAGGCCGTTGAAGGTCACCACGCCCACCGGGGCCGCGCCATCCTGCCCGGCCGCGGCCATCTGCACGCCAAGCTTGCGGGAGAAGTCATCCGACACCTCGGCGATGATCGCCTCGACCAGCACCTGGGCGCGGCGGATGTCGAGCTGCCCGATGATGGACTCCAGCTCGCGCATGACGTTGGGCGGCGCGGTGATGACCAGCGCGTTGGTCGCCTCGTCGGCCAGCACGACCGCATCCTGGCGCCCGCCGATGCCGACGGTGGCGGCATTGACCGGCGCGCCGCCAGGGCTGGAAGCCGGGGCCGAGCCGAAGCCGCTGGACAGGCCGGAGGCGGCGGTCGTGCTGCCCTCCCGCGCCACCGGGCGGTTGCTGCCCTGCAGGATGGGCACCAGCTCGCGGGCGCGGGCGTACTTGAGGTAGAACACCTGGGTGTTGCCGGCGCGCTCCAGCGGGGTGTCGAGGTAGACCACCACGGCGCGCAGCTTCTCGCGCTCGGTCTTCGCGCCGGAGAGCAGCACGCTGTTGCTGCGCTCGTCCGCCGCGAAGCTGGCGATGGCGGCGGTCTCCGCGCCCGGCGCCGCGCCCGGCGCGCCCCCCGTGCGGCCCATGCGGCTGTGCAGCTGGGTGAGCGTCTTGACGATCTCGGTCGCCGAGGCATGGCTCAGGCGGATGGTTTCGATCCCGTCCGAACCGGGCTGATCGACGCGAATCAGGATGTCCTTCATGCGCGCCACGTTGCCGGCGCGGTCGGTGAGGATCAGGCTGTTCGACTCGGGATGCACGGACAGCGCGGCCTGCTGCGGCATCAGCTGACGCAACGCGGTCAGCAGCGGCGCGGCCTGCACATGGCGCAGGGTGACCACCTCGGTGACCAGCTCGTCGGCGCCCCTGGCCGCGACCACGCCGCCGACCTCGACGCCATCCTGCTTGGCGTTGACGTCCGGCACGATCTTGATCACCTCGCCCTTGGCCACGGCCGCATAGCCATGCACCTGCAGGACGGAGAGGAAGACGTTGTAGAGCTCATCGGGCGGCATCGGCTTGGCGGAGATCAGGTTGACCCTGGCCTTCACGCGCGGATCGACGATGAAATTCTTGCCGGTGGCCTCCGACACGGTGGCGATCAGCGCCTCGATGTCGGCATCGCGCAGGTTCAGCGTCACCATGCCGTTGCTGACTGAGTAGTCGGTGGGCGGCACGGCGGGCGCGGCGTGCAGGGGGCCCATCAGGCCCGCCATGGCCACGGCGACCAGGGGCATCAGGGGGAGTCGCATGGCCTTTCTCATCGATTCAAATCCACGTGTACCGGCATTTCGATGCCGTTGCGCAGCACGACCACGTCCACGACGGACGCCTCGCGCAGCGCGTTCATGATGCCTGGGAGATCCGCCGCTTCAGCCAGCGAGCGGCCATTCACGCTCATCAGCACGTCCTCCGGCTGCATGCCGGCACGCGCCAGCAAGGCCGGGTCGCGCAGCGCGCGAACGCGGTAACCACGAAGCTTGCCTGACTCGAGGACGGGTTCCAGGCGAAAGGACTTGGCCAGCTCGGCGGGCGACTGGGTCAGCATGCCGCGCAGGCTGGTCGTCGAGGCGGGCGGCGCGGAGTCGCCGCGCCCATGACTGGACCCCAGCCCCTCCTTCGGCAGGGCAAGGCGCTCCAGCACGCCCGCGCGCTCCAGCAGGACATGATCCTCGTGGACCGCGCGCAGCCTCGCGCCGCCGGGCAGGTCGTCGCCAACACGGTAGACCTTCTCCGCCTGGCCGCTGGCCGAAATCAGGGCGAGGCCCGACCCCGCCAGCACGCCCCGCAGGGTCAGCGGCAGGCGGGTGTCCTGCGCCGCGCCGGCATCGGCGAGGGGCGGGCGTCCCCAGGGGGCCGCGGCGTTGATGGCGTCCGCCAGGCGAGGCTGCGGCCTATTCGCATCGGGGGCGGGCTGAAGCGCAAGCTTGCGCTCGGCTTCGGGCGGCGCGGGAAGCAGATGCCATGTCCACTGCGCCAGCACGGCGGCCAGCCAGGCCAGCGCCAGCAGCATGGCCAGCACGCGACCTGCGCGGATCATGCGCGGCGTCATCCCTGAATTAAGGCGCCATGAGAAATTCATCGGGGCATTCTATGCCAGCCTTGGTGACCGTGCCATGAAACGGCGATCAGTGGTCAGATCTTGTGAAGGAATCACAGCGAGTCATGTAGCCCGGATGAAGCGCAGCGAAATCCGGGGAGCCCCCGGATGCCGGAACTCGGCGGTTGTGAAGGCATCGCCGTGACGGGTTCAGGCGACGGGATGATCGCGGCTGAAGGCCGTTGGCGTTAACATGAACACCTCGCATCGTTACAAAGTATCGTCGCCAT
>SDAY01000148.1 GCA_006212015.1 Halothiobacillaceae bacterium
GCTACGGGCCACAGACGGCCATGCGGGGCATCAGCGCAATACCCCGCCCGTAGGTGCGAATTCATTCGCACATCCACACCGCCCCCCGGCCGCAACGGAGGGGCGCGCCCTCTGAATCGCCACGGCCCTCGCGAACCGCGAAGCGGACCCGAAGGGAGCCGGGCAGAATGACCCGGCATCCGCGATGACGGTTTTTGAGGCGCCCCGAAGGTATTGACCCACAAGCCTTCAGCAGCCCGACGACGCGGCGGGCGACTATAGTTCAGGAATCAAGCCCGCCAACCTCAGGGAAGCGACCATGACCTGGATCCTGATCATCCTCGGCCTGTTGTTCGGCCTGTCCAGCAGCGGCCTGTCCGGCGCCATGTTCGGCGCGCTGCTCGGCTACCTGTTCGGACGGGTGATCGCCCTGGGCGACGAGGTCCGCGCACTGCGCAACGCGGTGGACACCCTGCGCGGCCCGAGCCCGCTCACGGAGGCCGGGCCGACCGAACCCGCGCCGATCTCCGAAACGGCAGACGAAGTGCCCTGGCCCGCGCCCACCGACGCGACCACGCCCCCCGAACCCGCCGCCACATGGCCGTCCCCGGCGCCCCAGCCGGCCAGCGCCTGGACGCCACCTGCCTCCGTGCGCGAAGAGGCACGCACCCCGCTGCTCGACCGTCTGCCCGGCCCGCTGCGCGACTTCATCACCGAGGGCAACCTGGTGGTCAAGGTCGGCGTGGTGGTGCTGTTCTTCGGCCTGGCCTTCCTGCTCAAGTACGCCGCCGCGCGCATCGCCTTCCCCATCGAGCTGCGGCTGGCCCTGGTCGGCGCGGGCGGGCTGGCCCTGCTGGCCCTCGGCTGGCGCCTGCGCGAGCGACGGCGCGGCTATGCCCTCGCCCTGCAGGGCGGCGGCATCGGCGTGCTCTACCTGACCCTCTACGCCGCCTTCCGGCTGTACGGCCTGCTGCCCGCCGAGGCGACCTTCCCGCTGATGCTGGCCGTCGTCGTGCTGGCCGCCTGGCTCGCCATCCTGCAGGACGCCCGCAGCCTCGCGGCCCTTGGGGTGATGGGCGGCTTCCTCGCCCCGGTGCTCACCGCGAGCGAGAGCGGGCGGCATGTCGAGCTGTTCGGCTACTACGCCCTGCTCAACCTGGGCATCCTGCTGATCGCCTGGCGCAAGGCCTGGCGCGAGCTGAACCTGCTCGGATTCCTGTTCACCTTCGTCATCGGCACGGCCTGGGGCGTGCTGCGCTACCGGCCGCAGGACTTCGCCACCACCGAGCCCTTCCTGATCCTGTTCTTCCTCATCTTCCTCGCCAGCGCGGTGCTGTACGCGCTGCGCCGTGCGCCGGATGCCCGCGACTACGTCCATGCCAGCATGGTGTTCGGCCCGCCGCTGGTCGGCTTCGGCCTGCAGGCGGGGCTGGTGCACGAGTTCGAGTACGGCCTCGCCTGGAGCGCCTTCGCCCTCGGCGGACTCTACCTGCTGCTGGCCTCCGCGCTGTGGCGACGGGCCGGGGAGAACCTGCGCCAGCTGACCGAGGCCTTCCTGGCCCTGGGCGTGATCTTCGCCTCGCTCGCCATCCCCTTCGCCGTGGACGGGCGCTGGAGCAGCGCGGCCTGGGCGCTGGAGGGCGCGGGCATCCTCTGGGTCGGACTGCGGCAGGGGCGACGGTTCGCGGTCGGCTTCGGCCTGCTGCTGCAGCTGGGTGCCGGCCTGCTCTACCTGGCGGATGCGCACCCCATGCCGGCGGCCCTGCCGCTGCTCAACACCGACTTTCTCGGCACGGCGATGATCGGCCTGGCCGGCCTGTTCAGCGCCTACCAGCTGCGTGCCGCCGATTCGCCGCGCCCCGAAGGGGCCTCCAGCATGGAGGCCGGACGGGTCGGAGGAGACGGACCCGCGCAGCGGGCATCGCCCGATGGCGAGCCCGAAGGGGGCCGCCCAGGGATGGGCGGCATCCGCATGGCGAGCCCGATGCTGCTGCTCTGGGGCCTGGCGTGGTGGCTGCTGGGCGGGCAGGCCGACCTCGCGCGCAACCTGCCCGGCCATGACCTGATCGCCGCCATGCTGGCCTATGTCGCCCTCGGCGCGGCCGCCGCCCGTCTGGCCGCCGAGCGGTACGCGTGGACGGCGCTGCATCATGTCCCGGCTGGCTATCTCGCCCTGCTGGCCCTGCTGGCGTTCGCAAGCTCGCTGATCCAGCCGCATCCCGCCGCGCATGGCGGCGGGTGGGCCTGGCCGCTGGCCTTCGCCGTGATGGCCGTGATGCTGTGGTGGAACGACCGGCGAAACTGGGCCTTTTCCGCCCCGGGCCTGACGCATGCCGGAACGCTGTGGCTGCTGGCCCTGCTGGTCGCGCGCGAACTGGACTGGCGCATCGGCATGGCCATCGGCCAGGACGGCATGGTGCGCGGCAGCTGGAGCGAGATCGCCTGGGGCCTGATCCCCGCCGTCATGCTCGCCTGGATCGGCGCATGGCGGCGCTGGCCGGTCGCCACCCATGAGCGGGCCTACCGCGGGCTGGCCGGCGGCGGTCTCGCCCTCTACCTCATCCTGTGGGTGGTGATCGTCAACCTGGACTCCAGCGGCGATCCCTGGCCGCTGCCCTACCTGCCGCTGCTCAACCCGCTGGATGTCGCCATCGGCCTGGTCCTGCTGGTGCTGGCGCGCGCCGGGCTGGCGCACCGTGAGCTGCGCCCCGCCATGCCCGCCCGGCGGCTGTTGCCGGTCGCGGGCGGCGTGCTGTTCCTCTGGCTCAACGCCATCCTGGCGCGCAGCCTGCACCACTACGCCGACCTGCCGCTCGACCTGTCGGCCATGGTCCCGTCCACCCTCGCCCAGGCCACCTTCTCCATCGCCTGGGCCATCACCGGGCTGGTCCTGATGGTGGTCGCGACGCGCATCCAGCGGCGGGCGCTGTGGATGGTCGCGGCCGCCCTGCTCGCCGTGGTGGTGGTGAAGCTGTTCCTGTTCGACCTCTCCGGGCGCGACACCCTGGAGCGCATCGCCTCCTTCGTCGGCGTCGGCCTGCTGCTCCTGCTGGCGGGCTACCTGTCGCCCATGCCGCCCGGGAGGGAAAAGTCCCCGTCGGAGAACGCCCCATGAAAACCGTCGGCCTGCTGATGATCCTCCTGCTCCCGCCCGTCGTGGCAGCCGAGCCACCCCGGCCGGATGACTTCGCCTGGGGCGCCGGGATCGAGATGCCGTCCGCCTCGGGGCTGCAGCTGCTCACCCTGCCCTTTGATGTGCTGGCCGGGATGACGCGCGATGATCGCGGCGACCTGCGGGTGTTCAACGCCACCGGGCAGGCGGTGCCGCATGGCTTCGTTCCTGCGCAATTGCAGGACGCGCCGCGCATTCGCCGGACCCTGCCGATCTTCCCCCTCACGACCCTCGACGCCCCGGCCGGCGCATCGACCAGGGAGCCCCTGCCCGACCTCGAGATCGAGCGCGACCGGCAGGGGCAGGTCCTGCGCATCACCCAGCGCCCCGGCCCGCGGCCCGAGCGGACCACGCTCGGCTACCTCATCGACAACAGCCGGGCCGAGCTGCCGCTGGTGGAACTCGAACTCGAGTGGAGCGCGGACGCCGCACCCTTCGCCCGCATCGAGGTGGAGGGCAGCGACGACCTCGAGCACTGGCGTTCCCTTGCGCAGGCCTCGCTCGCCGACATGCGCTTCGGTCACGAACACCTGCAACAGCGCACGATCACGCTCCAGCCCATCCGCCTGCGCTACCTGCGCCTGCGCTGGCTGTCGGATGCCCGCCCGATGCTCGACGCCGTGCACGGCCAGTTCCGGGATGCGCCGCCGGAACGCTGGGATGAACGGGTCATGCCGCTGGAAGGCGGGAAGGACGCTGGCGCCTGGCGCTTCAACCTGCCCGGCCCCGTGGGCATCGAGCGCCTGGCGCTGGAGGCCGGGCACGACAACGTGCTCTACCAGGGGAGGGTGCTCTCCCGCCGCGACCGTCATGCCGACTGGATCATGCGCGCCCCGCTGCTGCAGTACCGGATCAGCATGGATGGCGAACTGCTCGGCTCCGATCCCGTCAGGCTCCCGCCAAGCCGCGACCGCGAGTGGCTGGTGCGGCTGGACCAGCCGGAGACCGCCGGGCAGGAAGGCTTGAGCGTGCGCATCGGCTGGCGGCCCCGGCAGATCATGTTCATCGCCAGCGGCCCCGCGCCGTTCATGCTCGCCTGGGGCAATCCCGCCATCGAGCCCGCGCCCGGCATCAGCGCCCCGCCGGAGGCCCGCGACCGCCTGCCCGCCGAGGAGGCCCGGATCGGCGAGACCCGCCCCCTGGGGGGTGAGGCGCGCCTGAAACCCCCGTTCCGCTGGCAGACCCTGCTGCTCTGGGGCGTCCTGCTGGCCGGCGTGGGACTGATGGGATGGATGGCGATGCGACTGGCGCGGCAGATGGGCGGGCGCTGACCACCCTTACGGCGCCCTGGCGCCGGTGGAGGATGTGGCTCGGGATTTGCCGGAGCGGATCATGCAGGAGCGGACCTCGGGCCGCGATACTCCGGCACCGAGCCGATGGTCGCGGCCCGAGGTCCGCTCCTACAGCCCCTTCCCTGGACAACCACATGCCAGCACGCACTGCC
>SDAY01000149.1 GCA_006212015.1 Halothiobacillaceae bacterium
GCCCGCCCATTCGGTGATGGCTTCCAGATCTTCGATGGTGCGATACACCAGGCAGGCCTCGCGGATGCCGTCCATCCCTGGACGGCCCCCTTCGGGCTTGCCTGACGGCAATCCCCGATTCGCTCCCGGCGAATCGGTCTCGCTGAATAATCCTTCCATCGGCGGCACGAAGGGATAGGAGCCGGTGGCCAGCACCAGCAGGTCATAAGGCGTTTCGTGACCATGCGCATCGGTGACGCATTGGCGCACGCGGTCGATGGCGGTGATCGGGGAGTGCAGGCGCAACTCGATGCCGTGTTCGTCAAAGAATCCATCGCTGACCATGCTCAACTCGTCGGCCGTTTTGCCGCCGAAGTATTCGGTCAGATGCACACGGTCGTAGGCGGCGCGGCGCTCCTCGCCGAACACGATCACGCGGTGGCTTTGATGCAGGCCGTGATCGACCAGCCTTTCGACAAAGCTGTGGCCGACCATGCCGTGACCGACGATGACGAGGGTGGGTCTTGGGGTGGGCATGCTCATGGCGTGATTCCTCGTCGCGTTTTCGGCGGATGGTTCGGGGGCGTCGAGGCGGCAGAACGCCTCGCCGAAGATCAGGGTGGAACGGGCGGCGGAAAGATCCGTCCCGCGTTGCATCAGGTCGAAGTACCAGCCGCCGTCGCTCGCGTCGCCGTACAGCACGGCGCCGCTCAGGCGGCCTTCGCGCAGCACGAGGCGGCGGTAATGGCCCGCGATGGGGTCGTGCAGGGTGAGGGCCTCGCCGCCTTCACCGCCATGAACATCCCCGGCGGAAAAGACCTCGATGCCGGTGACCTTGAGGCGGGTGGTCTGCGGCGGCGAGCCTTCGTAGCGGGCCGCGTTGTCCCCGGCCAGCACCCGCGCCAGCACCTCGGCCTGTTCCCACAGCGGGGCGACCAGGCCGAAGGTCTCGCCGCGATGCTCGATGCACTCGCCCACGGCGGAAATGGCCGGGTCGGAGGTGGTGAGCGTGTCATCGGCCTGGGGACCGTGGTGGCAGGTGAGACCCGCCGCGCGGGCGAGCTCGATGCGTGGCCGGACGCCGGCGGTGACCACGACCAGATCGGCGGGGAGGGTTTTGCTCATGGGTTTGGCGCCCTCCCCCGTCAAGGGGGAGGGGGAAAATCCATCGCCTTGGCTCAAGCTGATGCGCAGGCTTTGGACGCGCCCATCCCCCTCGATCGCCTCCGTGCGCGCATTCATCACAAAGCGAATGCCACGCGCCTCCAGTGCCGTTTGCAGCATGCGTGCGGCGGTCTCGTCCAGCTGACGGTCCATCAGCCAGGCGTTGCGGTGCACCACGGTCACGTCCATGCCGCGCCGGGTGAGGGCGTCCGCCGCCTCCAGGCCGAGGATGCCGCCGCCGATCACCACCGCGTGGCGATGGTTGCGGGCGGCGTCGAGCATGGTCTCCACGTCGTCCAGATCGCGGAAGCCGAGCACGCCCGGCAGCTCGATACCGGGCAGGGCGGGCATGAACGGGGCGGAGCCGGTGGCCAGCACCAGCCGGTCGTAGGCCAGGGACAGGCCGTTGTCGGCCCGCAGGGTGCGCGCGGCGCGGTCAATGGCCGTGACGCTCACGCCCGCGTGCAGGGTGATGCCGTTGGCCTCGTACCAGTCCACATCATGCAGCAGGGTGTCGGCAAATTCCTTCTCACCCGCAAGCACCGGCGAGAGCAGGATGCGGTTGTAGTTGCCGCGTGGCTCACTGCCAATCACGGTCATGGTGTAGGCATCGGGCGCCAGACGCAGCAGGGTTTCCACCATGCGCATCCCGGCCATGCCGTTGCCGATCACCACGAGGCGTTGTTTCATCGCTCGGTCCTTCATCGGGCCATGTTCATGATGTGTGAATGAGCAACAAGCGGGCCAATGTGCAAGTTGCTGAATATCCCGGGGATGCCCGTCTCGTGGCGGGGCATGCGCACCGTTTTGGTGCGCGGCATATCACGGCTGCCCCCATGCGATGATCAGCAACAGGGCGAGCAGGGCCGAGAGCCCCTGCCAGAAGCGCATGGGGTTGCGGCTCATCAGCGGTTCCTTCCTTGGCGTGCCTTGCGCTCCGCCGGCCAGACCCTGTTCCAGCTCGAAGGCCAGCTCCATGGCGTCCTGGTGCCGTTCGCGTGGATCCACGGCGAGCGCCTTGCCCAGCACGGTATCGAGCCAGGCGGGCAGGTCCGGGCGCGGCTCGCTCAGGCGCTTGCGGCGGCCAAAGCGCGGGGTCGAGAAGGGCTCCACCTCGCCGTAGGGATAGGCATGGGTGAACAGGCGGAACAGGGTGACCCCGAGGGCATAGACATCGGTCGCCGCCGTGCCGCGCTCGCCATGGAACTGCTCCGGCGCCATGTAGCTCGGGGTGCCGGGAATGTCCTCGTCCCCCGTCTCCTCCCAGCCCGGCACGCGGGCCACGCCAAGGTCGAGCAGCCTGAGGCCGCCGTCATCCAGCAGCAGGATATTGTCCGGCTTGATGTCGCGGTGGACGATGCGCTGGCGGTGCAGGGCGTAGACGGCCTTGCACAGCTTCAGGGCGTGGCCGACGCCCTGGTCCAGCCCGACCGGGCGGGCGGCGCTCACCATGCTCTCCAGCGTGTGCCCACGGTAAAAGGGCATGACCGAGTACAGCCGCGTCTGCCGCCCCTCGGGCAGGGCGATGACCTCCGCCACCCAGGGGCTGCGCACCCGCGCGCCGATCCAGGCCTCGCGCACGAAGGCACGGCGGTATTCGTCCTCGGCGGCGACGCGCGGGTGGGGGAACTTCAGCACCAGGGGGCGCTCCGGGTCGGTCGTGTCCTCGGCCAGGAACAGGCGGCTGTAGCGTCCGTCCGAGAGCTGCTCCAGCAGGCGGAAGCCGTCCACCGTCTCGCCCGCGCGGGGCAGGGGCAGCAGCGGGAGGGTGTCGATGCCCTCCTCAAGCAGGTCGCGGTCGGCGGCCGGCACGTCCAGCACGTCGATGATCAGGGCGGTCAGGTTGTCCTGGCTGCCTTTCTCGATGGCGGCCTCCAGCAGGCGGTCGGCGCTGACCTGGGCCTCCGCGCCGTCGGCGAGCCGCACGCGGAGTTCCGCCTCGCGCAGCACGCCGTGGATGCCGTCGCTGCACAGCAGCAGGCGGTCGCCGGGCAGCAGGGTGTGCATGGCGTGGTCGGCGCGCGACTGCGCCTCGATGCCGACCGCGCGGTAGAGCACATGCTGCATGTCGGGATGCTTGAGCGTGTGGTCCTCGGTGAGCAGTTCCATGCGCCCGTCGCGCAGGCGGTAGAGGCGCGAGTCGCCCATGTGGACCACATGCAGCTGGCGACAGCGCAGCACGGCGGCGGTGAAGGTGCTGGCCATGCCGGCAAGCGCCGGATCATGCCGGCCCTGGGCGTGGATCCAGCCATTGACCGCGCTCAGGGCGCGGGCGGCGAGATGCTCCACCCCCAGCGTGTCGGGCAGGCCGTAGTAGCCTTCAAGGAAGCCGCGTACGGCAATCTCAGCGGCCACCCGCCCGCCCTTGTGTCCGCCCACCCCGTCCGCCACCGCGAACACGGCGCCGCGCAGGGCCAGGTCCGGCTCGACGGGAACGTGCAGGGCGGCGAAGTCCTGATTGTCCGCGCGCCGGCCCCGCGCGGTGGCGAGGCCGTGGTGCAGGCTGAGGCGATGCTCGTTCATGCCGGATTCCGGGGGCGCTTAGACGCGCGCCCCGGAGACCGCGCCCCAGGTGGTGCGCCAGCGGCGCTTGACCAGGGTCAGGCCGACCAGCCCCAGCAGCGGCAGGAAGGCGAAGATCAAAAAGCCGTTCATGAAGCCGTGGCTCGTGGCCCAGGAGATGCCGAGGGTCTTGGCGAGGAAGAAGCCGCCGATGCCGCCGGCCGCGCCGACCAGCCCGGTCATCACGCCGATCTCGCCACGAAAGCGCAGTGGCACCAGCTGGAACACCGCACCGTTGCCCATGCCGAGCGCGATGGCGCCGATGAAGAAGGCCAGGGTGGCGAGCCAGGCGATGCCCGGCAGCTCGGCCAGGCCCCAGCCGGCCACCTTGGCATCGGCAATCTGGCCGGCGAGCGGCGCCGGGCCTTCCGGCAGCAGGGCGACGGTCAGGTAGCTCAACGAGACCAGCACGAACAGGATGGAGAGGGAGCGGATGCCGCCGATTCGGTCGGCCACATGGCCGCCGATTGGGCGGAACATCGAGCCCGCCATCACCACGATGGCGACCATCATGCCCGCGGCGATGCCGGAGACGTGGTACCAGTGGGTGAAGTACAGGGGCAGGGCGTTGCCGAGGCCGACGAAGCCGCCGAAGGTGATGGAATAGAAAAACATGAACCACCAGCTGTCCTTGTCCCGCAGCAGGGCGGCGTAGTTGGCGAGGCTCACCGGCTTGCGGGCCTCGGGGGCGTCCTTCGCCAGCAGGGTGTAGATGACGAACACGATCAACAGCGGGATCAGCAGGAAGCCGAACACCGACGGCCAGCCGAAGCTTTCGGCCAGCCAGGGCACGATCATCGAGTCCAGCACCACGCCCATGTTGCCCGCGCCGGCGATGCCGAGCACGACGCCCTGGTACCTGGGCGGATACCAGCG
>SDAY01000150.1 GCA_006212015.1 Halothiobacillaceae bacterium
TCACCCCGGCGAGGATGAAGATGATGGCTAGGGCTAGAAGCGTCAGGGCAAAACCGGACATGACAATCTCCTTGGGGGGTAACGCCTGCTTGTGATCGTAGGAGCTGGCCCAGGCCCGCTCCTACGGAAAGGCAGATGGAGTGTATCGCTCGGGCGCTTACATCTCCATGTCGGGACGCTGATGCAGCCGCTTCCACAGGCTCATGCTCGGCTCGACATGGTTCATGGTGTAGAAGTGCAGGCCCGGCGCACCGCCGGCGAGCAGGTCCTCGCACATCTCGCCGACCACATCCAGACCGTAGGCGCGGATGCCCTCCAGGTCATCGCCCATGGCCTGCAGCCGCTTGGCCAGCCAGCGCGGGATCTCCGCGCCGCAGGCGTCCGAAAAGCGCGCGAGCTGGTTGTAGTTGGTGATCGGCATGATGCCGGGAACGACCGGGATGCCGAGGCCCATTCTTTCGCAGTCGTCCATGAAGCGGAAGTAGGCGTCCGGGTTGTAGAAGTACTGGGTGATGGCCGCATCGGCGCCCGCGCGCACCTTGCGCGCGAAGTTCTCCAGGTCGGCCCTGGCGGAGGCGGCTTGCGGGTGGATCTCCGGGTAGGCGGCCACCTCGATGTGGAACCAGTCGCCGGTCTCCGCGCGGATGAATTCGACCAGCTCGTTGGCGTAGCGCAGCTCGCCGGGGTCGCCCATGCCGGAGGGCAGGTCGCCGCGCAGGGCCACCACGCGGCGGATGCCCTGGGTCCTGTAGTCATCGAGGATGGCGCGGATCTGTGCGTGGGTGGAGCCGATGCAGGAGAGGTGCGGCGCGGCTTCGATGCCGGAGTCCTGCTGGATCTCGCGCACGGTGGCAAAGCTGCGCTCCTGGGTGGAGCCGCCGGCGCCGTAGGTCACCGAGAAGTAGGCCGGCTGCATGGCCTTGAGCCCCTGCCAGGTGGCGCGCAATTTGGCCGCGCCGTCCTCGGTCTTGGGCGGAAAAAATTCACATGAAATCTGGGTCATGATGGGGTGCCTCCATGCGGCTTGAGGCCGCGTGCGAGCAGTCCGACCCCGCCTGCGAGCAGGAACAGCATCAGCAGTGTGTCGAACAGCGAGGTGGACTGGAAATAGATGCGCAGATTGAGCAGGATGCCGGCAAAGATGATGATGAGCCCGCTGTACATCAGCAGCCAGCCGATGCGCGAGCGGCCGTTGAAGAACAGCATGCCCGCGCCGAACATGAACGGCAGCAGCGAGAGGCCGAAGGCGTTATGGCCGTAAAACAGCCATGAGCCGGTCGAGACCACGACCTTCTGCATCAGCATGTAACCGCCCGATACGGCCATGCCGAGCCCGAGTAGAAACTCGCCGACGCCGCCCGGTGTCCCGCCCGCTCCACGCATGGGTCTGTCCTCAGTAACGGTAGCTGTCGGGCTTGTACGGGCCTTCGGCCGGCACGCCGAGGTAGTCGGCCTGGGTGGCGGTCATGCGGGTGATGACGCCGCCGAAGCCTTCCACCATGTAGCGCGCGACTTCCTCGTCCAGGGCCTTGGGCAGCACGCTGACGGTGAGCTGCCCGGCGCGCGCGGCGGCGGGCAGGTCGGCGAAGCGGGCGGCGTACAGGTGGATCTGCGCCAGCACCTGGTTGGCGAAGGAGCCGTCCATGATGCGGCTGGGGTGGCCGGTGGCGTTGCCCAGGTTCACCAGGCGGCCTTCGGAGAGCAGGATCAGGTAGTCGTCGCTGGCAAGATCCGGGGACTGGCCCGCCGGGGTGGAGCGATGGACCTTGTGCACCTGCGGCTTCACCTCTTCCCAGGCCCAGTGCCTGCGCATGAAGGCGGTGTCGATCTCGTTGTCGAAGTGGCCGATGTTGCTGACCACGGCGCCCTTCTTCAGCGCCTTGAGCATCGGCGCGTCGCAGACGTTGACGTTGCCGGTGGTGGTGACCACAAGGTCGATCCTGCCGAGCAGGGCGCGGTCCGCGCAGGCGTCGCTGCCGTCATTCACGCCGTCGAGGTAGGGGGATGCGACCTCAAAGCCGTCCATGCAGGCCTGCATGGCGCAGATCGGGTCGATCTCGCTGATCTTGACGATCATGCCTTCCTGACGCAGCGACGCGGCGGAGCCCTTGCCCACGTCGCCGTAGCCGATCACCAGCGCCTGCTTGCCGGACAGCAGGTGGTCGGTGCCGCGCTTGATCGCGTCGTTGAGCGAGTGGCGGCAGCCGTACTTGTTGTCGTTCTTGCTCTTGGTGACCGAGTCGTTGACGTTGATCGCCGGGATCTTGAGGCTGCCTTCCTTGAGCATCTCCCACAGGCGATGCACGCCGGTGGTGGTCTCCTCGGACACGCCATGGACGGCGTCCAGCAGCTTCTCATGTTTCTGGTGGATCAGGCCGGTCAGGTCGCCGCCGTCGTCCAGGATCAGGTTCGGGGCCCAGCCCTCCGGGCCGGTCAGGGTCTGCTCGATGCACCACCAGTATTCCTCCTCGGTCTCGCCCTTCCAGGCGAATACCGGGATGCCCGCGGCGGCGACGGCGGCGGCGGCATGGTCCTGGGTGGAGAAGATGTTGCAGGACGACCAGCGCACGCTTGCGCCGAGGTCCACCAGGGTCTCGATCAGCACGGCGGTCTGGATGGTCATGTGCAGGGAGCCGACGATGCGCGCGCCCTTGAGCGGCTGCTCCGCCTTGTACTTGCGGCGGATCGCCATCAGCGCGGGCATCTCGGTTTCCGCGATGCGGATCTCGCGGCGGCCGTAGTCGGCCAGGGACAGGTCGGCGACCTTGTAATCGGAAAAAGACATGCAACGTACTCCTAAAAGGCTAGGGGATGGGCGCCGTTGCATCAGTTGTCACCCTTCCGCCGAGCCTGACAGGTTCAAGACCTGCTGCAGCGCCCCTCGGCGGTCGAACGTATGAGTTTAGAGTCCGGCGGCCGCGCGCAGCGCCTCCACCTTGTCGGTCATCTCCCAGGTGAATTCGGGCTCCTCGCGGCCGAAGTGGCCGTAGGCGGCGGTCTTCTGGTAGATCGGGCGGATCAGGTCGAGCATCTTGGTGATGCCGTAGGGACGCAGGTCGAAGGTGTCGGCGACGATGTCGGCGATGCGGTCATCGTCGATCCGGCCGGTGCCGAAGGTGTCCACGGTGATCGAGGTCGGGCGGGCCACGCCGATGGCGTAGGAGACCTGGATCTCGCAGCGCTCGGCGAGGCCGGCGGCGACGATGTTCTTGGCCACATAGCGGCCGGCGTAGGCCGCCGAGCGGTCGACCTTGGAGGGGTCCTTGCCGGAGAAGGCGCCGCCGCCGTGGCGGCCCATGCCGCCGTAGGTGTCGACGATGATCTTGCGGCCGGTCAGGCCGCAATCGCCCACCGGGCCGCCGATGACGAAGGTGCCGGTCGGGTTGATGTGGAACCGGGTGTCCCTGTGCAGCCACTCGGCCGGCAGGGTCGGCTTGATGATGACTTCCATCACCGCCTCTTTGAGGTCGTCGAGCTTGATGTCCGGATTGTGCTGGGTGGAGAGCACGACCGCGTCGATGGCGACCGGCTTGCCATCCACGTAGCGGAAGCTGACCTGGCTCTTGGCGTCCGGGCGCAGCCAGGGCAGGGTGCCGTTCTTGCGCACCTCGGCCTGACGCTTGACCAGGCGGTGGGCGTAGGTCAACGGTGCCGGCATGAGCACGTCGGTCTCGTTGCAGGCAAAGCCGAACATCAGGCCCTGGTCGCCCGCGCCCTGGTCCTCGTTGACGATGCGGTCCACGCCGATGGCGATGTCGGAAGACTGCTTGCCGATGGCGGAGAGCACGCCGCAGGTGCGGCCGTCGAAGCCGATCTCGGAGCTGTCGTAGCCGATGTCGACGATGACCTTGCGCACGAGTTCGTCGAGATCGACCCAGGCGGAGGTGGTGACCTCGCCCGCGAGCATCACGAAGCCGGTCTTGACGAGGGTCTCGCAGGCGACGCGGGCGTACTTGTCCTGCGCGAGGATGGCGTCGAGGATGGCGTCGGAGATCTGGTCGGCGATCTTGTCCGGATGTCCTTCGGACACGGATTCCGAGGTGAAGACGTAGTCACGTTTCATGCGGGCGGTTCCTGATGGGCGCGAGCTTCAAAGGTCTGGAATCATACCGCAAGCCTGTTCTTCGCGCCTATCCGGCGGGTCGCCCCAGGCCCTCAATAACCGTAGGTGCCCTTCAGCAGGTCGGCGTAGCCCCTGTAGGTGGCGTTGGTCGCCGCCTCGAAGCCCTGGGTGTTGAGCATGTCGAGCACGGCGCGACCCTCCGGGGTGCGTGATGCGTTCAGCAGGGCCGTGCGGATACGCTCGCGGACATCCTCCGGTACGGTCGGCGCGGCGGCGATGGCGAGGTGGGGGAGTTGCTTGCTGGTGGTCACGACGTTCAGGCTGGGGTAGCCGATCGCGATGGGTGTCGGGATGAGGGCGGCCTCGACCCTCCCCTTCAGGAGCATGTCGACGGCATCGCGCGCATTGTCCGCATAGCGGAAGTCGGGCTGGCGCATGGGGTTGGAGAACATCTGGAACAGGGTCAGGCCGGACAGGTTGGGCGAGGCGATGGTCGCGACCGGTTTGCCGA
>SDAY01000034.1 GCA_006212015.1 Halothiobacillaceae bacterium
CCGCAGGCGCTCAGGGCCAGTGCGATCGTCAGGGGTAACAGGCGGCGCAACATGTCACGCATTTTCAATGCTCCGGGGGGGCGTTCGTGAACGAGCGTCCCGCGCGAGATCATGCCGCGCCCATGGGTGGGGGGGCACGTGGATGCACGGGCGCAAAACCTGACGGATTGAAGCACATCGGGCCCATGGACACAATGAACCCAAATCACTCCTTGGGGGCTTGTGAATCCATGGGCCGCACGACGCTTGCAACGCGCGGTCCGGTCTCGGTCACCGGCTTCCCGTCACCCTGCCGTTCTGGAAGTGGACATGACGTGGTGATCAATGGGGTCAGACTCGATTAATTTGTCATGCTCCTTCCCGTTGACCTGATTTCCTGTCGCCGCCTTTGGGAAATGGGCTGGAGCGGCGGTTAAGTTGCGCTGCGATCCTGCTTTTAAAATGCTCGCTACCCAGCACCCATGCCTTGTTGATGGATGAGCTCACTTCTTCCAGTGTTTTTTTGTCGAAAGACACCTCGAACAATGCCCGGTAAGCCGCTTGTCGCTCATCGTCTGAACCGTCCAAGGCTGGCAGCTTATATGCTGTCACAATCGGCTGCAAAAAAGTGAGTAGTGCAATGAATGACGCCGACTGGATGCGCCATGCGCTGATGCTTGCCGCGCGCGCCGAGGCGGAGGGCGAGGTGCCGGTGGGGGCGGTGCTGGTGCGCAATGGCGAGGTGATTGGCGAGGGTTGGAATCGGCCGATCGGCACGCATGACCCGAGCGCGCATGCGGAGATGCTGGCGTTGCGCGATGCGGCCAGGCGGGTGGGTAATTACCGCCTGCCGGGGTCGACGATGTATGTGACGCTGGAGCCGTGCCCGATGTGCGTGGGGGCGATGATCCATGCGCGGGTGCAGCGGGTGGTGTTCGCCGCGCATGATCCGAAGACAGGGGCCTGCGGCAGTGCGCTCGATCTGCCGGGGCATCCGAGCCACAACCATCGCCTTTTGGTGGAGGGCGGGGTGTTGGCGGAGGAGGCGGCGGAGAGGCTGCGGGCATTTTTCCGCCTGCGACGGATCAGATCGTCCATGTGAATCAGGGCTTGTGAAGACATCGTAGCGAGCCTCCGAACATGATCCCGGGCGGTGCGTCATTCCGCCCGAGGGCGGGCCTCCTGCATGCAGGAGCGGTGCCTCCCGCCTCGCCATGCTTGACTCATGGCCTCTCAAGCACATTACAGGCAGGAAAAAACCATGCGATGCGGGCTTTATTCATGTGCGTGAGGCATGGTCCGCCTTTGATCGGCGTTAACATGGATGCTTCGTCATGTTGCCGCATTGTCATGCCTTGTGAGGAATCATCATGCGCGCCGTCACCGTTGCCCGTTTGCTCGGGCGGGAAATCGAGGCCGTCCTGAGCGGGGAGCACACGCCTCTCATGCTGTGGGGGCCGCCGGGAGTGGGCAAGTCGGCCCTGGTCGCGCAGGTGGCCCGGGACGCGGGGTTGCCCATGATCGACCTGCGTCTTTCCCAGCTTGAGGCGTCCGACCTGCGCGGCATGCCTTATCAGAAGGATGGCCGGGTGGAGTGGGCCATCCCCGCCATGCTGCCGGATGCCGTGCGCCACGGCCCGCGCGGGGTGCTGTTCCTTGACGAGATCAACGCCGCCCTGCCGCAGGTGGCGGCGGCCGCCTACCAGCTCATCCTCGACCGCCGCCTGGGCGACTATCGCCTGCCGGAGGGCTGGGTGATCATCGCGGCGGGCAACCGGCTTGGCGACCGGGGCGTGACCTACGCCATGCCCGCGCCGCTGGCGAACCGCTTCACCCATGTCGAACTGGCGCCGGTCATCGACGATTGGCTGGCCTGGGCGGAAAAGAGCGCGGTGGACGAACGCCTGCGGCGCTTCCTGCAACAGCGACCCGACCTGCTGTTCGTCTTTCCCGAGCAAGCCAACACCCACGCCTTCCCCAGCCCGCGCAGCTGGGCCTTTGCCGACCGCGCCCTGCGCAAGTTCGCTGACGATGCCGACCTGCTCGAGCCGGCCCTGATCGCCTGTGTCGGCGAGGTCGCGGCGCTGCTGTTCATCGCCTGGATGGAACGCCCCCAGTTCGATATCGACACCCTGCTGGCGCAGGCCGAACCCATGCTTCCCGATGATGCCGATGGCCGCTGGGCGGTGCTGGATGCGGCGCTTGTGCGCGCTCGCCAGCTGGATGCCGCCGACAAGGAGGCCGCGAGCCGCCTGCTGCGCCTCGCCGCCCGTTTCGAGCCGGAACTCGGCGAGCGCCTGGTGCGCGTGCTGCGCGAGCGGCTGGGCGAGGGGCTGTATGCGCTGGATGCTTTTGACGATTGGGCGGTGGCCTGTTCGCGTGATCACGGGGTTTCGGCATGAGCCGTGGATGGGTAGGAGCGGACCTTGGGCCGCGATGGAGTGCGGATCATCGCGGCCCAAGGTCCGCGCCTACAGGCATGCTTTCTTGATCAGTGAAGGCAGGTTGCTCCGCATCCGCCGCGACCTCGGCCGTGCCCAGCCGGTCCTCGTCCGGCTGGCGAGTTTCCTGCGCGTGGAGATCGCGCCCGGTCTCGGGGCGGAGGTTGAAACAGGCGACGATCACCTGCTCTTCGATGCCGCTTACGCCGAACGGGCCGATGATGCCGAGCTGCGTTTCTGGCTGGCCCATGCGGCACTGCACGCGGCCCTGCTGCATTTCGATCCGCCGCCCGGTCGCCCCGGGGACTGGTCGAAGGCTTGCGACGATCGGGTCAACGCCCTGCTGAGACCGCTGGGCTTCATGCCGCCCGCCGCGCCGGTGACCGAGCGGCACGCCTGGTGGAACCGGACGGGAGGAGAGGGCGGCGAGGCCGCCCGGCGCCGGGGCGGCGGCGCGGTCGAGGACGAGACGCCCTCGGATGCCATGCTTCAGGCCCGACGCAGGCTGTGGCAGGCCCGCGTGCGTCAGGCCGTGGGCGAGGCGCTGGGCACGGGCGAGACGCACGGCGGACTGCTGCGCGCCCTGACCGGGCAGGTGGCGGATGCCGCCACGCATGACTGGCGCGGCCAGCTTTCCGCCTTCCTGCAGCGCTGGCACCGGGCCGAGCCGCATTACGGTCGGCCATCGCGCCGCGCCGTCGAGCCCTTCCTGTTGCCTGTGCTGAAACCCGCCGCCGTCCATCTGCTGGTGGCGGTCGACACCAGCGCCTCGATCGACGAGACCCAGCTTCGGGCCTTCTGGGCCGAGGTCCAGGGGCTGACGGGCCAGATGCCGGTGGAGCTGACCCTGCTGGCCGCCGACACCCGCATCGCCGAAGGAGCGCCTTGGCGCTTCGGGGTGGGCGAGGTGCCGCTCTGGCCCGAACCGCATGGGCAGGGTGGCACCGACTTCCGGCCTGTGTTCGAGTGGATGGACGCCAGCGGCGAGCGTTTCGATGCGCTGGTCTACTTCACCGACGGGCGGGGCGATTATCCGCCCGAACCGCCCGGCCTGCCGGTGCTTTGGGCGATGCCGGGCGATCTCAAACCGTTCATTGGGCCACCGTTTGGCGAGGTGATCCGGTGGTGAGCGCGGTGTTCCGGTGGCAAAAATCTGTAGGAGCGGACCTTGGGCCGCGATATCCGTGCCCAAATCGCGGCCCAAGGTCCGCTCCTACAAGGGTTGGGGGGGCGCCGAGTGTCAGCGTAGCGGAATCGATCACCTTTCGCGGCCCAAGGTCCGCTCCTACAAGGGTTGGGGGCGCATGAGATACACCCGCATCGTCATTCCCGAGGCCGAGCAGGCCCTGCTCAAGCGCGTGCTCGATCAGCTCTGGCTGGAGCAGGGCCTGTCGCGCCACACCCTCACGGCCTACGAGACCGACCTGCGCGGGTTCGCCGCCTGGCTGGCCGGGCAGGGTGCCGGACTGCTGACCTGTGACCGCGCCCTTGTCATGCGCTACATGGCCGAGCGCCTGGGTGAGGGGCGCGCGTCGCGCAGCCTTGCGCGCCTGCTGTCCGCCCAGCGGCGCGTCTACGGCTGGCTGGCGGCGCGGGGGGAGATCGTGCTCGACCCCACGCTGGACATCCCGCCGCCCGGTCTCGGACGACCGCTGCCCAGGAGCCTGGGCGAGGCGGATGTGGAGGCCCTGCTGGACGCGCCTGAGATCGACATGCCGCTGGGCTTGCGCGACCGGGCCATGCTGGAGACGCTGTACGCCACCGGCCTGCGGGTGTCGGAGCTGGTCGGCCTGGGTCTCGGTCAGGTCGGTCTGGGCGCCGGCGTGGTGCGGGTGCTGGGCAAGGGGCGCAAGGAGCGCCTGGTGCCGCTGGGCGCGGAGGCGATCCACTGGATCGAACGCTATCTGGCCGAGGCGCGTCCCGCCCTGCTGGAGGGCTTAGGCGAAACCGAGGCGCTGTTCGTCACCCGGCGCGGGGCGGGCATGACGCGGCAGATGTTCTGGACCCTGATCAAGCGCCATGCGGCCCGGGCCGGCATCGCCGCGCCGCTGTCGCCGCACACCCTGCGCCATGCCTTCGCCACCCACCTGCTCAACCACGGCGCGGACCTGCGCGTGGTGCAGATGCTGCTCGGTCACAGCGATCTTTCGAGCACGCAGATCTACACCCATGTCGCCCGCGCCCGGCTCAAGGCCCTGCATCATCAGCATCATCCGCGCGGTTGAGCGGTCGCTCAAGGGGCGCTGTCGACGAACATTCACACGGGCGTGATTATTTGCCACCCCCATCTGCGGTTATGATCGACCCATCAGCCAAGCGCCACACTTTAAATGCCGAAGGTCAGCATGTCATCGTTCACCAAGATATTCGAGCCACTCATGCGCGCAAGAGAGGACTCCCGCACCAGCCTGAGCGCCGAGGGGCTTTCCAGGGGGGTTCTCAGTCATCTGCGCTATACCGTGGGCCAGTTGCCGGCCCACGCGGATGCGCATGCCTACTACCTCGCGCTGGCCTACGCCGTGCGCGATCGGATGCAGCATCGCTGGGCCAGCACCAGCGAGGCCTACCACGACAAGTCCCACAAGATCGCCTGTTACCTCTCCGCGGAATTCCTGCTGGGCCCGCACCTGGGCAACAACCTGATCAACCTCGGCATCGAGCAGGCGGCCCGCGAGGCGATGGACGAACTGGGGCTCGATCTCGATGAGATCCTTGCCTGCGAAGAAGAGCCGGGCCTTGGCAATGGCGGCCTGGGCCGTCTGGCGGCGTGCTATCTCGACTCGCTGGCGACGCTGGAGCGCCCGGCCATCGGCTACGGCATCCGCTACGAGTTCGGCATCTTCGAGCAGTCGATCAAGGATGGCTGGCAGTCTGAAAACACGGACAAGTGGCTCAGTCACGGCAATCCCTGGGAGATCGCCAAGCCCAAGATCGCCTACCTCGTCAATTGGGGGGGGCATACCGAGCATTACCAGGATGAGCTTGGCCGTCCGCGCGTGCGCTGGGTTCCCGGGCGTGTGGTCAAGGGCACGGCCTACGACACCCCAATCCAGGGCTATGGGGTGAATACCTGCAACACCCTGCGCCTGTGGGGTGCCGAGGCGGTCGAGGAGTTCGATTTCCACGCCTTCAATGCCGGCCACTATCGCCAGGCGGTGATGGAGAAGCTCAACTCCGAGACCGTGACCAAGGTGCTCTATCCGAACGACGAGCTGGATGTGGGCAAGCAGCTGCGTCTGGGGCAGCAGTACTTCTTCGTTACCTGTTCACTGCAGGACATGCTGCATCTGATGGACCTGACCGGCGAGCCGCTGACCCGCTTTGCCGAGCGTTTCTCGGTCCAGCTCAACGATACGCATCCCTCCATCGGCGTGGCCGAGCTGATGCGTCTGCTGGTCGATGAGCGCGGCCTCGACTGGGCCGATGCCTGGCCGATCACGGTGGCGGCCTTCGGCTACACCAACCACACCCTGTTGCCTGAGGCGCTGGAGACCTGGTCGCTCAGCCTGTTCGGCGCGATGCTTCCGCGCCATATGGAGATCATCTACGACATCAACGAGCGCTTCCTTGCCGAGGTGCGCGCGCGCTTCCCGAACGACGAGGCGCGCGTCTCCCGCATGTCGCTGATCGGCGAGGAGGGCGGCAAGCATGTGCGCATGGCCCATCTGGCCACGGTGGGCAGCCACTCGGTCAATGGCGTGGCCGAGTTGCATTCGGAACTGCTCAAGAGCAGCGTGCTGCGCGATTTCCATGATCTGTGGCCGGAACGCTTTTGCAACATGACCAACGGCGTGACGCCGCGCCGCTTCCTGGCGCTTTCCAACCCCGGCTTGCGCCAGCTGATCACGCGCACCATCGGCGAGCGCTGGGTGACCCGTCTGGATGACCTGAAGAAGCTCGAGACGCATGCCGATGACGCCGGGTTCCGCAAGGCCTGGCGGGAGGTCAAGCAGGTCAACAAGGAGCGGCTGGCCGATTACCTGCACATCAAGACCGGGGTGAATCTCGATCCGGCCTGGATGTTCGACGTCCAGGTCAAGCGTATCCACGAGTACAAGCGCCAGCATCTGAACATGCTGCACATCATCACCCTGTACAAGCGCCTGAAGGACAACCCCGCGCTCGATGTCGTGCCGCGTGCCTTCATCTTCGGCGGCAAGGCCGCGCCGGGGTATTTCCTGGCCAAGCGCATCATCAAGCTGATCAATGCGGTGGCCGAGACGATCAACAACGACCCTGAAGTGAACACCCGCCTGAAGGTGGCCTTCGTGCCCAACTTCAATGTCAAGAACGCGCACCTCATCTACCCGGCGGCCGATCTTTCCGAACAGATCTCCACCGCGGGCCTGGAGGCCTCCGGCACCGGCAACATGAAGTTCATGATGAACGGCGCGCTGACCATCGGCACGCTGGACGGCGCCAATGTCGAGATCCGCGAGGAGGTGGGGGCGGAAAACTTCTTCCTGTTCGGCATGACGGTGGACGATGTGCAGCGGCTCAGGCGTGACGGTTATCACCCGGCGTCCTTCGCGCAGGCGAATGCCGAGTTGGGCGGCGCGCTGGAGCTCATCCGCAATGGAACCTTCTCGGGCGGGGATGCGGAGGTGTTCCGCTCGCTGTATGAAAACCTGCTTTATTCGGACCCGTTCATGGCGCTGGCGGATTATGGCGACTACCTTAGGGCGCAGGAGCGGGTGAACGCCCTCTGGCGGGATGAGGAGAAATGGACGCGCATGTCCATCCTCAATACCGCGCGCAGTGGCAAGTTCTCGTCGGATCGCGCCATCGCCCAGTATTGTGACAGCCTCTGGCACGTTCCTCCGGTGAAGATCGATCTTGCCTGAATCCGTTCATCATGCGCGCATCGCTCTACCGAGCGTGCCGCGCGTTGAGTCATCTTGATTCCGCCCCGCTGTCCGGGGCGGACCCTAGTCTGGAGTAATGAATGAAACGACTGATCCTGGCTTCGGCCCTTGCCCTGACCACCAGCCTGCCGGCGCTGGCAGATGCCACCGCCGATGCGCTGGCCAAGACGCTCAAGGAGCGCATGCCGGGCATGCCGCTGACCTCGGTCACCGCCACCCCGGTGCCGGGCATCTATGAAGTGGTCGCGGGGCCGGACGTGGTCTACATGACCGGCGATGCGCGCTACATGTTCCAGGGCGCGCTGATCGACTTCGAGCAGCGCAAGAACCTGACCGAGGCGCGCCTGACCGGCATCCGCGCTGACATGCTCAGGCAGATCAAGGACGAGGACACCGTGATCTACGCCGCGGAAGGCGAGACCAGGTACACCATCACCGTGTTCACCGACCCGAGCTGTCCCTACTGCCGCAAGCTGCACAACGAGGTGCCGGAGCTGAACAAGCAGGGCGTGAAGGTGCGCTACGTGCTGTATCCGCGCGCCGGCCTGGAGTCCCCGATCGGCAAGTCCAGCATCGGCATCATGTGCGCCAAGGACCGCAAGGCCGAACTGGACAAGTCGCTCGGCGGCCAGAGCGTCAGCCTGCCGGCCTGCGACAAGCATCCGCTCGCAAGACAGCTCGAGCTGGGCGCGCAGATGGGCCTGGAAGGCACGCCCTTCATCGTCACCGACAGCGGCCAGGTCATCCCCGGCTACCGTCCGGCGGCGGAGCTGGTCAAGATGCTGGCCCGCCTCAAGGGCTGATCGACATGCTGCGTCCGGCGGGGAGGTAGGTCATGCTGGTCTGGCTGGGGTTCCTTGTCCTGACAGCGGTGATCGCCTATGCCGGCTATCACCTGTCCGTGCAGGGCGACCGCATCGCGGAACTGACCGGGGTTTCAAGGGGCTGGATCGGACTGGCCCTGCTGGCGTCCGTCACCTCCCTGCCCGAACTCGTCACTGGCATCAGTGCCGTTTCGCTGGCACAGGTTCCCAACATTGCCGTGGGCGATGTGCTCGGTTCCTGTGTCTTCAACCTGCTCATGATCGTGTTGATGGACCTGCTGTCACGGCGGGAATCGGTCTACACGCGGGCCAGTCATGGCCATATCCTGGGCGCCGGTTTCGGCGTCATGCTGATCGGCCTGGCCGGTTTCAACATCCTGCTGGCCCAACAGGGGCCACAGCCCTATATCGGTCATGTGGGCGTCTACAGCCCGATGATCATCATTCTCTATCTCGTCGCCCTGCGCACGGTATTCCTGTACGAGAGCAATCATCACGCCGTGCAAGCCGCCCAGGCCGGCGAAAGCCCCGCGCCGACAGCGCCGGAGGGCGCCCTCAGGACAACCATTCTGCGCTTTGTCGCGGCGGCCGTGGCGGTGGTGCTGGCCGCAGTGGCCCTGCCGTTCCTGGCCGAGGAGATGGCCCGCCAGATGGGCTGGAGCAACAGCTTCGTCGGCACCGTGTTCGTCGCGTTCTCCACCAGCCTGCCGGAACTGGCGGTGACGGTGTCGGCCCTGCGTCTGGGCAGTGTCGAGATGGCGATCGGCAACCTGTTCGGCAGCAATCTGTTCAATATCGCCATCCTTGCGGTGGACGATCTATTCTTCCTTGAAGGTCCGATTCTTTCGCATGTGACGCCCATGCATGCGGTGTCCGCCTTCTCCGCCATGATGATGAGCGGCGTGGCGATCGTCGGCCTGCTGTTCCGTCCCGAAAAACGGCTGTTCAAGACCATCGGTTGGGTCAGCCTGGCCTTGTTCCTGATGTACATGGTGAATGCCTATGTCCTCTACCTCTACGGGGTCTGAAACCCACTGGCACGCATGTTCCGCCGAGGATGCGGTGAGCGCGCTCGCCAGCGACCTTGCGCATGGCTTGAGCGCGGATGAGGCCGGCCGGCGTCTGGCGGAATACGGCCCGAATGCCATTCCCGAACCGCCCCGACCCGGATGGTGGCGGCGTTTCCTTGCCCAGCTGATCAATCCGCTGATCTATGTCCTGTTCCTCGCCGCCCTCGTCACGGCCGTGCTGGGTCACTGGACGGACACGGCGGTCATTCTCGGCGTCATCCTGATCAACGCGCTGCTGGGCGTGGTACAGGAGGGCAAGGCCGAGCGGGCGATGGAGGCGCTTGGCCGGATGCTGACGCCGCATGCGCAGGTCCTGCGCGATGGCGAGGTGCGTCAGCTGGAAGCGACGCAACTCGTTCCAGGCGATGTCGTTCTTCTCCAGGCGGGCGACAAGGTGCCTGCCGATCTGCGCCTTGTTCGAGCCCATCAGCTTGCGCTTGATGAAAGCCTGTTGACGGGTGAATCGCTGCCGGTGCAGAAAGGCACCGCACTGGTTGCGCCGGAAGCCGTCGTCGCCGAGCGTTCCAGCATGTCCTTTGGCGGTACGCTGGTCACGCTGGGGCAGGGTACGGGCGTCGTCGTGGCCACCGGCGCGCAGACCGAGCTGGGGCGCATCAGCGCCATGCTCGAGCATGTATCCCCCCTGCGCACGCCGCTCCTGAATCAGCTCGACCGCATGGCGACGCGCCTGAGCCTGGTCATTCTCGCGCTTGCCGTTCTGGCCTTCATGATCGGCGTGGGCCTGCGCGGCATGTCCTGGGACGAGACCTTCATGATCGCGGTCGGGATGGCCGTGGCCGCCATTCCCGAAGGCCTGCCCGCCGCGCTGACGATAGCCCTCGCGGTGGGTGTACAGCGCATGGCCAAACGTCATGCCATCGTCCGTCGCCTGCCAGCGGTGGAGGCTCTGGGCTCGGTCACCACCATCTGCACCGACAAGACCGGCACGCTGACTTGCAACCGCCAGACGGCGGTCAAGGTGATGATCGCCGAGTCGGAATACACCATCGAGGGCAAGGGCTATGATCCCCACGGCCGCATCCTGCTGGGCGAGGTGCCGATCGAGGCCGATGGCCATGCCGACCTTGAGGCGCTCATGCTGGCAGGTATCCTCTGCAACGATGCGACCCTGCTGCGCGAGGGTGATGAGTGGCTTGTGGGCGGCGATCCGATCGAGGGCGCCCTGCTGGTCATGGCGCGTAAATTCGGTCTTGAACCTGATCGTGTCCGCCAGGACTGGAAGCGGCTCGATGAATGGCCTTTCGACGCCGACACGCGCTACATGGCGACCCTGACGCGTGACGGAGATGGCGAGCAGTGGCTATGGGTCAAGGGCGCGCCCGAGGTCATCCTTGAACGTGTTCGGCACGCGCCCGCCGGAATGCATGAGTCCTTGAACCGGCTTGCGGGAGAGGGGCTGCGCTTGCTGGCCCTCGCCCGTGGTCGCGCCGATGGACATACCCTGAACGCCGGCATGCTCGACGGCGGGCTGGAATGGCTGGGCCTGGTCGGCTTCATCGACCCGCCGAGGGATGGCGTGCCCGAGGCGGTGGCGGCCTGCCAGTCGGCCGGCATCCGGGTGAAGATGATCACCGGCGACCATGCAGTCACCGCCGCCGCCATTGCCCGCAAGCTCGGGATCGGCGATGCGCGGGTGATGACCGGCGACGAGATGGCGCGTATGGGCGAGGAGGCGCTGGCGCGGCAGGTGCGCGACGTGGACGTGTTCGCCCGCACCTCGCCGGAGCAGAAGCTGCTCATCCTCCGCGCCCTGCAAGCGGCGGGCGAGGTGGTGGCGATGACCGGCGACGGGGTCAACGACGCCCCCTCGATCAAGGGCGCGGAGGTCGGCATCGCCATGGGCAAGGGCGGCTCCGAAGTGGCGCGCGAGGCCTCGGTCATCGTGCTGGCCGACGACAACTTCGCCACCCTGGCCGAGGCGGTGAGGGTTGGCCGCGGCGTGTACGACAACCTGCGCAAGACCATCCTCTACATCCTGCCGTCCGACATGGGCGAGGCGCTGATCATGCTGACCGCGCTGGTGCTGGGCGTGACCGCGCCGATCACCCCCGTGCAGGTACTGTGGATCAACATGGTCACCACCGTGAATCTCGCCATCGCCCTGGCCTTCGAGCGTTCGGAGCAGGATGTGATGCGCCACCCGCCGCGCCCTCCGGGAACATCCGTGCTTGATGGCGCGGTGCTCTGGCGCATCCCGCTGGTGGGCGGGGTGATGCTGATGGGCGGCTACGGCCTGTTTCACCTGATGCTGGCGCAGGGGGAGAGCATCGAGGCGGCGCGCACCGCCGCGCTCAACACCATCGTGCTGATGGAATGCGCCTATCTGGTCAACGCGCGCTACCTGCACGCGCCGGTCCTGAATCTGGCCGGCCTGTTTGGCAACCGGCTGGTCTGGCCGCTGATCGGCGGCCTGGTCCTGTTGCAGCTCGTGGTGACCTACGCGCCGTTCATGAACAGCCTGCTCGGCACGGTCCCGCTGGACGCGGTGGTCTGGCTGTGGATGAGCCTCGCCGCCTTGGGGCTGCTGCTGGTGGTCGAACTGGAGGTGCGCTTGCGGGGCTGGTGGGGACGGCGCGCGTCCAGCTCCGGATGAAACCCATGCGAGGGATTGTCCGACAGGGCGAGGCGGATGGGTCAGTTTTCCGTTTTGGTGGGAGTCGTGCGCAAATCCGGATGAGCCCTTAGTGTCTCGATGGGGCCGAAACGATTGCGCCCATGGTTCTTGGCTGCATACAGGCTGCGATCCGCAGCTTCATACAGGGACGTGAAATCCATCCGTGCGTTCAGATCGATGGCGATGCCGATGCTTGTGCTCAGGCGCCCGAGAGGCGATGCCTCGTGAGGCATGCCGGTCTGCTCAAGGTTCAGCAACAGACGCTCGGCGAACTCCTCCGCGATGCCGACATCGTGGGATGAGAGCAGGATGGCGAACTCCTCGCCGCCGAGTCGGCTCGCAATATCGGTGCCGTTGCGCACGCTCTTTTCAAGAATCTTCCCCACGGCGCGCAGCACCTCATCCCCCGCCTGATGGCCATAATGATCGTTGTACTTCTTGAAATGATCAATATCGAGCAGCAACAGGATCAGTGAGTGATTGAGGCGCTCGGCCCGGCGCTTGTTTTGCTGATACAGACTGGCCAGGCGCCGTCGGTTGGCGAGGCCGGTCAGCGGGTCGGTGCCGGCTTCGTCTTCGACGTGCCTGAGTTGCCTTAGGGTGAGCGTGAAGTGACTCAGGACCAGGGCGGCCAGCATGGGCGAGGGCGGAAGCCATGCGTCCAGGGTCCATAACAGCACCATGGAAAGCAGGACTGAGACCAGCATGGTCAGCAGATGAGGCAAAAGCCCGCGAGACTGGATGGATCGCATGACGACAACAAGCCACATGAGCATGAAGGCCGTTGCTGCAAGGATCATGTATGGGGGGGGAAGCCGTTGTATGTAGGTTCGACTGAGCAGCGTGTCCAGCGTAGCGGCTTGAAGCTCCAGTCCATTCATCAGGCCCGATGGGCCGGGGGAGGGTGTGGCGGAAAGCGGTGCTATGCCCTGGGCCGTCACGCCGATCAGGACGATCTTGTCGCGTAATGGCTCGATATGCCGTCCGTTCAGGAGGTCGGATGCCGAGACAGGGGCGCGCGGCTGGCGTACAAGGCCAAAATCGATGCCCAGAAGCGCGGGCATGCCCCGTGGCTGATGCGTGGTGTCCGCGGGGAAGACGGCCTGATCGAACACGGCCAGGGAGAACGAGGGCCATGATCCTGTCCATGGCTTGCTGTGCCTGACGACGCCGTCGCCGTCGCGCTCGATAAGCGCATGCCCCAATCCGGCCGCTTCCGCCATGAAAGGCGCATAGGGCATGAGTTCGAGCGGGGCTTCGGTTTTGTCCTTGTGGATCAGGCCGATGGGCAGGACGACATGGCCGTTGCGCGCCATGGCCTCCGCCAGCCTTCGGTCACCCTCCGGGTTCTCGATATTCGGTTCGATCAACAGTATGTCCAGACCGACTGCCCGGACCCCCGCGTCGGTTACCTTGTCGAGCAGATCCGCGACTCGCTCGCGCGTCCAGGGCCAGCGACCATGGGTCGCCAGGCTGGCATCGTCGATGGCCACGATGACGATGGGGCTCTCGTAGGCGTCCCCCTGGGTGGGCCATCTGAACTGGGCATCGTAAAGAGCGTCATCCAGCCAGGACAGGCCGCCAAATCCAGCGAGCACAACGGCCAGGAGCAGGGGCGCGAACATGACCGGGTTCCATCGCCGGCGGTTCGCTTCGATCACAGCAGTACCAATAAAAGCATGCCTCCGAGGGGGACCATCCAGCTCCAGTCATAGGGGACTTCGATCTTCTGGACGGGGCCGTAAGGCGGAGGATAGGCGGGGTCGTCGATCACGCGGATGCGCAGAAAATAGTCTCCTGCCTCGGGGCGCGGCATGCGCAACGACGGTTCGGGGCCCTCGCCTTGGCGCACGATATCCGCAAAGGCCGGGTCGCGAGCCAGTTGCCATGCGTAGCGCACGCCACCGCCTTCCGAGGCGCGCCACCGCACTTCGAGGTTGCCCCCATCCGCTTCGGGCGTTTCCGCGCCTGGCGGGGGCGGGGCGTGGCGGATGCGGAAAGACTGCGCCGGGCCGAAAGGCCCCTGCTTGCCTTGCGGGTCGATGCTGGCGATATGCCAGCGATAGGCGCCTTCGGCGAGATTCTGGAGGCGATGCTCGGTCGCATCCAGCGCGCCTTCAAAGATCAGCTCCTTGCGCTCATTCTCGGCCAGTACGCGCAGACGATACTGCTTCGCGCTGACCGACTCGGACCAGCGAAGGCTGACGTCCGAGCCGCGTACGATGCCGTTTTCCTTGGGCAGTACGGGCAAGGGTGGTTCGGGTCGCGCGGCGACGGTCAATGCATGTACCGCGTCCATGCCGCGCAGTCCGTCCCCGTCGATGGCCCGCATGCGCATCCAGTATTCGCCATCCGGGAGGTCGGCCGCGCTCCAGCGTGGCTTGTCGAAGACCCGGTATGTCAGCAGGTGTTCGAAGTCCGGATCATCGCTGACCTCCACCTCGTAACGCGCCGCGCCTGGCGCGGGATGGAGCGGCATGGCGGGGGGGAGATATTCGATCAGCTTGGGCAATCCGTCGACTTTCATGGGCTGCAGCAAGGGGCGGGGAGCTGCGGGGGGCTGGCCTTCACGGTTGAAGCTGCCCTGTCCGCCCGGGACGAGTTGCTGGCCTGCGGGGTTGCTCACCTGCACGCGCCCCTCGATGACCTCCGCACGTGCCGTCTTCTCCTCCTCCGCGAAACTCACCCGGTATTGCGTGCCGCGCACGGAGGTGATGCCGATCGGCGTCTGGATGTCGAACCGCAGCGAGGAACTGAGTCTGGGCTGGACCTTCGACTCCACCGAGCCGTAGGCGAGATGCATGGCCGTATCGACCATGCTCACGTCGCCAAGCGCGGTCAGGTGGTTGAAACTCAACGCGGATGCGGGGGCGACGGACAGTCGAGAGCCATCGGCGAAACCGATGATGGCTTTGCTGTTTTCGGTGGTGACGATCCTGTCGTGCGCTCTGATCTCGGCTCCGGAGCGGCCCGGAATAGGCGGCTGGCCGAGGCGCTCGATGTTGACGTTCCCGCTGACCGAAATCAGCCTCGCGGAGGCCGGGGTTTGCTTGAGCCAGTGCTCGGGAATCCTGATCCGGTGATTGGGCAACAGCTTGTGCGGATCGGAGACATGGTTGTAGGCCGCAAGCTTCGGCCAGAGCGAGGGAGTGTGGAGCATCACCTGGCTGACGGCCCATACGTTGTCCCCCGGGCGCATGAAGTAGATGAAATCTTCCGCATGGACTGGGAGAGAAAGCGACCACAGAAAACTGGTCGCCAGTACAAGTCGTTTCACCATGAGATCGATCTTCTTTCTTAAGGAAGTGTACGCGGGGCTACGCAAGCCCGCACTTCGAGATGGCGAGGGGCCGTGGCGGGACGCAATCCGTCACGCGTCATTCTATCAAAGCCGAGCTGGATTGCCATGCCGCGCTCACGGCTAAAGGCAGCGGCTCGCGATAAGGGCTGTTCGAGGTGTCCTTCAGTGCATCAGGCCGAACATCCTGCGGCGGTAGGCGCTCACCGCAGGGTGGTTGGCGCCCAGCATCTCGAACATCTGCAGCAGCCCCTTGCGACCGGCATCGTCGTTGAAGGCACGGTCACGCTTCATGATGTCCAGGAACATCTCCATCGCGGCCTCGTGCTGGCCCTGGCTGACCAGCACGGTGGCGAGCTTTTCGCGCGCCTCGCAATCGGCGGGGTTGGCGTCGATGCGTCCGAGCAGTTCGGCCATGTTGCCCGCGCCCCCTTCCATGGCCTGGGCCTGGCGCTGGAAGCCGATCTGCGCCTTCAGCTCACGCGCCATGGCCGCTTCCGGGGCGTCCTCGGGAATGACGTTGGCGATGGCCAGGGCCTCGTCCAGGTTGCCGGAGTGCGCGGCGAAGCGGGCGAGGGCGAACAGCACGCCGCTGTGCCTGGGGTCGATGCGGTTGGCCTGCTGCAGCATTTCGAGGGCAGCGACCTCGTCGCCCTGTTCGAGCAGCATCATGGACTGGCGCAGCATCAGGTCGGTCTCGCGCACGATATGCTTGTCGATGATCGTGCGGATCGCGCCTTCCGGCTGGGCGCCCATGAACTGGTCCACCGCGCGGCCGTCCTTGAGCACCATCACGGTCGGCAGGCTGCGGATGCCGAACTGGGCGGCCAGATTCTGTTCCTGGTCGGTGTCGACATAGGCAAGCAGCACGTCGCCGTCGTAACTTTCCACCACCTTCTTGAGCAGCGGCTTGAGGATCTGGCAGGGCTGGCACCATGAGGCCCAGAAATCGACCACCACGGGCCTTGCGTGCGAGGCCTGGATGACCTTGGCGGCAAAATCCTGTTCGGTGGCGTCAAAGACAAAATCGCTCATGTCGTTTCCTCGGACTCGTGTTTCAAACTGACGTGTATTTTACAGGCTCCGTTTAGAATGGGCCGAATGTCGAAGGATGCAAGCCGTAAAGAATGAGCAACACCGCCTACAACGCCGCCGCCATCGAGGTGCTGACCGGGCTCGAACCCGTGCGCAAGCGCCCCGGCATGTACACCGACACCTCCCGCCCGAACCACCTGGCGCAGGAGGTGATCGACAACAGCGTGGACGAGGCGCTCGGCGGCTACGCCAGCAGGATCGAGGTGATGCTGCACGCGGACAACTCGGTGACCGTGATCGACGACGGGCGCGGGATGCCGGTCGACATCCACCCCGAGCAGGGCGTGCCGGGGGTGGAGGTGATCCTGACCAAGCTGCACGCGGGCGGCAAGTTCTCCGAGAAGGCCTACGGCTTTTCCGGCGGCCTGCACGGCGTGGGCGTGTCGGTGGTCAATGCGCTGTCCGACCGGCTGGAGGTTGCCGTGTGGCGCGACGGCAAGGAATACGCCATGGCCTTCGAGCATGGCGCCAAGGTGGAAGACCTGACGGTCACCGGCACGGTGGCGAAGGGCCGCACCGGCACCAAGGTCCGCTTCTGGCCGGAGCCGAAATACTTCGACACGCCCAGGTTCCTGGCCAGCCGCCTGCGCCAGTTGCTGCGCGCCAAGGCGGTGCTCTGCCCCGGCTTCAGGGTGATCTTCATCGACGAGGCCGAGGGCGCGAAGGACGAATGGTGCTATGCCGATGGCCTGCGCGACTACCTGCTCGAAGCCCTGCAGGGCCAGCTCATTCTTCCGGGGCAGGCCTTCACCGGCGCGCTGGCGGGCGAGCGCGAGACGGTGGACTGGGCGCTGGCCTGGCTGCCGGAGGGTGGCGAGGCCAAACATGAGCAAGTCCAGGAAAGCTACGTCAACCTGATCCCCACCCCGCAGGGCGGCACCCACGTCAACGGCCTGCGCCTGGGCCTGACCGAGGCGCTGCGCGAGTTCTGCGAGTTCCGCAGCCTGCTGCCGCGCGGCCTCAAGCTGGCGGCGGAGGACGTGTGGCAGGACATCGCCTATGTGCTGTCCCTGAAGATGCGCGAGCCGCAGTTCGCCGGCCAGACCAAGGAACGCCTCAGTTCCCGCGAGAGCGCGGCCTTTGTGTCCGGCGTGCTCAAGGATGCCTTCAGTCTGTGGCTCAACCAGCAGCCGGAGATCGGCGAGCAGATCGCCCTGCTTGCCATCCAGAAGGCCCAGCGCCGCCTGCGCGAGGAGAAGAAGGTGGTGCGCAAGCGCGTCACCCAGGGGCCGGCCCTGCCGGGCAAGCTGGCGGACTGTCTGTCCACCGACCTGTCCCGCACCGAGCTGTTCCTGGTGGAGGGCGATTCCGCGGGCGGTTCCGCCAAGCAGGCGCGCGAGCGCGACTTCCAGGCCATCCTGCCGCTGCGCGGCAAGATCCTGAACACCTGGGAGACCGATCCCGAGCAGGTGCTGGGTTCCGAGGAGGTGCACAACATTGCCGTTGCGCTGGGCATCGAGCCCGGTAATCCGGATCTCTCCGGCCTGCGCTACGGCAAGGTCTGCGTGCTGGCGGACGCCGACTCCGACGGCCAGCACATCGCCACCCTGCTGTGCGCCCTGTTCGTGCGGCACTTCACCGCGCTGGTCGAGGCCGGGCATGTGTACATCGCCATGCCGCCGCTGTTCCGCATCGACGCGGGCAAGCAGGTGTTCTACGCGCTGGACGAGCACGAGCGCGATGGCATCCTCGACCGGCTGAAGGCCGAAAGAGGGCCGAAGACCAGCGTCACCCGCTTCAAGGGCCTGGGCGAGATGAACCCCATGCAGTTGCGCGAATCGACCATCGCCCCGGAGACCCGCCGCCTGGTGCGGCTGACGCTGGACGAGGGCGGGGAGGCTGGGGTGATGCTCGACATGCTGCTGGCCAAGAAGCGCGCGGCGGACCGCCGCAGCTGGCTGGAGCGCAAGGGACACCTGGCCGACGTGGCGCTCTGAGATGGACGAGATGCCCGTCGCCTCGCCCTCGCGCTCCCCCCTGGTGCGCTGGCTGTGCGCGGGCGTGGGCGGGAGCTGCGTGGCGCTCGGGGTGGTGGGCGTGTTCCTGCCGGTGCTGCCGACCACGCCCTTCCTGCTGGCGGCGGTGGCCTGCTTCGCCCGCGCCTCCCATCGCCTGCACCGCATCATGCACGAGCATCGCTGGGCCGGGCCGCTGATCCGCGACTGGGCGCGGCATCACAGCCTGCCGCGCAAGGTCCGGCAGGGCGCCATCCTGATGATGACCGCGAGCTTCACCCTGTCGATCAGCCTGCTCGAACCCATGCCCGCCAAGCTCGGTCTGTTCGCGATGTGGCTGGCGCTGCTGTTCTGGCTGATGCGCATCCCGGTGCGCGACCGCCCGTAGGAGGCCCGCCCTCGGACCGAACGGGGGCAGCCCTTTCGCGGCGGGGGCGCCGCTCCTACATTCCCACCCAGCCGTCCAGCCGCCCAGCCAGCCGTCCAGCCGTCCAGCCGTCCAGCCTGCTCGAACCGATGCCCGCCAAGCTCGGTCTGTTCGGGATGTGGCTGGTGCTGCTGTTCTGGCTGATGCGCATCCCGGTGCGCGACCG
>SDAY01000151.1 GCA_006212015.1 Halothiobacillaceae bacterium
GCCACCGTTGCCACCGTTGCCACCGTTGCCACCGTTGCCGCCGCGATAACCGCCACCGCCGCCGTTGCCACCGCCATTGCCGCCACGGTAGCCGCCGCCGCCGCTACGACCGCGCGGGCCCATGCCGCCACGGTCGCCTTCCTGCGGCTTGAAGCGCGCTTCCATGCCCGCGACCTCGGTCACGCGGACCTTGTCGCCGACGTAGTGTTCGATGCTGCGCAGGACGCCGACATCGCGACGGCTGACGAAGGAGATGGCGGTGCCGGTGGCACCGGCACGACCGGTACGGCCGATGCGGTGGACATAGTCCTCGGCCTGGCGCGGCAGGTCGAAGTTGATGACGTGGGTGATGCCCGCGACGTCGATGCCGCGCGCGGCCACGTCGGTGGCGACGAGCACGCGGCAACGACCGCGACGCAGGGCCTCGAGCATGCGGGTGCGCTGGCGCTGGTTGAGGTCGCCGTGCAGGGCGCCGGCGGCTTCGCCGGCATCTTCCAGTTCAGCGGCGAGCTGGTCGGCGTCGCGCTTGGTGGAGGTGAAGACGATGGCCTGGTTGACGGAGGCGTCCGCCAGCAGGTGGCTCAGCAGCTCGCGCTTGTGGTCGACGTGGTCGACATAGATGACCTGCTGGTCGATGGCGTCACGACGGGTGTCCTGCTGGGCGACCTCGAGGGTCTTCGGGTTGGTGAGCAGATCACCGGCCAGGCGCACGACGCTGGGGGAGAGGGTGGCGGTGAAGCACACGGTCTGGCGCTCCTGCGGCATGGCCTCGGCGATGGCGCGCATGTCGTCGGCAAAGCCGAGGTCGAGCATGCGGTCGGCTTCGTCCAGCACCAGCATGTCGAGACGGTCGAAGCGCACGCGGCCGTTGTTCATCTGGTCAAGCAGACGACCCGGGGTGGCGACGAGGATGTCGTAGGGCTTGGACAGCTCGCGGTTCTGGATCGGGTACGGCTCGCCGCCGGTGATGCAGACCACACGGGCGCCGCGCATGCCACGACCGAAGCCGACGGCGGCCTTGGTGACCTGCTGGGCCAGTTCGCGGGTCGGGGCCAGGACGAGGATGCGCGGGCCGCGGCCTTCGCTGTCAGGCGCGTCGGCCATGCGGGTCAGGCCCGGCAGCAGGAAGGCGGCGGTCTTGCCGGTGCCGGTGGGCGCCTTGGCGATCAGGTCATGACCTTCCAGCAGCATCGGAATGGCTTGCGCCTGGACCGGGGTGGGCTGGGTCAGGCCGAGATCGGTCAGGTTGGTGACGATGTGGGCATTGACGCCGAGGTCGGCAAAAGTGGTAGTGACAGTCGTCATGAGACAGTTCCTGTAGACAATAACAATGTGTGACTCTCGGCAAAGTCTGCTTATGAGCGGGGATTGCTTTGGAGCGGACCGCTTTCGTTGGGCAACAACTTCAATACATCGAAGCCAACCAACGAGCGTCACATCACGTCTTGTCGCACCGTAAGGCGCGGGACCTGGACAGGAGGGTTAGTGTCGATGACGTCTGGATTCATTCCAGACCGAGAGGATGAGTGGCGTCCCCACGGGGATTCGAACCCCGGTTACCGCCGTGAAAGGGCGATGTCCTAGGCCTCTAGACGATGGGGACGCTGCAGAGGCAACCAGCTGAGCTGATGGGTGCGCATTATAGGCCGCAAGAAATCGCTGTCAACACATTCCTGAAATTTTCTTTCAGTGCCGTGGCAGGAAGTCATCGAACCACCTTTGAGGCCACCTTAGTTTGTGTGTCGCTCATTTTCATCGCAAAATGCGCAAGATATTTACCACGGCTCATTGAAACATGACGGCGCTGAACGTCTTCGAGCACCCCCTCAACGAGCGCATGCGAGCCTTCCTGCGCCTGAGCGAATTGTTCCAGCACGCCCAGCACTTCCTGGCGGGCTCATCCGAGCCTGACACGCAGTGCGCGGTGCTCGCGCTGCTTGA
Organism: Halothiobacillaceae bacterium; assembly: GCA_006212015.1. Classification (GTDB taxonomy): domain Bacteria; phylum Pseudomonadota; class Gammaproteobacteria; order Halothiobacillales; family Halothiobacillaceae; genus Thiofaba. The sequence continues at coordinate 1,942 of SDAY01000151.1, forward strand.
GCTGAGCGAGCTGACCGGCCGCGTCGACCTCAAGCGCGAGCTGATGAAGGAGCTGGAACGGCAGAACGCCAACCTGACCCGGCTGACTCAGACGCCCGACGTGGACACCCGCAAGCTGAGCGAGGTGCTGGAGCAGCAGAAGGCGCTGATTCAGCGCCTGCACGGGCTGACCGGCCCGATCGGCGCCGCCATCAAGTCCAACGAGTTCCTGTCCGCCATCCAGCAGCGCAGCAAGATCCCTGGCGGGTTGTGCGAGTTCGATCTGCCGGTGTTCCACCACTGGCTGCGCCAGCCCATCGAGGATCGGCGCGACATGCTGCTAAGCTGGCTGACGCCGTTCGCCCTGATTCATGACGGCATCGCGCTCATCCTCGACCTGGTGCGCAAGAGCACCGGCCTCTCGCCCATGATCGCCGCGAGCGGCTTCTACCAGCGCGCGCTGGATTCCTCGCACCCGTTCCAGATGATCCGCGTGGAACTGCCGGAGGACGCCACCTGTTTCCCGGAACTAAGCGCGGGCAAGCAGCGCTTCACCATCCGTTTCCTTGAACTCAACCTTGACGACGGCCGCACCAGCCAGAGCGCGGACGACATCGAGTTCCGCCTGGCCTGCTGCGCCCTCTGACCCACACGAAAACCCATCCATGGCCGAATCGCAGGACACCTCCTTCCTACTGAAGGGCCGCATGCTCACCCTGATGGTGTTCGAGCTGCACAACCCGAACATCGTGCAACTGGCCATGAAGCTTAGGGAGCACATGGCGCAGGCCCCCAACCTGTTCAAGAACAGTCCGGTGGTGCTCGACCTGACCCCGCTGCAGGACGGGCTCAAGGTGGTGGACTTTCCCGCCCTCGTCAGCCTGCTCGACAACCACGGCCTGACCGTGGTCGGCGTGGCCGGTGGCAACGAGCAACAGCGCGCGGCGGCAGCCAAGGCCCGCCTGGCGCTGTTCGCCGAGAGCACCGGACGCGGGACGGGCGAACCTGCGAAGAAGGAGCCCCCGGCCGCTGCCCCGGAAGCCGAAGCCCCCGCGCCGGAAGCGAAGCCCGAGCCCGAGCCGGTCAAGGACATGGTGGTTCGCCAGACGGTGCGCGCGGGCCAGCAGGTCTATGCGCGCGGCGGCGACCTGATCGTCGAGGCGACGGTCAACGAGGGCGCCGAGGTGGTGGCCGACGGCGACATCCATGTCTACGGCCCGCTGCGCGGCCGCGCCATGGCGGGCGCGCGCGGACGGGGCGATGCCCGCATCTGGTGCCAGAACCTGGATGCGGAGCTCGTTTCCATCAACGGCATCTACCGGACCCGCGATGACATCGACCCGGCCCTGCTGGGCAAGCCGGCGGTCATCGAGGTCCTGAACGACAAAATGACCATCCGCGCCCTCGGTTAATAATTCTGTATGTTTTATTCGCAGTCATCATTTCTACAAAGGGTCATGCAGTGACAAAGATTCTCGTCGTGACATCCGGCAAGGGCGGCGTGGGCAAGACCACGACCAGCGCCTCCATCGCCACGGGCCTTGCTCAGCGCGGCAACAAGGTCGCGGTCATCGACTTCGACGTCGGCCTGCGCAATCTCGACCTCATCATGGGCGTGGAGCGGCGCGTGGTGTACGACTTCGTCAATGTCATCAACGGCGAGGCCAACCTGCATCAGGCGCTGATCAAGGACAAGCGCGTCGATGGCCTGTTCGTGCTGGCCGCCTCGCAGACCAAGGACAAGGACGCGCTGACCGAGGAAGGCGTGAAGAAGGTGTTCGATGAACTGACCGCCGACGGCTTCGACTACGTGATCTGCGACTCCCCCGCCGGCATCGAGAAGGGCGCCCAGCTCGCCATGCACTTCGCCGACGAGGCGATCGTGGTCTCCAACCCCGAGGTCTCCTCGGTGCGCGACTCCGACCGCATGCTCGGCCTGCTCGCCAGCAAGTCGCACCGCGCCATCCACGGCATGGAGCCGATCCGCCAGCACCTGCTGGTCACCCGCTACTCTCCCGTTCGCGCAGAAGCGGGCGAGATGATGAGCGTGGAGGACATGCTGGAGATCCTCGCCGTGCCGCTGCTGGGCGTGATTCCCGAATCACACGCGGTGCTGAATGCCTCCAACGCGGGTCAGCCCGTCATCATGGACAAGGCCTCCGACGCCGGCCAGGCGTACGAGGACGCCGTGGCCCGCCTGCTCGGCGAGGAGCGCCCGCTGCGCTTCATGACCGCCGAGAAAAAAGGGCTGTTCGGCCGCCTGTTCGGGAAATAAGCCATGAGTCTTCTCAACTTTTTCCGCGGCAAGAAGGAATCGACTGCCAAGCAGGCCAAGGAGCGACTGCAGATCATCATCGCCCACGAGCGTGCCCAGCTTCGGGACGGCGCCCGTGGCGGACATGACTTCCTGCCCAAGCTCGAGAAAGAGCTGCTGGAGGTCATTCGCCGCTACGTCAACGTCAGCGACGAATCCGTCAAGGTCAAGCTCGACCGCGAGGATGGCGTCGATGTACTGGAACTGAACATCACCCTGCCGGATTCAGACTCTACGAGCTGATCGGTGAATCGTCACGCC
>SDAY01000035.1 GCA_006212015.1 Halothiobacillaceae bacterium
GGGCGGGCCTCCTACGGGCGCATCATCGTCATGGCGAGCGAAGCGCGGCCATGTAGGAGCGGCGCCCTCGCCGCGATGAAGGCCGCGCGGCCCTTCGGCCCGAGGGCGGGCCTCCTACGGCAGCCCGTAGCGGACCCCGATGATGCAGTAGCCGCGCTCGCCGGCGGGCAGGCGCACGCTGATCTCATCCCCCTCCGCGCGGCGCATCAGGGCCTTCGCCATGGGCGAGTCCAGGCTGATCCAGTTGCGTTTGGGATCGAATTCATCCGGGCCGACGATGCGCAGCGTCAACTCCACGCCGTCGTCATCCTCCAGCACCACCCAGGCGCCGAAGAACACCCGCGAGGTGTCGGAGGGCCTCTCCGACACCACCACCATGCCGTCCAGCCGCTTGCGCAGGAAACGCACGCGGCGGTCGATCTCGCGCAGCATCTTCTTGCCGTAGATGTATTCGGCGTTCTCCGAGCGGTCGCCCAGGGCGGCGGCCTCGGACACGGCCTGAACCACCCTGGGACGCTGCACGCGCCACAGCTCGTCCAGTTCGGCGGTCAGGCGGGCATGGCCTTCGGGGGTGATGTATTGGGATGGGGGCATGGCGACGGTTTAGATCGTTTGCACCAGGCCCTTCTTGTCGACGACGGTCTGGCTGATGGCGCGCAGGGCCTGGTTCACGTCCTTGATGCGGTTGTCCTTGAGCACGCCGCCGGCGGCGCCGGGATGACCGCCGCCCTCGAAGTAGCGGCCGGAGATGATGCCGACGTCCACCCCGTCGTTGGAGCGCAGCGACATGCGACCATTGCCGCCGACCCGGATCGCCATGTCCATCTTGCCCTGGTTTTCCATCAGCTCCATCACCACGCCGCGGAACACGTCATGCGGCCAGTTGAAGAAGATGCCGGCGCGGTAGCCGTCGATCTTCAGCATGGGGATCTCGCTGGGCGGGATGACCTCGGCGCAGAGCTTGTGGTACTTGTCCTTGAGCGGCTTTTCGCGGTCGTTCAGGGCCTCGTCGGCGATGCGGCCCTTGAGGAAGGCCTTGCGGAAGTCGTACACGCCGCGCTCCAGTTCTTCCAGGCTCGTGTCCTGTTCCATCAGGGTGAAGAAGGCGTTCATGAGATGGAAACGGTACTCGCGCTTGAGGTCGATCAGCGGCGGGGCGAGCTGGTCGTCCTCCATGATCAGGCCGATCAGGAAGATGGAGCGGTGGAAGCGTGGATCCTCCTTCAGCCAGCGGTCGCCGACGTCGATGAATTCGGCGCGGGCGGCGTAGAGGGCGCGGGCCTCTTCATCCAGGTAGGGCGCGACGGCCTCGAAGGCGAGGCGGCTGGCGCAGCGTTCCGTGTCCAGGTGATACCAGTCGTGTCTCTCGGCGGCATCCTCGCCGGTGGCATGGTGGTCGAGCAGCATGACGGTCGGTTTGTGGCGCGGGGCTTCGGGAGCGGGTTCGGCCGCCGCCAGCGACTGCTTGAGCATGGCCGCCATGTCCTGGTTGAGCAGGCCGGGCCTGGAGGGGCCGCGCGATGACGGGGTCTTGAACGATTCCCGGCTCCTCTCGCCCTGGCCCATCCCGGCGATGCGGCGGGCGACCATGTCGGCCTGATCCAGGGTGAGGTTCAGGTCGGTGATCAGCAGCAGGGTCGGCTCATCGGCCTTGGCCATGTCCTCGAAGATGCGATCCAGGGTGGCGGGCACGTCGCGGTAGTCCGCGTTGTAGTAGCGCGCGCGGAAGCCGGCGGCGCGGGTCATGTACTGGGCGCCGTAACCGTCGAGGTCGATGTGGCTGAGGTGGAAGAGCAGGGTGTCGCGGCTGGGCAGGATGGGGGTGGTCATGCGGATTCGATGTTGGATTGATGGGCTATTGTGCCGTAGTGCGGGGCGTTACCCAACCGGGGGGGCTGGCGGATCGGCGGATGAGGCGGCGGCAATGGAGGCGGGTTCTTCGTGAATCATGATGTCGGCGCCCGGGAAGGCGGCCCGCAGCACCTGGGTCACGCGGTCGCCCACCTCATGGGCCTGACGCAGGGGGAGCTGGTCATCCAGGATGATGTAGAGTTCGAAAAAATAGATGACGCCGGACTGCCGGCTGCGCATCCTGGCGATGCCATGCACCCCCTCGATGCCCAGGGTCAGGCCGCGAACGCGCTCGATGACCTCATCCGGCAGTTCGCGGTCCATCAACTGATTGAGCGCCTCCCGCGCGATCTGGACGGCGCTCCATGCGACATAGGCGGCGATCAGCAGGCCAATGGCCGCATCGGCGCGCAACAGGCCCCACTGGCTCATGCACAGGGCGGCGATGACCGCCAGGCCGGCGAAGAGGTCGGTCGCATAGTGCAGGGCGTCGGCGCGAATGGCGGGCGAGCCGGTGCGCCGGGCCACGCTGTACTGAAAGCTCACCAGCGCGAAGGTCAGCAGGATCGAGAACACCATCACCGCGAGGCCCGCATCGGTTTGCGCCAGCGGCTGCGGGTGGATCAGGCGGTCCACACCCTGCAAGGCGAGCATCACGGCGGAACCGAGAATGAACATCGACTGGGCCAGCCCGGCCAGGGCCTCCGCCTTGCCGTGGCCGAAGCGGTGCTCGTGGTCGGGAGGGACCAGCGACCAGCGAACCGCGAGAAAGGTCAGCATGGAGGCGACGAGGTCTGCGGACGAGTCGAGCAGCGAGGCGAGCAGGCTCACCGAGTCGGTCAGCCACCAGCCCGCCAGCTTGACCCCGATCAGGATCAGGGCGGTGGCGAGGCTGGCCTGGGTGGCCAGGCGCAGCAACCTGGCATGCCGCTCGGGATTGGACGTGACGGGATTCATTGGGTAATAATCAATGCAGCTTATGGCTGAGTGGTTTTAACTGATAACTTCGTGGAGCCTGTCATGAAACAGACCGTCCTGTTGGAAAAGTATCCGATCTTCGAGATGGAGTTGCCGAAGACCGAGACCGACATGCAGAGCGTGGACGCCATCATCGCCCACTTCAAGGCGAAGATCGATGCGCATCCCATCGTCGCCTACATCGGCACTTTTGATCATTATGCCCATACCAAGGGCCTGCCGGACGGCGAGGTCGCCCCGAACATCCTCGATGCCAAGCTGATCGTGTTCTGCTTCGGCACCAAGCTGCCGAACCCGCATGTGATGGCGGTGCGTCCGCGCTCCATCGGCGTGGCCGACCTGGGCGACACGTTCGTCATCAACTTCATGGAGCCGCCGATGCCGGTCGCCACCCAGGCGATGGAAGCCTGGGCGCAGGCGTTGCGCAAGATCTGATCGGGGCTCATCAGGGCTTCAGCAAGGCCGGTGGCGACATGCCCCGGCCTTTTTCATGCCCGTGGCTCAGAGGCTGTGCATTTTTCACGCCCACATGGCCTGATCAGGCATCGTCAAATAACCCGGATGCAGCGCAGCGGAATCCGGGAGATTCGAGGCATCCATCCAGGCTACGCCGGCCCTTGCAGGATGCTGAAAAACCTCATCCATGAGTTTTTCAGCCATACCAAGTCCGGTACACGCCCGGACTTGGTATGCGAAAATCAATCACTTACGTGATTGATTTTCGTGCGGGACATCCATGTCCCGCCTTAGCAGGCTGCTGAAATAAGTATTTCATAAGCCTGCTTGGCGGTACCGCGCGCCCACCGCGTGATCGAGGCAACGACCGGGGTTCGCAGTCGATTCATTCACACCCTCTCAGCCCTTGCGCGGGTCATTTTCAGCCACGTGGTAATGCGGGTCTTCGGCAATGTTGACCTCGACCAGGTCGCCCGCCTTGCGCAGCAGTTCGCGGCATTCCGGGCTCAGGTGGCGCAGGTGCAGGGTCTTGCCCTGGGCGCGGTACGTGTCGGCGAGGTTGTCGATGGCCTCCAGCGCGGAGTGGTCCGCCACCCGTGAATCGGCGAAGTCGATGATCACATCGTCAGGGTCGTTGCGCGGATCGAACAGCTCGTTGAAATTCTGCACCGAGGCGAAGAACAGCGGGCCATGCAGGCGGTAGACCCGGCTGCCCTCGGCGCTGGTGTCGACATCCACTCGGATCTGCTTGGCGTGCTGCCAGGCGAACATCAGCGCGGAGACCACCACGCCGAGGATGACGGCGGTGGCAAGATCCGTCGCCACCGTCACCACGGTCACCAGCGCGGCGACGAAAAGGTCCTGGCGCGGCACCCTGCCGAACAGGCGCAGACTGCCCCATTCGAAGGTGCCGATGACCACCATGAGCATCACCCCGATCAGGGCGGCGAGCGGGATCTGCTCGATCAGCGGGGCGAGGAACAGGATGAAGGCGAGCAGGAACAGCGCGGCGGCGATGCCGGACAGGCGCCCGCGTCCGCCGGATTCGACGTTGATCACGCTCTGCCCGACCAGCGCGCAGCCGCCCATGCCGCCGAACATGCCGCTGGCGATGTTGGCGGCGCCCAGCGCCACGCACTCGCGGTTGGGCTGGCCATGCGTCCCGGTGATGTCGTCCACCAGTTGCAGGGTCAGCAGGGACTCGATCAGGCCCACGCCGGCGAACACGAAGGCGTAGGGCAGCACGATCCACAGCGTCTCCCAGGTCATCGGCACCTGCGGGATGGCGAAGTCCGGCAGGCTGCCGGCAATGGAGGCCATGTCGCCCACCGTGCGGGTGTCCATCCCAAGCGCGATGGCCAGCAGGCTGACCGTGACGATGGCGACGAGGGTGGACGGCACCGCGCGGGTCAGGCGCGGCAGGAGATGGATGATGGCCATGGTCAGGGCGATCAGGCCCAGCATGACGGCCAGCGCGGGGCCGCTCACCCAGTCATGGCCGCCGCCCGGGGTGGCGATCTTGAAGTGCTCGAGCTGGGCGATCAGGATCACGATGGCCAGCCCGTTCACGAAGCCGAGGAACACGGGGTAGGGCACGATGCGGATGAACTTGCCGAGCTTGAGCGCGCCCACCGCGATCTGGATCAGGCCCATCACCACCACGGCGGCCAGCAGGTACTGCGGCCCGTGCTGCACCACCAGCGCCACCATGACCACCGCGAGCGAGCCGGCGGCGGCGGAGATCATGCCCGGACGGCCGCCGAACAGCGAGGTGACGAGGGCGACGATGAAGGCCGCGTACAGGCCCATCAGCGGGTGCACCTGGGCGACGAGGGCGAAGGCGACGGCCTCCGGCATCAGGGCAAGTGCCACGGTCAGGCCGGAGAGCAGGTCGGTGCGCGCGTTCTTCGGCGTGCGCGCGGCAATCAAATGAAACATACGTATTTTTTTTTGCGCGGCGGGGCAGTCTAGCAGCCTGTCGGACTTGAGGCGAACTGGCTGCACGCGGACACCCGCCGGTCTAAGCTTCCTGGGTGTGAATGCCGACGATGGATGGAGCGCGCCGTGATCGAACTGACCGATGTCCTCAAGATGACCGTCAGCCTGCTGGCCATTGTCGAGCCGTTCGGCATCGTGCCATTCTTCCTTGCCGTGACGCAGGGCTGGCCGCGACCGCGCGCGCTGGCGGCGGCCCGCACCACGGCCTTCACCGTGCTGACGGTGCTTGTGGTCTCGGTGTTCGCGGGCGAGGCCATGCTCGGCGTGTTCGGCATCAGTCTGGCCTCGTTCTCGGTGGGCGGCGGCTTGATCCTGCTGATGCTGGCGCTGTCGATGCTGCGCGCGCAGGAAGTCGGCCTGCGCCAGACCCCCGAGGAGGCCGAGGAGACCGCCGAACGCAACGCCGCCGCCGTGGTGCCGATGGGCGTGCCCCTGCTCGCCGGGCCGGGGGCGATCTCCAACGTCATCATCCAGTCGCACCAGTTCGGCGGGGGCGTGGATGTGCATGTCGCGCTGGTGCTCGCCATTCTCTTCGTGGCCCTGGTCGTCGCGGTCGTGTTCAGCTTTGCCGGCTGGATTGCCGACCGTCTCGGAACGGTCGGGGTCAACCTGGTCACCCGCCTGATGGGCCTGATCCTGGCCGCGCTGGCGGTGGAGATGATGGCCAGGGGCTTGTCCGAGCTGTTCCCGGGGCTGGCCCATTGAGTGCGCCCATGCCCGGATTCCGCGTGCGCAACGCCCTGCAGACCCTCGCCCTGCTGACGGGCATGGCGATGGTGCTCGGCGCGCTCGGCTGGCTGCTGGCCGAGTGGGCGGGCGTGGTCTGGGCCCTGTTCATGGGCGCCATGACCTTCCTGCTGGTGCCGCGCCTGCCCGGCGCGGCGCTGGCGCGCTGGATGGGCGCGGCGCCGGTGCGCGAGGTCGAGGCGCCGGACCTGTACCACCTGCTCGATGAGCTGGCCCTGCGCGCGGGTCTCGAGCAGCCGCCGGATCTCTACCTGCTGCCCGGCCCGGCCCTGCTCGCCATGTCGTTCGGCACGCGCGCGAACCCCTCGCTGGCCCTCTCGGAGGGCATCCTGCGGGTGCTGGATGGGCGCGAGCTGACCGGGGTGTTGGCCCACGAGATCGCGCACCTGCGCCACGATGACCTGAGGGTGATGCTGCTGGCGACCGTCGTCGGGCGCATCACGGCCCTGCTTGCCATGCTGGGCCAGCTCATGCTGCTGTTCAGCCTGCCTGCCCTCATGCTGGGGGCGGAGGGGATTCCTTGGGGAGTTCTGGCGATCCTGGCCTTCGCCCCCCCGCTCAGCGACCTGATGCAGCTTGGCCTCGCCCGCACGCGCGAATACGATGCCGACGCGGCCGCCGCCCGCCTGACCGGCGACCCCGGGGGCTTGGTCCGTGCCCTTGAGCGCCTCGAACGCACGCAGCGCGGCGGGTGGGAGGTCTGGTTCCGTCCGCTGCGCCCGTGGGAGCCGCCGTCCTGGCTGCGCACCCATCCGTCCACCGAGGAGCGCGTGCGCCGTCTGCTCGACATGGCGGGGGAGGGGTGATATTTCGCGTCTTGCTGCTAAGATTCCAGCCATGAAAGGCATGATCTCAGCAATGATATGGGCAATCTCCGTCGGCGGGTCCGCCAGCGCGATGGCGGACATCTATGCCTACACCGACGCCAACGGCGTGCGCCACATCACCAATGTGCCCAACGGCGACACGCGTTACGGCCTCATCTACAAGAGTCGCTACACCAAGCCCAAGGGCTGGAACGACGCGCCGATCTCCAGCGCGCGCTGGACGCTCAACCGCGCCGCCTACGACGAGCTGATCCGCGCCACGGCCGTCCAGCATGGCGTCGACCCCAACCTGGTGCGCGCGGTGGTGCATGCCGAGAGCGGCTTCAACCCGCAGGCGCTCTCGCCCAAGGGGGCGACCGGCCTGATGCAGCTGATGCCGGCCACCGCCTCGCGCTTCGGCGTCAGCAACATCTACGATCCGAACGAGAACGTGCGCGGCGGGGTGGCCTACCTGCGCTTCCTGCTCAACCTGTTCAACCAGGACGCGCGCCTGGCCGTGGCGGCCTACAACGCGGGCGAGGGCGCCGTGAAGAAATTCGGCGGCATCCCGCCCTATGATGAGACCACTACCTATGTCGCCCGCGTGATGAACCTGCATGGCCGCTACCTCGCCCAGCGGTGATCCGGGCATGGCCTCGGTCCAGTCCGATCTGGACGCCTTCCTGTCCACGCGCCGCTCGCTCGTGCTCGGCACGCGCGGCGGGGACGGTCTGCCGGAACTGAGCGTCGCGCCCTTCATGCGGGATGGCGACGGCTTCGTCGTCTTCCTCAGCGATCTTGCCCCCCACACCCGCAACCTGCGCCGCGAACCTGCGGCCGAAGTCCTGCTGCTGGAGGACGAGGCCGATGCGCGCCAGCCGTTTGCCCGCGCCCGCGTCAGCCTGTCCTGCGCGGCCGAACCGCTCGACCGCGCCTCCGCTCGGGGCGATGCCCTGCTCGGGCAGATGGAGGCGGCCTTCGGCGGCATCATCCCGCTGCTGCGCGGCCTGCCGGATTTTCACCTGTTCCGCCTGACCCCCTCGGGCGGCCGCTATGTCGCGGGCTTCGGCAAGGCCTGGCGCCTGTCCGGCCTGACCGTGGCAGAGCATTTACGTCATTGAAACTTACCAAGGAAACGCATGATGCCCGCCCTGTCCATCGAACGCATGCTCAAGCAACTGCTTGATGTCGAGCACCACCTGGATACCAAGCGCGCGACCGAGGCCCCGCCCGCGCCCCCCTTGCCGGTCGTGGCCATGGGCCATGACTTCGGCGCGGGGGGCGAGGACATCGGGCGTGCCCTGGCCCAGCGTCTGGGCGTGCAGTTTTTCGGCGATGACCTGAGCCAGCGTCCCCAGGACAGGCTGCATCTGGAGGATATCCTGCTGCATCGGCTGGACGAGCTTGGGCGTCGGCGCACGCACTCGCAAGACCTTCTTGCCTTCCTCGGCGGCAGCCCGACGACCATGCCGACCTACCGGCGACAGCTCGTCGAGGCCCTGCTGCTGATCGCGGAGCGCGAGGGCGGGGTGATCGTCGATCGCGGGTCGCATGTCTTCCTGCAGGATCGCCCGATCCTGCGCGTGCGCCTGACCGGTTCGCTGGAGCGTCGCGCGCAACGGGTGGCGGAGCGTGAGTCCGTAGCGCTCGATGAGGCGCGCAGGAAGATTGAACGGATCGACCACGAGCGCATGAATTACCTGCACGCCCTGCTGGGGCGGCACATGTTCGATCACCAGCATTTCGACCTGGTGGTCAACACGGACCGTGTCAAGCACCCGCAGGATGCGGCGGACATGCTGGTGAAGGCCATGCAGGCCATGGAGCTGCCCATCGCGCTGCCGCGGGGGGACAAGGCATGAACGGAGGAATGATGACGACCATCATGCTCGACATGGTCATGTTCGAGCGTCCGCTGTTCAGCGGGCCGGTCAGGCGCTTCAGCGTGCGCACCGGGCTGGGCGAGATCGGCGTCCTGCCCCGGCACGCGCCGCTGATGGCCTTGCTGCTGCCCTGCGTGGCGCGCATCCAGGTCGAAGACGTCATGCCGCCGCGCCTGATCTACCTCGGCGGCGGCTTCATCGAGGTGCAGCCCGAGCGCATCACCGTGCTGGCCGAGGATGCCCTGTGGGTGGACGAGGTCGACATCCAGGCCATGCGCCAGCAGCGCGAGCAGGCCGAGCAGTGCATGCGGACCAGCGTGCTCATCCAGGACCGCGACAGGGCCCAGATCGAATGGATGCAGGCCAGCGCCCAGATCGAGCTCTGGGAGCGCAGCCAGCCGGTCAGCGGCCTATAGATCGACGCCGACATGGCGCAGCGCCTCGCGCAGCACCTCCGGCGTGCTGCCCTTGCGCGGGGCGTGTTCGCTCAGGTGGCGGCGGAAGGCGCGCGCGCCCGGCTGGCCGTGGAAGGCGCCGAGGATGTGGCGGGTCATGGCGTGCAGCTGCGTGCCCTTGCGCATCTCATCCTCCACATCATCCATGAAGGCGCGCATGACCTCGATCGGTTGCGGATCGAGCCGGTCGCCGCCGAAGATGCGACGGTCGGCCTCGCGCAGCAGGAAGGGGTTCTCGTACGCGGCACGCCCGATCATCACCCCGTCCACATGACCAAGCTGCGCCTCGGTCTCGTCCAGCGTGCGGATGCCGCCGTTGATGCTGATGTGAAGCCTTGGGAAGTCCTGCTTCAGTCGATGGACCATGTCATGGCGCAGCGGCGGGATCTCGCGGTTCTCCTTGGGCGAGAGTCCCTGCAGCCAGGCCTTGCGGGCATGGATGACAAAGGCCTCGCAACCGGCTGCGGCCACCGTTTCGACAAAGGCCGCCAGCGGCTCGTAGCCCTCCTGATGGTCGATGCCGATGCGCGACTTGACCGTGACCGGCCTATCCGACGCCGCGCGCATCGCCGCCACGCATTCCGCCACCAGGCCAGGTTCCGCCATCAGGCAGGCGCCGAAGCGGCCGCTCTGCACCCGGTCGGACGGACAGCCGACGTTCAGGTTGATCTCGTCATAGCCGTAGTCCGACCCGATGCGCGCGCAGGCGGCCAAGGCCTCCGGGTCGCTGCCGCCGAGCTGCAGCGCGACGGGGTGCTCGACCGCGTTGAAGCCGAGGTGCCGGTCGCGATCGCCATGCAGGATCGCGCCGGTGGTCACCATCTCCGTGTACAGCAGTGTGTGTCGGCTGAGCAGGCGCGCGAACAGCCTGAAATGCCTGTCGGTCCAGTCGAGCATGGGGGCGATGGATAGCCTGCCAGGCCTGTCGTGGCGCGCTGCGGCGCATTCCGCCGCCTTTTCTCGATCTTCGTGCATGTCCTGATTCAGTGCCATTTTGGCCTTCTGCTGCTATTTTCCGCCGCGCGGTGCTACGGGGCGGCATGGCGACCATCACCCAGCGCAAGCGCGCGGACGGGGCGGTATCGTACACCGCGCAGGTGCGCCTGAAGAAGGACGGCGAGCTCATCCACGCGGAGGGCAAGACCTTCGGCAAGCGCGCTGGCGAAGGCCCGGGCGGACAAGCTCGAGCTTGAGCCAGGGACGAATCCCGTGGCGACGTCCTCGCGGGAGCGCGCCCCCGTGCTTGCCATGATCGATTCACGGCCTCTCCGTTTGCCGCCAACAGCCTGGATCACGCGTTCAGTAGAGAAGATAGCGGCTGCGGATGGCGCGGAAGGCGTCCAGATCCGTCCGCCATGCGGCGGCGATGGTCCGCGGATCTTCTCCCGCGCGGATGGCCTCCAGCACCCCGGTCGAGCCGATGCTTCCCAGAGTGTCGCCCAGCCGGAATGCACCGGGATGGAGGCGATGGAGCGCGGCGGCGATCTCCACGCCGAGGGCCGGGGAATCCAGGGCGTCGCGATCCGTGACCGTGATGCGAACCCCATGGCAGGCCTGGCCCTGGTAGCGGCTGGCGTCGGGAGTGAACTCGGTCGGGCTGAAACGGATGCCCGGAAGGGTTCGCGCCTGCAGGTATTCGGCCAGGATTCGGGCGTTGATCCAGGGCGCGCCGACCCGTTCAAACGGGGTGTCCGTGCCCCGCCCCACGCTCACGTTGGCCCCCTCCACCAGCGCCACGCCAGGGTAGAGGACCGCCTCGGGCAGGGTGCGCAGGTTGGGCGAGGGCGCCACCCAGGCGAGCCCCGTATCGTCGTACCAGTCCCGGCGCGAGTAACCGCGCATGGCGATGACGCGCAACTCGGCGCCGATCCCGGCCTCGGCGTTGAAAAGCCGGGCCAGCTCACCCATCGTCATGCCGTGCCGCACCGGCATCGGCCAGTAGGCGGTGAAGGCCGTCCGGTCCGGGTCCAGCATGGGCCCCTGGACCGCATCGGCGGTGATGGGGTTCGGCCGGTCGAGTACGTAGATGGGGATGTGATGCCGCGCGGCGGCCTCCATGGAGTAGGCCAGGGTGGTGGTGTAGGTATAGAAACGGGCGCCCGCATCCTGGATATCGAACACCAGCGCGTCCAGGCCATCGAGCATGGCGTCGGTGGGTCGCCGGGTCGTGCCATACAGGCTGTGGACCGGCAGGCCGGTCTCCGGGTCGGCGCCCGATTCGACCTTCTCGTCCAGTCGGCCGTGCAGGCCATGCTCGGGGCTGAACAGCGCGGCCAGGCGCACCCCCGGCGCGTTGCGCAGCAGCTCGACGCTCCGCCGGCCCCGGCCGTCGAGTCCGGTGTGGTTGGTGATGAGTCCGACACGGAGGCCGCGCAGCGGGGCGAAACCCTCGCCGGCCAGGACGTCCAGGCCCGTCCGCACCCGGGGCGCGGCCTTGGCCACATGGTCCGCCAGGATCGGGCGGGCGGCGGCGATGTCCGCGCCGGACAAGGGCCCCAGGGCCTCGCCCAGCAGGGCGGCCAGGCGCTCACGCAGCGGCTTCACGTCGCCCCGGCCATCGGGATGGACGCGGTTGCTGAGCAGGATCACATAAAGCCTCGAGACCGGGTCGATCCACAGCGAGGTGCCGGTGAAGCCGGTGTGGCCGTAGGCTCCGACCGGCGGCAGTCCGTCCCGATGGGCGGCAAAGGGCGCGGCGATATCCCAGCCCAGACCGCGCAGCCGCTCCTGGCCCTCGGGGGACTGGGGAACGGTCATGGCCTCAACGCTGGCTGGCCGCAGCACCCGCACTCCATCCAGTTCACCCCCCGCCAACAGCATGCGGGCAAACCGGGCCAGTGCGTCCGCGGTGGAGAACAGGCCGGCATGGCCGGACACCCCGCCCATGCGCCAGGCGGTCGGGTCATGCACCACGCCCTGCCTTCCCCACTCGGTGGGGGCGATGCGCATGGATGAGGGCGGCCTGAAGCCGGTGTCAGCCATGCCCAGGGGGGCGAAGATATGCTCCCTGCAATAGACATCCAGCGGCTGGCCGGACATCCGCTCCACCAGCTCGCCCAGCACCTCGAAGTTGATGTCGCTGTAGCGGTAACGGCTGCCGGGAGAGTGGGTCGGCCGCTCCGCGATGAGCAGGCGGCGGGTGGCGTCCGGGCCGGACCACGGCTCGTTCATGTCCAGATCGGCGCGCAGGCCGGAATAGTGGGTGAGCAACTGGCGCAAGGTGATGGACGCCTTGTCGTTGGCGGCAAACGCCGGCCAATAGCGGGCAACGGGGGCGTCCAGGTCCAGCCGGTCCTGCTCGGCCAGTTGCAGGATGGCGGTGGTGGTGGCCACGGTCTTGGTCAGGGAGGCCAGGTCGAAGATGGCGTCCTCGGTCATGGGCCTGCGCTCCGGCGTCACCTCCCGGGCGCCGAAGGCGCGACGGTAGTGGACGCCGTCCTCGCCGCCGATCAGCACCACCGCCCCCGGCAGGCGGCTGGCCGCGATCTCCTCGCCGACGATGCCCTCGATCCGCTCCAGGGCCGCCGTGTCCAGACCCCGCGCGGCAAGGGCCGCGGGCGCGACGAACAGCAGCAGCAGCGCCACCAGCGACTTCATGGCCTGCCGTCCCTCCTCAGGCCGGCATCGCTGTAGACATTGCGAGGATTCCACAGCATCCAGCCGTTGCTCCCGAACGCCTCGGCCGCCCGAATCTGCGCGCGGATCTCGTCGGCGGTGAAGGGGCGACGGTCGAAGGCATAATCCCTGAACGCCTGCAGCCAGGGCCGGAAGCGCACGGCCGGCAGCCGGGTGCGCATCTGCGCATTGCGCAGCGACAGGTTGACGATCTCGTAAGGATGCAGCATGGACTCGCGGTAGCCCGGAATGCCGTACTGGAATCCGGACGGATAAAGCATGGGTGAAAGATAGTCCAGCAGGGGCGCAAGATCCGCCAGGCGTTGGCCGATGCCGGTATCGTTCTGATTCCAGAGCACATAGCCGAAGATGTCGGCGGCCACGAACACATTGTAGGGTGTCAGGCGCCTTTTCGCCTCGGTCAGGAAGCTTGTGATCGCCGCCACCCGGCCCGCCTCCGTGGATGGCTTGGAGAAGACCAGCCCCGTTGCATCCGGGAAACGCATGTAGTCGAACTGGATCTCGTCGAAACCCAATCCCGCCGCCTCCTCGGCCACGGCGATGACATGATCATGGACCTCGGGGCGAAAGGGGTCGGCCCAGGACTGTCCTTCCCCGTCCGTCCATACCCCACCCCTGCCGTTGTGCACGGCCAGTTCCGGGTGGGCGAGCGCAAAGGGGGCGTCCTTGAATGCCACCACCCTCGCAATGGTGTAGATGCCCCGCTTGCGCAGGTCCTCGAGCAAGGCGGCCATCTCTTGCCTGGAGAAGGCTTTCTGCATGCCCTCATGGCTTGCGCGGGGCAGGGCGCTGGCGTAGAGCATCCGTCCGCGGTCACCCTTGACGTCAATGACCAGGGCATTCAGTTCGGTCTCGTCGATCAGCTGGAGGGCGGCCCGGCGCAGGCCCGGATCCCTGAAGCCCAGCACGGAAAGATAGAGACCCTTGGGAACGAAGGCCTGGAGCCGAATCTCCGTCTTGATCGGGTCAGCGGCCCCGTCGGCCATGGCCACCCTGGCGTAACCCGGGGTACGGACATTCAGCCTGGACGCCGGGAAAGGGAGGGTGAACATCCCCTCCGGGTCGGTCCGCACGGCATGACCATCCCCCTCCACCACCGCGCCCGCGATGGGGTGAGCGGTGGCGGCATCCAGAACCTGTCCTCCCCCGATGGAGGCCTGTGCGGCAAGGGCATGCAGGATGAACAAGGCGGCCAGCCCCCCGCGGAGCACCCCTCCCATTCCCTTCCCAATCACTCTCCATGGAAAGCGACGCCCCCAGCGGTCATGGTTTTGGGACAAGGGCTCGTGTCCGGACAGATGGGCCATGCTCCAGTCTCCTGAGTGGCTGTGAATCAATCGACTGCGCCCCGGTCGCCGCCCCGATCACGAGCCTGGGCAGGGTGCCGCATGTAGGTGCCACTCTTCACGTAGGAGCGAGCGTGCTCGCGATGTGCAGCACATCGCGAGCAAGCCCGCTCCTACCTCCAAGGTCAGGCGTAGCACGGATAGGCGCTTCGAAGAAGGTCAAGGCTGCACGGCCCATTCGGGCCTGCCGTCGCGTTCAATCATAGTCCATGTTCAACACGCACCTCGCACGCCCCTTGTCAGGATGCTGAAAAACCTCATCCATGAGTTTTTCAGCCCTACCACGTCCGGTACACACCCGGACGTGGTGTTCGAAAATCAATCACTTATGTGGTCGACTTTCGTGCGGGACATCCATGTCCCGCCATGACAGGCGGCTGAAAATAAGTATTTCATCCGCCTGTGATTCATCAACAATATACCCGTCGACTTCCTGCCCCACGCCGAACATGGGCATGGAGGAGGAACGGGGTACCCGGCCGCAGCAAGGCAACGCTGTCCAGGCGGCCAAGAAGGTGCGATGGTCATCATCCCCGAAAAAAACGGATGCCCGTTTTCCCTCGACTGTTCATGAACTACCCGTCAAGTCACAATCCCCCCCGACATGCCTTAACATCCGCCCCTTCCATTGACACCGCATCACGCGCACCTGTCCATCGCCTGCAGCCAGCACCCATGATTTCCAAGCCCGCCCCATCATTCACGCTCGCCGACATCATCGCCCGTTTCGACAGTCGGGCCATCGAGAAGGCCCGACCCTATCTGGGCGGGGCCATCCAGGACCTGAGTGTCGAGGGCGGCCATGTCAGCGCGACGGTTCAGGGCACGGCACGCAAGCCCTACCATGTGGGCGTGCATGTCCTGCGTGACAGGCGGGGCGAGCCGCACTTCGAAAGCCATTGCAGCTGCCCGGTCGTGCGTGGATGCAAGCATGCGGTCGCCGCGCTGATCGCCACCCTGCAGTACCGGCAGGCCCATGCCGGCGTCAATCCGGAGGTTCTCGCCTGGGCCGAACGGCTGAGGGATGGCCTGAACGAGGATGCGAAGCCGGTCAACGAGACCCTCGTCTACATCCTGCAGCCGCCCGCGCAACGCGCGAAGACGACCACGGTCCATATCCACAAGGCCCGGCTCGGGTCGGACGGGGCGCCGAAGGTGCATGCCGCGCAAGTCTGGACCAACATCGACGGCGCCCTGCGCAAGAAGCCGCGCTTTGTCCGCGATCAGGACATGCCCATCCTCCGCCTGCTTGCCGGGGACAGATACCTGTACGGCCACGGCGGCTTCCTGCTCGGCAGTGCCGCGGATGAACTGGCGCTCGGCCTGATGCTCGACACCGGGCGGCTCTATCTGAAGGACGACCCCACGCCGCTCCATCGCGGCCCCAGGCGTTCCGCCCGGCTGGATTGGCAGGAGGGCGCGCAAGGACTGCATCCCAGGGTCATCGCCGAGCCGGAGGCGCATGTGCTGGCCTTGCAAACGCTCTGGTATGTCGACGGCCAGACCCTCGAGGCCGGTGCATTGACGACGGACGAAGACCCGCGCCTGCTCAACCGGCTGCTCTCCCTCCCCCCGCTCTCGGAGCACGACCTGCCGATCATCGGGAAGCTGCTGGCCGAACTGGCGCCGACGCTTGCACCGCCCGGGCAGGCCGGGGTGGAACAGATCGACGTGGCGCCCGTGCCGGTCCTGAGTCTGCACACCCTGGCCGTGCGTTTCGTGAACGGTTACCGCGCGTATCCCGGACCATGCGACGGGCTGGATGTGGCCGAGCTTGCATTCATGTACGAGGGTCTGCGCTTTGGTCCCGACGACAAGGCCGGCCTGGTGAAGGACGCCCAGGGCCGCTGGGTGGACGTCAAGCGCCGTCCGGACGCGGAAGCCCGCTGGACCCGCCAGTTGCGCAAGCATGGCCTGACCCGCCTCCCGGCCAAGGCGCTGTTTGTGGACCCCGGCAAGCGCGGCCTCTACGGCCTCGAAAGCGAGGAGGCCTGGATCGGATTCATGGCGGACCATCTGCCCCGCCTGCGCGCGGCGGGCTGGCGGATCGACCTTCCCGACGACTTCCGCCACCTCTGGCAGGAGCCGGAGGGCTGGGACGCCGAGCTGCGCGAGGACGAGCCGGGCTGGTTCGATCTCGACATGGGCGTGATGATCGAAGGCCGCAGGCTCGCGCTCACCCCCATGCTCTCCGCGCTGCTCGAACGCGACCCCCGCTGGCTGGACGCCGCCTTCCTGGACCAGCAGCCGGACGATGCCGGCGTGATCCTGACGGCCCCGGACGGCCCGCGCGTGCGCGTCGATGCCGGGCGCGTGAAGACCATCGTGCGCCAGCTCATCGACCTGTTCGACCGACCGCATGGCGACGCCCTGCGCCTCAACGCGCTGGACGCCGCGCGGCTTGCGGCGCTGCCCGGGGACATGCCCCCGCGCGGGGCGGTGCAGGCGCTGGAGATGGCGCGACGCATCCAGGGCGCGGGCGCGCCGGTCGCCGTGGAGCCGCCGGAGGGCCTGGGCCTGGAGCTGCGCCCCTACCAGCGCGAGGGGCTGGGCTGGCTCAGCCATCTGCGCGAGCTGGGCCTGGGCGGCATCCTCGCGGACGACATGGGCCTGGGCAAGACGGCCCAGACCCTCGCCTTCCTGCTGCGCGAGCGGCAGATCGGCCGGCTGGATCGCCCGGCCCTCATCGTCCTGCCCACCTCCCTGCTGTTCAACTGGCGGCGCGAGGCCGAACGCATCGCCCCCGCCCTGCGCGTGCTCACCCTGCATGGGGCCGACCGGCACGAGGCCTTCGAGCGACTGGGCGAGCATGACCTCGTCCTCACCACCTATCCGCTGCTCTGGCGCGACATTGAGCAGCTGGAGCGGCAGCACTGGAGCCAGCTCATCCTCGACGAGGCGCAGACGGTCAAGAACGCCTCCAGCCAGGCGGCCCAGGCGATCCGGCGGCTGGAGACCGACCACCGCCTCTGCCTGACCGGCACGCCGATGGAAAACCATCTGGGCGAGCTGTGGTCGCAGTTCGACTTCCTGCTGCCGGGCCTCCTCGGCGACAAGACAGCCTTCACCCGCGCCTTCCGCACGCCCATCGAGAAGCATGGCGACAGCGTGCGCCGCGACCTGCTCGCCCGCCGCCTGCGACCCTTCATGCTGCGCCGGCGCAAGGAGGATGTGGCCTCCGAGCTGCCGCCCAAGACCATCATCGTCCGCGCCGTGGAGCTCGAAGGGGCGCAACGCGACCTGTACGAAACCGTGCGCTCCGCCATGGACGAGAAGGTGCGCCAGTCCATCGCCAGCATGGGCATGTCGCGCAGCCACATCGTCATCCTCGATGCCCTGCTCAAGCTGCGCCAGGTCTGCTGCGACCCGCGCCTGCTCCCCAACCGGCAGGGCGGCAAGCGCGCGATGGCAAGCGCCAAGCTGGACCTGCTGATGGACATGCTGCCGGAGCTGGTGGAGGAGGGCCGCCGCATCCTGGTGTTCTCCCAGTTCACCTCCATGCTGGACCTCATCAGTCAGGCGCTGACCAAGGCCCGGCTCGCCCATGTCACCCTGACCGGCCAGACCCGCGACCGCGAGGCGGTGGTGCGCCAGTTCCAGGACGGCGACATCCCCATCTTCCTCATCAGCCTCAAGGCCGGCGGCGTGGGCCTCAACCTGACCGCAGCCGACACGGTCATCCACTACGACCCCTGGTGGAACCCGGCGGTGGAGGACCAGGCCACCGACCGCGCCCATCGCATCGGCCAGACCCGTCAGGTCTTCGTCTACAAGCTGGTGGCCGAGGGCAGCATCGAGGAGAAGATCCTCGCCCTGCAGGAGAAAAAAGCCGAACTTGCCGCCGGCGTGCTGGGCGAGGACGCCTCCGCCCTGACCAAGTTCAGCGAGGCCGACCTGCAGGCCCTGATGGCGCCGCTGCCCTTGCCGGCCATGGTGGACCCCTGAGAGATTGTGAATCAATCGACTGCGCCCCGGTCGCCGCCCCGATCACGATCTTGGGCGTGGTGCTGCACGTAGGTGCGAGCGTGCTCGCGATCCGTGCAGCACATCGCGAGCACGCTCGCTCCTGCCGCCAAGGTCAGGCGTAGCCCGGATAGGGGCTTCGAATCTCCCGGATTTTGCTGCGCTTCATCAGCCGGCTGATCGTCGGACGATCATCATGGCCCATGCCATGAACATTGCAGCCCGAGCCTGTCATGATCGGCATGCCACGGACTCCGAAAGCAAAGCCCCGCCCTAG
>SDAY01000152.1 GCA_006212015.1 Halothiobacillaceae bacterium
GCCGGCCGAGGACAGCAATGACGATTTTGCCGGGCCATAGCAGGGACTATGGCCCAAAAAAGCGGCGAAATATGGACCGGCCCGCGGCTTTTGCAGCCAGATCGTCTCAAGTCCGACAGGCTGCTAGCCCCGATGAGGCGTAGCGAAATCCGGGGCGGGGGCGAGCCCCGAGGTCCGCAGCGCTCCCGGATTCCGGCGATGCCTGCGTCCGGGCTTGACTTCAGGCGGTAGGCGCGAGATCGCGATGGCGTGGGTGCGAATGAATGCGCACCTACGGAACCCGGGCGAGCAGGGCGCGCGCCACCTCGTCCGTGGGCGTCAGCCCCTCCGGCCCCTCGCCGGGGAACAGGCGGGCGCGCAGCGGGGTGGGCATGGCCGGGGGGGTGAAAAGCTCGACCCGGATGCCCGGCTGCTCCTCGCACCATTGCGCGGCCTGCCGCGCCAGGCCCGCCTTGGCGACGCCATACGCGCCCAGGTAGCTGGCCGCGCAGTCATCCCCGACAAATACCGCCGTCCCCGACGAGGCCTTCAGCAAGGGCAGGCAGGCACGCGTCAGCAGGAAGGGGGCGGTGAGGTTCACGCGCAGCAGGCGGTTCCACACCACCGGGTCGATATGCGCCAGCGGGGCGGGGGCGCCCGCGTCGGCGGCCAGATGGATGACGGCGTCCAGCCGGCCGGCATGGGCGCCGATCAGCCCGGCCAGCTCGGCGAAGTCCTCGGCCTGGGCGCCGGCGAGGTCCATGGCGTGCAGCAGGGGTTCCTCGCCGCCCGCGGCGACGAGCTGGTCGGCCAGGGTCATCAGCTCTTCCGGCTTGCGGCCCAGCAGGATCAGGCGCGCGCCGCGACGGGCGGCCTCCAGGCAGACGGCGCAGCCCAGGCCGCCGGTGGCGCCGGTGATCAACAGGGTCTTGTTCGTCATGTTCATGCCTTGCCCTTGGTACATGCTGAATCAAGCCGTCCCTGGCTTGATTCGGTTCGAATCGTCGCGGTGCATGCCCGCGACGGCCTCCGCGCATCAAGGGCTTGTGCCCTTGTTCGCGTTGGGGTGTCCTGCCCCAGTCAGGGGGTGCTGAATGATTCAGCGACCCCCTTTGCGGGCCTTGCGCGCGCTGCGCCAGCCGATCCACAGCAGGCGCAGCGGGGTGAGTTCGGGGCGCTGTTCGAGCAGGCGCCAGTCCTCCTGGCGCATGGCCTCCAGCAGGGCTTCGGCATGGGCCAGGCTGACCAGCGCCATGATCTGCCCCGGACGCGCCTCACCGGGGATCAGCGCGCGGGCCTGCCGGATGCGCTCAAGCGTCTGCCCGCCCAGCGCGGCCAGCATGGCGCGCACCGCGTCCGTGGTGCGCGGGTGCATCAGGTCGCCATGCTCGACGCCTTGGCGCGCCAGGGTGTCCAGCGGGATCAGCACCTGTCCCTGCGCCACATCGCGGCCCAGGTGATGCAGCACGCGCACCCAAGCGAGCGCCTGCCCGACGGCATGGGCCAAGTCGCGCTCGGCGCGGCCGCCCGTGCTCTCCGGGTCAGTCAGGATCAGCCAGGGGGCGATGTCGTTGCGCCAGGCGAACAGGCCGAAGGCGCGCTCGTCCTCCAGATGGCCATGGCGCAGGCGGTCTTGCGCGCCAGCCACCATTTCCTGCAGCAATGCCAGACGGTCGGGATGCAGCAGCACATGCTCAAGCAGGGCCTGGGCCACAGGGTGCTGGGCCTTGCCGTTCGCGGCGCTTTCAAGCTCGGCCAGCCACCAGTCCAGCCGGGCCTGGGCCACGCTCGGCTCGGCGATGCGGGTGACGGCGTTCTCCAGTTCCTTGCGCAGGGCCAGCACGGCCAGCGCGGCCGGCTTGTGCGCCTCGGGCAGGAACAGGGTGGCATAGTGATGGGCCGAGCCGGCGGGGGCGGCCTGGTCGCGGCAATAGGTCAAGGGATTCATGCAAGGGATGGTATCACCGGCGGGACGCCTCGCGTCAGATAGGGGGATGATGGGCGATCACTCCCATCCACGGGGGCCATCGCGCGATGGATGGCCCGGCATTCGCGATGACGCAGCGGGTGTGTGGGAGCGAGCTTGCCCGTGATGACGTCGTTGATGTGCAGGAGCGGCGCCCCCGCCGCGATGAAGGCCGCGCCACCCTTCGACCTAACGTGAAGCGGGCGTAAGCCCGCGATAGCGGATTTGTTCAGCAGTCGCAACCCCCCTGGGTCTTGCGCGGCTTGCCCACATGCAGCGTGCGCCAGAGCAGGCGCAGGGCCTCGCGCGGCGGCAGCCTGGGCTTGATGAACGGGGCGTCCGGGTCGCGCTGCATCGCTTGCAGGAGAAAGCCCGCATAAAGCATGGTCCAGCGCAGCCGCCAGCGCAGCGGGAAGGGCGCGGAAAGTCCCAGTCGCGCGCTGCCCTGCAGCACCTTCAAGGCCTGATCGGCCAGATGCCCGGCCAGTCGGCGCAGGGCGAAGTCGTGCCGGACTTCGCGCAACTGCGACGCCTCGACCATGAACTTCGCCATGGCATCGCGCGGCGGCAGGACGCGACCGTGGGCGCCATCCTCGCGCAGGAACACCAGCATCTCGGTCAGCCACAGCGCCACGCCCAGCCCCTTGGCCAGCGCCAGATCGTGCTGGCCGGCCGCCGGCCAGAGATGCTGGAGCTGCCGTTGCATCAGCTCGCCCCCCAGGGTGCGGGCGGAATACATCAGCGCGGCGGTGTCCTGATGCCCCTCGGCCAGCAAGGCGTCCATCTCGTTCCAGTAGGCGTTGTCGCCTTGCGCGGTCTGTTCGAGAGGCGAACCGCCGCGAGCGGGCAGGGCGAGCGTCAGCAGGGGGTGGCGTTTGCGGAAGTCGGTCATGCCTCGTCCTCTCCGTCGGTTTCCAGCGCGCCCTGCGCCAGCGCCTCCGGCAGGCTCTTGCTGGACTGCACGCCGAGGCGGTGCAGGCGCTGGGCGCGGCCGATGACGTTGCCGCGGCCGGTGGAGAGCTTGTTGAAGGCGGCCTCGTAGGACTTCTGCGCCTGGTCGATGCGGTTGCCGAGCGTCTGCATGTCCTCCACGAAGGCCACGAACTTGTCGTGCAGCGCCCCCGCCTGGCGGGCGATCTCCTGGGCATTCTGGTTCTGCTGCTCCTGCCGCCACAGGTGGGCGATCGTGCGCAGCACGGCCAGCAGGGTGGTGGGCGAGACCAGCACGATGTTGCGCTTGAGCGCGTCCTGGAACAGCCCCTTGTCGTGCTCCATCGCCAGCATCAGCGCGGGCTCGATCGGCACGAACAGCAGCACGAAGTCGAGCGTGCGCAGGTCGGGAATGGTCTCGTAAGACTTGTCCGACAGCCCGGTTACATGGGTGCGCAGCGCGGTGATGTGCTCCTTCAGGTGGCGCGCCTTCTCGGCCGCATCCTCGTCGTTGACGAAGCGCTCGTAGGCCGACAGCGACACCTTGGCGTCGACGATCACCACGCGGTTTTCCGGCAGGAAGATCAGCGCGTCCGGTTGGGCGCGGTTGCCCATGTGCGGCAGGCTGACCTGGGTTTCGTACTCGTGCCCCTTGCGCAGGCCGGAGCTGTCCAGCACGGTCTCCAGGATCATCTCGCCCCACAGGCCCTGGGTCTTGCGCTCGCCCTTCAGCGCGCGGGTCAGGCTTTCCGCCTCGTGGCCCAGCCTGGCGTTCATTTCCGCCAGTTGCTTGAGTTCCGCGCGCAGGGTGTGGCGCTCGCGCGCGTCCTCGTTGTAGCTGTCCTCGACCTTCTTCTGGAACTCGTTCAAGCGATCACGCAGCGGGTTGAGCAGCTGGCCGATCTGGCTCTGGTTCTGCTCGGTGAAGCGCTTGGTCTTCTCTTCGAGGATCTCGCTGGCGAGCAGCTTGAACTGCTCGGCAAGCTGCTCCTTGGCCGAAACCAGCAGGGCCAGCTTTTCCTGCGTCTGCTGGCGCTCGGCCTCGAGCTGGGTCTGGGTCTGGGCCAGCGTCTCGCGCGCGCGGTCACGTTCGGCGGTGATTTCGATCAGCGTCTGCTCGATGGATTGCATGCGCACGCGCAGCGGCTCCAGCTCGGCCTGCAGGCTGGCGGCGCGCTCGCCCTGCAGCCGGCGATCCTGCTCCAGTGCGTCGAGCCGGGCGCGCAAGGCGGCGGCATCCTGCTCAAGCGGGGCGATGCGGCTGGCGCGCTCGTGCAGGGTGGCGCGTTCCTCGCCTGCGCGTTGCAGGGCCTCGCGCAGAAGATGGTTTTCACCATCGAGCTTCTGACGTTCAGCCAGCTGTTCGCCCGCTTCGTTCTCGGCGGCGCGCAGGCGCTCGGTCAGCCCGGCCTCCAGCGCCTTGCGGCTGGCGCGCATGACCAGCCAGATCAGCAGGATGCCGAAGAGCAGGCCGCCGATGGCGGCGAGGATCAGGAATGATTCGGGGGTGAGGGCGTTCAACACGTGGTCATCTTTCCGTCATGGCATGCGGGTCTATGGGTTTGTAGGAGCGGACCTTGGGCCGCGATGAA
>SDAY01000153.1 GCA_006212015.1 Halothiobacillaceae bacterium
TCGCGCGCGAGATCGGCGAAGCGCATGCGCGCAAGGCCCGTCTGCTGGGTGCCGAGGAACTCGCCCGGCCCGCGCAATTCCAGATCCTTCTCGGCGATGCGGAAGCCGTCGTTGGTCTCGCGCATCACCGCCAGACGTTCCCTGGCGACCCTTGAGAGCGGCCCGCTGAACAGCAGCACGCAGCTCGACGCCACGCTGCCGCGCCCCACCCGCCCGCGCAACTGGTGCAACTGGGCCAGGCCCAGGCGCTCGGCGTTGTCGATGACCATCAGCGAGGCGTTCGGCACATCCACGCCCACCTCGATCACGGTGGTGGCGACCAGGATGTCCAGCCCGCCCGCCTTGAAGGCCTGCATCACCGCGTCCTTGTCGCGCGGCTTCATGCGCCCGTGCACCAGGCCGATGCGCAGGTCGGGCAGGGACTCGGTCAGCGCCAGATGGGCGGCCTCCGCCGCCTTGGCCTCCAGCTTCTCGCTCGCCTCGATCAGGGTGCAGACCCAGTAGGCCTGCCGCCCGGCCCGGCAGGCCGCGCCCAGGCGCTCCATCACCTCGTCGCGGCGACCGTCCGCCACGGCGGCGGTATGCACCGGTGTGCGGCCGGGCGGAAGCTCGTCCAGCACCGACACGTCCAGATCGGCATAGGCGGTCATGGCGAGGGTGCGCGGGATGGGCGTGGCGGTCATCACCAGCTGGTGCGGATGCAGCGCGCCCTGCCGTCCCTTGTCGGTCAGCGCCAGGCGCTGATGCACACCGAAGCGGTGCTGCTCGTCGATGACGACCAGCCCCAGCCCGTGGAACCGCACGGCCTCCTGGAACAGGGCATGGGTGCCGGTGACCACACGCGCCTCGCCCGAGGCGATGGCCTCCAGCGCCTTGCGCCGCGTCGCGCTCCGCTGGCTGCCCGAGAGGGCGACCACCGGGATGCCGAGCGGCTCGAACCACTGCGCGAGGTTGCGCTGGTGCTGCTCGGCCAGCAGCTCGGTCGGCGCCATCAGGGCGACCTGCCGGCCGGCATCCAGCGCCGCGCAGGCCGCCAGCGCGGCGACGATGGTCTTGCCCGAGCCCACGTCGCCCTGCACCAGCCGGCGCATCGGGCGCGGCTGCGCGAGATCGACGGCGATCTCGCCGAGCACGCGCCGTTGCGCGCCCGTCAGGGCGAACGGCAGCGCGGCCATCAGCCGCCCGGCCAGCGCGCCGTCGCCGCGCAGGGGCTCGGCCCGCCACTGCTCCGCCCGCGCCCGCCAGCGCCGCATGGCCAGCTGCTGGGCGAGCAGCTCCTCGAACACCAGCCGCGCGCCGCCCGGCGTGTCCAGCGGCGAGACCGCCCATTCGGCGGGCCGGTGCATCCGTTCGATGGCCTCGCGCCAGTCCGGCCAGCCGAACCGGTCGCGGATGCCCGACGGCACGAGTTCGGGCAGCAGGCTGGGGTCGCGCGCCCACAGGCCCAGCGCGTCGCGCACCAGACGGCGCAGCGTGCCCTGGTGCAAGCCCTCGGTGGTCGGGTAAATCGGCGTCAACGCCGTGTCCAGCGGCGCGGGCAGCGGCGTGACTTCGGGATGCGCCATGTCGAGGCCGGCCAGCCCGCCTTTCACGGCGCCGTAGGCGCGCAACCGCTGGCCGGGCCGAAGCAGGTCGGCGATGCTCCTGGGCGGATTGAAGAACCACAGGGTCAGGCGGCCGCTGCCATCCGCCAGCACGGCACGGTGCTGGCTGCGCCGGCCCTGACGCTGCTCGACCGCGAGGATCTCGCCCTCGACCAGCGCCTCGTCACCCGGCCGCAGCGTCCCGATCGGACTGACCCGGGTGCGGTCCTGGTAACGCGCCGGGGCATGCAGCAGCAGATCGCAGATCGAAGCGATGCCGAGCGCATGCAGGCGGGGCGCCACCGCCGCGCCAACACCGCGCAAGGTATCCACCGACGGGCAATCTGTCGTGATCGAGGCTTTACTCATCAGCTCGGTTCACACCCTGCATTTCGCCCTCTGGCAACGCGGGGCATCGCGATCCATGCCCCCTGACTGACAAAAACGCATGCACGACGAAGGGCAGCCCCATGACTGCCCTTCTGCTTTGAGTGGTGCCGCAAGGCGGAATCGAACCGTCGACCTACTGATTACGAATCAGTTGCTCTACCAACTGAGCTATTGCGGCTTTTGATTGATTCTAGCAGCCTGCCGGACTTGAGACGAACGGGCTGCCAGACCAGCGCGCCCGCAGGGCTCAACGCAAACCGCCCGGCCGCGGGGCATCGAAGGCGTAGGGGGCTGCATCAAGACGTGGCGTCTCGCCCTCGATCAACTGCACCAGCAGCTCCGTCGAGGCCGGCCCCATGACCAGGCCATTGCGGAAATGCCCCGCATGCAGGAACAAGCCCTCGATGCCGGGATGCGCGCCGATATAGGGCACACCCGCCGGGACACCCGGGCGCAGACCCGCCCAGTGATGTTCGATCGAGGCATGCGCAAGCGCCGGTGCCAGTTCAATGGCAAATTGATGAAGCTCGTCACGCGCCTCAGCCGTGGTCCGTTTCTCGAAGCCGGCCAGCTCGACCGTGCTGCCGACCAGTATCCGCCCACCCAGGCGCGGAATGAGGTAACGCCCCGCGCGCATGACGATGCGCTCGATGCCGCTTCCGGGCGCATTGAGAATCAGCATCTGCCCGCGCACGGGCTCGATCCTGGGCGGCGCGAACGAGTCGCCCAGCAGCCCTGCACTCCAGGCGCCGGCCGCAAGGATGACGGCGTCGCTCGCGAGTCGCTTGCCGGCAAGCCTCACGCCCTCGACGCGCCCATGGGCGACCTCCAGGCGCTCAACGGCGGCCCCCTCGACCACCTCCACGCCATGCACATCCATGGCGGCGCGCAGGGCCCGCAGCAGGCGCGGGTTGCGGATCTGCGCCATCTCCGGCATCCACCATGCGGGCGCATCCATCCCGGCAAGCCCTGGCTGAATGGATGCGACCATGGCGGCGTCCACGGACTGGATATCGACACCGGTCCTGCGCCCCCATGCCAACGGGTCGTCCTCGCCCGCGCCATCGAGCATCAACAGGCCGCTGGGCACATGCTCGGGATCGATGCCGGTTGCATCGGTCAGCGCCGCCACCAGCGCGGGATAGAGCTGCTGGGATCGCTGCGCCAGCGCCGTCACGCTGTCGGCATAGCGCCAGGGATAAAGCGGGGAGAGGATGCCGCCGCCCGCCCACGAGGATTCGCGGCCGGCCTGCTGGCGGTCGATCAAGGTCACGGCGTAGCCGCGCTGACGCAGGGCGAGGGCCGTCAGCATGCCGATGGCGCCGGCGCCGACGATGATGAAGTCGCTCATGAGTGGGGGGTCATGGGCCTTTGCGCGATGAAACTGGAGCGGGTGATGGGAATCGAACCCACGCTTGAGGCTTGGGAAGCCGCCGTTCTACCATTGAACCACACCCGCAAGGGCGCTCGATTCTAGCCCCCTCACCCCCGGTATTCAAAATCGCATGACCCTCACCGAATTGCGCTACATCGTCGCCGTCGCCCGCGAACGCCACTTCAGCCGCGCGGCCGAAAGCTGCCATGTCAGCCAGCCGACCCTGAGCGTGGGCGTGCGCAAGCTGGAGGAGGCGCTGGAGGTGCAGATCTTCGAGCGCGGCCCGAAGAGCGAGGTACGCCTGACGACGGCGGGCGAGCGCATCGTCGCCCAGGCGCAGCGGGTGCTGGAGGAGGCCGAACGCCTCCGGCAGGTGGCCAGGCATAGCTCGGACCCGCTCAACGGCACCCTCCGCCTCGGACTGATCTACACCATCGGCCCCTATCTGCTGCCCCACCTGATCCCGGCCCTGCATGCCCGCGCGCCGCAGATGCCCTTGCTGATCGAGGAGGGCTACACCGCCGACCTGGCCGAGCGGCTAAGGTTTGGCGAGCTGGACGTGATCGTGGTGTCGCTGCCATTCACCGAGGCCGGGGTCGTCACCCAGGCGGTCTATGACGAGCCCTTCGTGATCGCCATGCCACCCGAGCATGCGTGGAACAAGGCCCGCGACCTGCCCGCCTCGCGCCTGGCCGAAGGCGAGCTGCTGCTGCTCGGCCAGGGTCACTGTTTCCGCGACCAGGTGCTGCAGATGTGCCCGGACTGCAACCGCAGCGCGACCATGAGCGGGCTGCAGCGCACCCTGGAGGGCGGTTCGCTGGAGACGATACGCCACATGGTGGCCTCGGGATTGGGCGTGACCGTGCTGCCCTGCAGCTCGATCCAGAACGGCCTGGAAGGCGGGCGACTGGTCTATCGGGAATTCAGCGCGCCGGCGCCGATGCGCCGCGTGGTCCTGGCCTGGCGCAAGAGCTTTCCCCGCCCGGAAGCTGTGGAGGCCCTGCGCCAGACCATCCTTGGCGCCGACATGGAATGCCTGCGCATGCTGCCGGACGAGCCGATCCTGCCGGGCACGACCTGAGCGGCCGTGAATCCATCATGGCGAGCGCGGGGGCCGT